>JBAXUS010000051.1:0-35517 GCA_037129555.1 Planctomycetota bacterium
CCAAAGAGCGCGTTGCGTACTTCCGATACGCGGCTTAAACTGGTTCAACGTACGTAATGTTTCGACAGCACCCGAGGCAGAAAAATCTGCAAGCCCTCGAATTCCTTCCGCCGCCGCAGCGTCTCCCGCTTCGATCCCGGCGCAACGCCCTCGCCCACCGCCCGGACGCTCGCCCCCAAATCACCCATGCCTTCTTCTTCCAGCCCGCGCCGCACGCTCTGCACAGCCGTCTGTACTTCCTGGTCGAAGGTGAACACGTAGCATTCGTTCAACGACGGCACGTTGGTCAGCTTCGCATGAGGCTGGCGAAGCACACGCCCGATCATCTGCGTCAACGCCGTTGCTGCCGTGGTCTTCGACAGCACCGCCAGGACATACGCGAACGGACAATCCCAGCCTTCGCGCAACGCATCTTTCGTGATGATGTAGCGCACCGGGCAAAGATCGTTCAGCAAATCTATGCCGTCGAGTTCGTCCATTTCCGCCGACTTGACTTTGATCTGGTCAGGCGGCGCTCCCAGCTTTTCGAGCAGGTATTCGCGTACGTCTTCCGCGTGGATCGTGGCTTTGTCTCGCTGATCCCGGCCCGTTCGTTCCACGCGAATCAATAGAATGGGGCGGATGTAGCGCCCTTCATTGTTGTGACATTTCCGGGCGTCTTTTTGCAGATCGTCGAGCTTCTCTTTCGCCGCCGCCAGCGTGTGCTTCCAGTCAGCCCGGCCTTCATTGATCAGATTGATCGGCAGCTTGATCATCTGTTCGTCTTTGAGTTCGCTGCCTGTCACGTTGACCAGCACGTTGCTGGCGTGAGCCTTGCCGCTGTTGGGCGTGGCGGACATTTCAAGGATGAAGCGCGGATTGAATTCGGCCAGCGTGTTCAGCGCGATCTCGGAATATGCCTTGTGTCCTTCGTCGATCACCACGACCGGCCGCACCAACCGCAGCACGTTGCCGAGACTGTGTTTGATCGACAACATGCCCATGCCGTCGCTTTCCAGCAGATCGTTGCGATCCAGATTCGGCACCTGCTCAAGCAGCCGTTGATTGGCCGGCGCGTCGTCCACTTCCGGGAAGAAGCTCGTGAACAGGCCACTGTCCTGGAACATCTTGAGCTGCTCTTTTGTTTTACGTGCCGACGCTTGCAGCATCAGCAGCATGACGCAGAGCTGTTCGTTCACGTCCTGCCGCGTGAAACGGTCGCCGCGCTCCAACAGTTTCACCCGGCCGCCGCAGGCACGTTCGAGCATCTGCCGATACGGGTGCTCACGGTTCGCGAACGCTTTCCATGACTGCGAATAAATCGCGTCTGACGGTACTATCCACAGGATCAGGCCGGTTTGCTGTTTGAAATACTCAACGCCGATCCGCTCAACGGATGCCGCGCCCAAAAGCGTTTTACCGCCGCCGGTGGGAACTTTCAGACACACGCACGGCACCGGGCGCTTCATGCCGTCTTTGCGCGGCACATACGGCGGAACGAACATCTGCCCCTGTTCATTCTTCGCCGCCGGCAACGAACCGGCCAAGGACTCCCACGTTTTGGTGCAATAGTCATCCAGCGCAACGGTGCGGCCTTTACTTCGATGGAATTCAAATACGTCTTCCGCCGCCACGCGCTGCTCGTTCAATGCGTGGAGGTACAGGCACAGGTCGTCGAGGACTTTGGTTTGATAATCTTTAAGCTGCACGGGCGCTCTAATCCCCCAGGATGCGGTGGATCGCGTACGGCAATTGGCAGAAATCCACGCCCTTCTTATTCAAATCACGCTGGCTGATGTATTTTGCCGGGGCGAACACGAGCAGCTTCTTTTTCACCGTATTGGCCTTTACGATCTCATCGACCATCGCCTCGGTCAGCGCGGCATCGTTGCTCTTCAGCCATTTTTTATCGGCCTGATAATGCAGGTGAACGCGGTACAGTTCGGTGTCGCCGATGTAACCCCGCGTTACGGTGCTCTGCTTCGGCACGGCGCTCAGCGTCTGCCCGGTCGCCGTGTAGAAGACGTATTTTGCCAGTTCTTCAAACGATGGCAGCCCGTTCGCCAGCAGCGCGTCGATGGACATTTCTTTGCCCAGCGTGGCGAAGGTGAAACTGCCGCCAATCCCCTGGGTCTTTTCTTTCACTTTGCGCTCGCCGATCACCACCAGTGCGCCGTCTTCAACGGTCTTGACGATCTTGTCGAAGTTCGCGCCGTCAAACTGCGCGGCGGCCTCGGCTTTTTCGAGCAAGTCGCCTGCCTTTTTCAGCTTGGTCCAGGTCAGTGGTTCGCGCAGGAGTTCTTCGCGCTGGGTGCCCTCGAATGCGTAGCCCTGAATTACGCGCCGCACGCGTTCCGCAGTCAGCGTGTCGGCGTAGTCTTCGGTTTCGACGAGAATGAATTTGCGATTGCCGCCGTCCTTCTTGTTCAACGCCAGCACCGCGTGCGCCGTCGTTCCGCTGCCGGCGAACGAATCGAGAATAATGGAATCCTTGTTGGCTGCGATTTCCAATATGGTCGTCAATAGATCAACTGGCTTTGGAGTGGCAAAATCAACGCCGCCCGAAAAAATTGCCCTGATCTCCGCTTTTGACGTTCGATTGCTTCCAACGTCACAGTTGAAGAAAATGGTTTCAGGCGGAACCCCATCGCTTCCGTCGGCGTAAATGCGAAAATACGGTGTCCACCCACCGGTGCCTTTACGCCACTCGATCCGCGCAATTTCCCTTTTGTATTTGTCTTGTTTCCATCTCCACGCCCCGTCAGTTCCATCCTTTAATTTGGGGAAAATCAGCGTGCCATCTGGTGCCGTGGCTCCGTAATAAAGTTTCGGCCGAGCTTTACGCGTTTCGCCTTGTCCACCCATCGCACGCAACGGCTTGAGGTAGTATTTACGCCCAGTCTCATCTTCCTTGTCGTAGTGATCCGGTACTTCACCGGGTTCGCCTTGTATACGATGAAATTCAATAGATGAAACATCGCGAGCGTAAACAAGTAAGTGATCATGACGCTCTGAGAAAAACTCCACATCCATACGCGGGCTGTCTGCCTTTTCCCAAATGACGTTGCCGAGAAAGTTCTCTTCCCCGAAAATTTCATCCAACAAAATCTTCGCTCGATGCGATTCGTTGTCGTCAAGTGTGATCCAGATACTGCCGTGCTCCGCCAGTAATTCGTGCAGCAGTTTCAAACGCGGCCACATCATGCACAGCCATTTGTCGTGGCGCTCCAGGTCTTCTTTTTCAACCGGATTCGCCGACTTCTTCAGCCATTCGCGCATGAGCGGGCTGCGCACGTTGTCGTTGTAGCACCAGCCTTCGTTGCCGGTGTTGTACGGCGGGTCGATGAAGATGCAGTCCACTTTGCCCGCGTAAACCGGCAGCAGCGCTTTCAACGCGTGCAGGTTGTCGCCGTGGATGATGAGGTTGTCTTGAAGCGACGGTTTCTGGCCGTCGAGCGGACGTGACTTCTCCGCGTCGATCACCAGTTCGCGGAACGGCACGGACAAGTGATGCGAATGAACAAATGACTTCCCTTTGAATTCGAGCGTCGGCATGACTGGAGACCCTGAGACACCGACCACGCCCGGCACGTGAACCGGCCTGGTGCGCTTAAAAGAAAAACGATCGGTGCGAGTTCGTCAGTATCCGTCAGATCGCCGAAAGCGCAAGCAGCACGCGATGACGCTCTTTTCCCGCCGCTTCACCAGCAGAAAAACCAACACGCTGAGTTAGGGACAATTGACTTTTGAACTGTCCCATTTCGGCGTTTTCAAGCTCTTTCCATAATGCCGGCCAGCAATTGGTGGCTGGGCAATTCCATTTTGAATACTGGCGGTCCTGACCTTCCGCGTTCGCCCTTTCCCGGCCACCAACCGAAACGGGCAGCGGGGGCGGGACCGCCTTTTTCAAGGCATGAAGGAGAGCGATGAACGCAGGCGCAAATGAAGGCCCCGTCCCGGCTGGAACCGGAAACGGGGCAAGAGCAACGATCAGGCAATCGAATAATACCACGGATGACCCGATGGTCAAGCCGCAGGATTTCGCGGCCGAAGTGGCGGCGAAGATGTCGATTGTCGAACTGGTAAACATTCTCGGCTTGCCGTGGACCGCAGGCCAGGGCCACGCGTGTCCGACGGGACACGCATCATCCAGCGGCACGTGCTGCCGCGATTATGCCGACCACGCGTACTGTTTCTCCTGCAAGAAATACTTCGATCACATTCAACTGGTGATGGCAGTCGAAGGCATTTCGCGGGCCGAAGCGCAGAAGAAACTCAGCGAACTGACCGGTGTCCCGCTCCCGACCGAAAGCGAGATCGACGAGGACGCCGACAACGCCAAAGTGGAGTTGGCGGACGCCATCGCGGCGCGCACCGAATTCGCGACGCTGGCTCACGAGAAGCTGACGCCGGAAGACCAGGCGTACGCGACAGAGCGCGGTTTGAACGCCGAAACGATCGAGAAGTTTTTGATTGGTTCGGCGGTGCCGGGCACCATCGACCAGATGGTCGAAAACGGCTGGCCTGAAGACTTGCTTGTGAAATCCGGGCTGGCCATGCGCGACAATGGCGTGCGCCGCCAGATCATCGAGAACCGGCTGACACTGCCGACGCTCTTGCCGGACGGCCGGGTGATCGACATCACTGGCCGCGTGACTTCGGACACGCCCAACACGCCGAAGTACATGAAGCTGCTGACGCACTCGAAAAAGAACCCGTTTGTCTCGCCCCACATCCCGAGCAGCATTCCCTTCGGCGCGCAGTTGCTCGACAAAGAATGCGGCCAGATCGTGGTGGTGGAAGGCCCCTTCGACGCGATGATGCTCGCACAGCAAGGCGTGGTGGCCGTGGCCGCGCAGACCAACCGCATTACGAATGAGCAGGCGGAATACCTGTTCCAGCGCTTGGGCACGGCCGCCGCCGTCACCGTCATTCCCGACGGCGACAAGGCCGGGGTGGAGGGTGCGATCCAAAGCGGCCTGGCGCTGCTCACGCACAAGATCGAGGTGACGATCTCGGAACTGCCGGCCGGAGAAAACGGCGCGAAGGTCGATCCGGCCGATTACTTCCGCGACAAAAGCCGCGCCGACATCGACGAATTCCTGACGACCGGCACGCGTTTCTTGAAGGTGCTGGCCGCGCAGTGCGGATCGGAAAACCTGCCGCCGCTGCAAGCGATCGAAGCGGTCAAGCGCCTCGCGGCGATGCTGGCCAAAATCCTCATGCGCGACGACGTGCTGGTCGCCGCCGATTCGATCATCTGGGATCATTTCACCGCGTTGAAAAAGACGCAGCACCGCCGGCTGATTCAGGACAGCGTCTCTGAAGCCTGCGTGCGCCAGGCTGCCGAGGATTCTCGCAACGCGGCCGAAGCCGTCCCGGCGATGACGGACGAAGAACGCGAAGCCGCGATGTCGCTACTGCGTGACCCGCTGCTGATCAAGCGCATCTGCGATGACCTGGAAGCCAACGGCTACGTCGGCGAGGACGAAAACAAGGTGCTGCTTTTCCTTGTCGCCACGTCCCGCCGAATGAATGACCCGATGTCGGCCAACATTCTCTCGCCCAGCAGCGCGGGCAAGACCGCGCTCATCCATGTGGTGGCCCTGTTCATGCCGGAGGAAGATTTGTTCAGGCTGTCGCGCACGACGCCGCGTGCGCTGTATCACATGCCGGAAGATGCCCTCATGCACCGCTGGGTGGTGATCGAAGAACGCGATGGCCTGGAGGACGCGGAATACCCGATTCGCACGCTGCAATCCGAACACAAACTCACGCTGCTGATCCCGGTCAAAGACCCGGACACGGAAGAAATCATCACGCAGGAGAAGACAGTCAAAGGCCCCATCGCGTTCACGGACGCGACGACGGCGCTAAGCATCGAGGAGCAAAACGCCACCCGTGGTTTCTCGCTCACCGTCGATATTACCGAGGGGCAGACGCGCAAGGTCCAGCGCTTCCATGCCCGCGCTGCCACCCGCGAAGGCCGGCTCAACGGTGCGCGTTTGGACCTGCTGAAAACCACCCACAAGAACGCTCAGCGCCTGTTGCGCAAGGGCCTCCGCGTGGACATCCCGTTCGCGGAACTGATCGAGTTCCCGGCGTTCCTGATCCGTACCCGCCGCGATTTCAAACGCTTCCTCGCGCTGATCCAGGCGGTCGCTTTCCTGCACCAGTTCCAGCGGGAAGTTAAGACCGAAGTGATCAACGGCGTGAAACACGAATTTATCGAAGCCACGGTCGCTGATTATGCGATTGCTTACGGACTGGCGATGCGCGTGATCCTCTCGGCCGTTGACGACCTGCACGCCCACGCCCGCGACATTTTGAAGCGCACGGTCGATTGGGTGGGGAAGACAGCCGCCGCCACAAACTTGAAGGCTGAACACGTCCAGTTCACCCGTAGCGACCTGGCGAAGCACATTGGCATTGAATCGCGGGCGCTGGAGAAGTACCTCCCCGACCTGCATCACCGCTATTTGAAAATCCTGAGCGGTGGACAGGGAAAAACCTACAAGTATCAACTCGCGAGTGCCGACGTGGCCGTGGACGCCACGCCGGAGCTGAACATCACCACGCCGGCCGAACTGGCTCAGAAAATCCGAGCCGCTCAAACCAGCGCCCCAGCTTCCCCCGCCACTTCCCCGGACTCCACCGAAGGGGGTTAAACGGAAAGTCCACAACGATTTAAGACTACTTCCCCACTTCCGCTGTCGGAAGTGGGGAATGATGTTTTCTGACCGACGAGGATGGCCACGATGTCCGGCCAATTCAATCAGATGGGATTCAGCGGGGGAAGTAGGGAAGTTTGTCTAAGTGCTTGTCTCGCAAGGCGTAAACCTCACCGGGTGAAGTTTGCGGAAGCCAAGGGAAGTTGAAACGAGGTCTCGAAATCATGTCAATTCTGGATTTACTTAATCAGGCCCACGCGTTGGAAACCGCCACCACCAACAGCACTTTGCCGTTGCCGACGCTGTGCTGCCCTACACCCGTGCTCGTGCCCGCACCGGCGACGGTCGTCCATCGCGATCCCACGGAGCCGATGACCGACGATAGCCGTCTGTGCCCGTACGTCCACCTGCACGTTCATACATCGGAAGGCAGCCCCGGCGACGCCCTGTGCACGGCCGACCAGCTCGCAGCCCGCGCAGCGGCGCTGAAACAACCGGCGCTGGCCATCACCGATCACGGCAGCATCTCAGCGTGGTGGAAACACGCCGCCGCGTGCCGCGATCACAACATCAAGCCGATTTTTGGAATCGAGATTTACTTGGCCGAAGGCAACAAGAACGACAAGCGCGCCACGATCAGCGGCAGGCGTGCGTATCACTTGACGCTGTTGGCCGAGACCAACGAAGGCCGGGACAATCTAATCCGGGTGAACAACATCGCCCACCGCGACGGATTCTATTACCACCCCCGCGTGGACATCGACGATCTGCGTGCTCACTCGAAAGGCATCATCTGCCTGACCGGTTGTTTGTCCGGGCCGGTTGCGCAGTCCATTCTTGCTGGGCAGCCGCACACGGCAGAGCGCTGGATTGAAGATTTGACCGCTATCTTCGGACGCAACAATCTGTTCGTCGAAATCCAGCCGAACAACCTGCCGGCACAAATCGAAGTCAATGCCGTGCTGATTGGGCTGGCCGGCAAGTTGGGCCTGCCGCTGGTGGCGACGTGTGACTGTCACTACGCCACGGCGGCGCAGTCCCCCGACCACGACAACCTGATCTGCGTGACTCGGAAAGAGAAAGCGAACGTCGGCCGCGACAAGCGGTACGCGCCGGGTCAGTTCTCCGTGCGCTCGGGCGCGGCGGTGATGGATGTCTTAACGTCGAATCCACAGGCGATTGAAAACACGCTCGTGATCGCCGAACGCTGCAACGTGGACTTGAAACTGGGCATGTCGCTCCTGCCCCGTTTTGAAACGCCTGACAATGCGAAGCCGGAAGATTATCTCTCGAATCTTCTCTGCGAACGCATCGTCGCGATGAACCTGGACAACGAAAATTACATGGCGCGATTGAAGCATGAGCTGAGCGTCATCAGCGGCCAGGGCTTCGCCTCGTATTTCCTGCTCGTCGCGGAGTTGGTCAACTGGGCGAAGAAGAAAGGCATTCAAGTCGGCCCTGGCCGTGGCAGCGCTGTGGGTAGCCTGGTCGCGTACGTGTTGTGTATCACGGCGCTCGATCCGATCCATCACGGCTTACTTTTCGAGCGGTTCTTGATGCCGGGCCGCGTCAGCCTGCCGGACATCGACATTGATTTTGAAAAAGATCGCCGCGAAGAGGTCATCGCACACCTGGCCGAACGCTACAACGTCTTGCCGATCCTGACCCGCAGCTTCCTGAAAATCAAAGGCGCGATCCGCGATGCCGGCCGCGTGCTAGACGTGCCCCTTCCCATCGTAAACAGCATGGCCGCTCAGGCTGCCGATGACGAAGAGGATCGCGTCGATGATCATGCCGATGTGGCCGCGTTCTTCGATCGTCACCGGGGCGAAGACCCGACGGGAGGTAAGTGGATTGACAGCGCCAAGGGACTGTGCGGGGCCGTGCGCGGTCTGGGTCGCCATGCGTCTGGCCTGCTCCTACTCGACAAAAATACAGACACGTCGCTGATCCCCATTCAGCGTACCGGCGACGAAATCGTCGCGGCGTGGGATATGGACGACGTGGACGCAGTGGGCGCACTGAAGCTCGACGTGCTGGGACTGTCCACTCTGACGGTCTTGGAAAAAATTCTCGCCGACCCCACTGTCGCGTCGGCATTCGCCAACCCTACTGAGTGGGAGCGTAACACGCCACAGACGTATCGGATGCTCGCCAGCGGCAAAACAATAAGCGTGTTCCAGCTCGAATCATACGGGATGCAAGATTTGTTGCGGCGAGTACAGCCCGTGACCTTTGAAGACGTGATCGCGACGATCTCACTCTTCCGACCGGGTTCGCTGGATTCCGGCCAGACCGACTTGTTCGTTCAAGCGCGTCAAGGCATGGCCATCGTGCATGCCGATGCGCGGATCAATGACATCCTACGCGACACGGCGGGCGTCGTTGTTTACCAAGAGCAAATAATGAAACTGGCCAAGCGCGTTGCAGGCTTCTCCGACGCCGAGTCGGACGGCTTGCGCAAGGTCGTGGCGAAGAAGTTGCCGGAAAAAATGCGACCAATTCTGGACAAGTTCGTCGCCGGCGCGGTTGCCAACGGACTCAGCGAACGCGATGCACGCCAGTTGGCGGCCACGATTGAAGAGTTCGGCGGATATGGATTCAATAAATCACACGCCGCCGCGTACGCGCTGCTGGCATTCCAAATGGCCTGGCTCAAGGCTTCGTTCCCCGCGCACTTCTGGGCGGCCCGGTTGTCAGTGCCCCCCAGCGGCAAAGAAGCGAAACTGCGGTTCTCCCAATACCTGCGCGCATCTGTCGGTGACGGCGTACTTGTCCTGCCCCCAACCGTGAACGACTCCGGCGTGGATTTCACGGTCGAACCTTCGGGCGTCAGGTTCGGATTTTCAAGGGTCAAATGCGTTGGGGCCGCTGCACCGATCATCGTCAACGAACGATCTGTAAACGGGCCGTTTATCGACCTGATCGACCTGTACCGGCGGCTTCAAAATGTCCACGTCGGCATCGCGCCGATGGTGGCGCTGGCACGGTGTGGAGCGCTGGACAACATGGGCGCGTCACGCGTGGGAATCGTCGAGCAGCTCAACTACCTGCATAAACATCGCAACCGCAAAACGCCGCCGCCGCCTTTCAGTGCGTCCGGCGAAACGGAGAGCATTTGGGACCGCATCCTGTCTGAATTTGAGTTGCTGGAAGCGCCCCTCGCCACTGCTTTAGACGCCGTGTTCCCGGCGGATACCGAGCTGGACCTGGAGCAGCTTGATGAGGGTCGCCCCACGACGATTGGCGGCCGTGTGAGCAAGACGGAAGAGAAGATGGCGCGGAACGGCAACACGTTTCAAAAAATCTGGTGCGACGGCGCAAAGGGCCAGGTTCTGGCGATGGCATTCAGCGACTGCATCGAGCGCTGTCCGGCGTGTTCGGACGTAAAGGCAGGCGACTTCGTAACCATTACCGGGCAGTTCGACGGGCAGTACCGGACGTTCAAGGCGGACGACTTGGTAGTCGTCAATGACGCGGCTGTTCGAGTGAATAGCCGGCAGTAAATTAGAGAGGAAAAGGGGACGGTATCCCCAATCAAAAGGAGAAAGTCTATGGGGCATTTCGCTGCTGACATTTTGGTCAAGAAACACAACACGGACCTTGACGAACTGAGCGCGTCGGCCGTCGATCTTGGTTCGCTTCCGGCGGATTATTATGAGTGGGATGATCGCGATTCGGACATCAAAAACCGCCTGGCGATCTTCTGCATCACGGTCGCGAAATGTCTTTCCGCGACTGCAAGGTCAACCATGCCGGAGACGAATGGCATCAATGCTGTACGCCACGCGGCGGCAATTGCGGGGCTGAATCAAATGTCCGACGCTGCCATCGCAATCACAACGCCGCTGTGCGGGGTGGCGGGACGGAGCTTCCGGGAGTTGCGGTATAGGAGGATCGAAAGGTCCGATGAACATCTGCGGAACGTCATCCTCGGGCTGGCGGAATTTCCTTCGGAAACCTACACCGGTCGCAAGCTGGTCTGCGAAGACCTGGCACGGATTGCGCGAGCCGCTGCCCCGGCCATCAGCCACCCTGATTTGAAATTCAAGATTTAGTAAATGATTTAAAACCGGGCGCGAAAGGCGCGCCCGGCAGACCGTGACGAACCTGGAGGAATCACAAATGACAGAGAACGAAAGAGAGCGACGCTACAATCTCAAGCGGGCGAAAATGTATGACGACCTGGATTCTACGGCCAGGGACATTCGCCGTAAAATTGATCGCTTGGAAGACAAACTGAAGCGGGAATACAAGTTCAAACCGCTGCGGAAAGAATCGAATCCGCAGGAGCATTTGGACGAGATTCACGCCCGCCTGGAGGCGATGCGGCATAGCCTGTTGCACGTGGATTCGTTAGTGGGCGGTCTTGCAATCTGTTTTGAACCCGTGCCGACACGCCATGTCACCGTGGATTTCAAGAACTACGAATTCAAATTTCGGTCCTCACGATCACGATTCGGGGTCGATGCATAGTGCGCGCCCCCCAAAATCAACCTCGCCCTGTTCTTCACGATCGCGGCGGCACCAGATGCGCCGCGATCATATTTTCTTTCCGGCGTTCAAGCCTCACTCCGCTCGTTTTGAATCTTTTGCCACTCATCGAACGGCACCGTGTGGAACGTATCGTTTACGCCGGAGAGCTTTATCGGGAGTCCCCACAACGCAAACTGCTCCTCAATCGGTTTTGCAATCTCGGGGAATTCTTCCCAAATCATCAGACTTTGATCGCGCCATGCAACTCGGACGGAAATTAGAAAAAACTTCATCTGGATCGCCGTGGCCGACCACACGATGTCCGGGTCGCCGGCCAACAGCCCGTGCGCGGTGCGCACGGAAAGTGTTCTTTTCACATGAAAATCCTTCGGCGTCAGCCCCATCAGCTTTGCGATCCATCCGGCCTTCGGAAGTGATTTTCGGACTTCTGTTTCCTGCTCCGGCGTCCACTCGTGTTTGAGGTAATCGGCCACGTCCGTGTTCGGCACAGCGCGCTCCTTTGGTTTTGGCGGTTCGCGATCCGGGATATAAAATTTAGACCAGATTTCGTCGTCGCTTTTGCAGGGATGACGGGCGAAGTATTCGTCGAAGCTCAGCACCTTCTTTTTGAATTCCGCCAATTCACCCCACAGCCATGTGCGAATGATTCGTGTATCGCCGACGTGATAACGCACCCAGAAGTTTTCGTCCTCCGGCCCCGACACGAAGCACGGTATCCCCCATTTATCGAGCGGATCGGACTCCAACCACAGAATGTGGTCGCCCCAGCGCTGGCGGTATGCCAGCGCGTTGCGGATCATGTCCTCGTGGCTATCACTCATTCAGAATTCCCTGGATTACGAATAGACGGGTTGGAGTGTTTAGAATCCCAATTCGCAATGCCCGTGATGTTGTCGATGGCCGACACAATCACGTCTCTCGCTTGATTGTAAATCAGGGCACAGGCTGCCTTGCTTCCCCCATCGTTCCATCGAACCACGCTCCACCAAAAACCGGACCAGCGACACTCCGCCAACTGTTTGAAAAACCTGGGATTGGCGTTCTTCATCGCAGGAGCGGTCGTGGGTGGGTCCAACAAAGCGTCTAACCGGCCCCAATCTTGTTCTGCGCCGCTTGCCGGGAGCCAGACCACTGTAGCTTTGTTCTGTTCAGCTCGTGGCAGGAGTACGTATTGGAAATACGGTCGCCAATCCACCAGATCAGCTTCATCGCCGAACCCCGGAGGGTCAACGAAAACGAAATCCGGTTCACAAATCGCGCCTATTCTCTCGGCCGCTGGATCAAAACGTCGCCCGATGACGCACCAATCCATTCTGGTTTTCTCTGTCGGTTGAACCGGCTGGAAAAACATGCGAAGATCATTCTGCGCCGCATCGCTGATGTCAAAAAGCGTAAGTCGAACTGATCGCTCGCGACTATGATTCCGACAAATGTCAGCCGCGATCACCGAGGAACCCGGATACCATCCGCGCACAAGCTGCCGTTTCGGAAGATAGAAGTTCCGCCATAGCTCAACATGTTTATTCAGCGGTGAACCGTCCCAAAGTCTATCTTGAACCTGGGCGATTCCCGCAGGCCATTCCAGCGCATTTTGAATGCCGACGACTTTTCCCTCGTCCAACAGTGGGTGCCACGCATGTCCAGCAAATGCGTCGAAATAATGAAATGGCCGCTGCTCAGTATGCCCGGCTAACGCGGTGTCCAACGCCGCGATCAGCGCAGGATGTTTGACGCAATCACCGGGGTTGCCGGTTTTATCGTGATGGTCGTAGGCCATGTTTGCACGCGAAGACACACACGCAAACTGGTTTGCGGGCACGTCGGTCCTTTGATAATTGGAAACAATCCCGGTCGGCGTAGCAGACGCCCGACATTGGAAACGTAAACAAATGTCGAGAGAATAAAAATGAAATACGGGCCGTTCTATTCCCGATGATAGTCGTACCGTCCGATGTCCTTCTTTGCGCGCCTTACATCTTCAACGGCCCGCAACACGTCCGCCAATGCAACGACGCGTTCGGCGCCGGTGCGGTTTGCCACTTCAGATAGGCAGATGATGACGGCGTTTTTGATCTCGCCACCGCTCAAGCCATCAGATGAGACGGCTAACTGCTCCCAGTCCAGCGCGTCCCGGCCAGGAACGGCCGGGGAAATCATGTGCCGCCATATCTTCCCACGGCCATCAAGATCGGGCAGCGGAATTTCGATGTGCTGCAAAATTCGGCGGACAAACGCTCCGTCGAAATTCTTCGCCAAATTGGTCGCGAAGATCACGATCCCGTGGAAGGCGTCCAACTGCTTCAGCATGACGGCGCGGGAAACATTGACGCCGTGGTCGGCGGCCTGGGTCACATTGGTCATACGCCGGCCGAGAATTGAATCGGCCTCGTCGAAGAACAGGATTGAATCGGTTTCCTGCGCTTTAAGAAACGCTGCGCGGATGTTTTTTGGCGTCTCACCAACGAATTTCGACTCGATCTCGGCGTAATTCACTTCGATGATCTTTTTCCCCAGATCGGCTGCCAGGGCCTCAGCGCACATTGTCTTTCCTGTGCCTGGCTGACCGTAAAAATTGACGGCAAGCGCAACACCGCATGGATCGATCGCACGCACGCCCCAGTCGTCGTAAAGCAGGGAATGGTTTCGTATCCGGCTTTTCAGCACCTCCAGATCGCGCTTCGCTCGTTCCGGCAGGATGATGTCCTTGAGCTTGAACATGGGGTCGCGAGGCTGAAATGATTCAATCAAAGGAGCCGCTTCGATCGGTTCCGCCGACTTCTTTTCATTACCGTTCGATGTCACCGGCGTGCCGCGAAGCCGTGCAATAGAGTCCTGGGGTGGGATGCGTGTGCCGAATGTTGACATTCAGATTCTCCGCCGCTTTTTTCAAAATGATGCGATGCAAGTTTACGCGTGTGAACATCGAGCTTCGAGCGAAAGCGGTATCAGTGTCCCTGAAAAAGATCGACATTATTGCCGGACCATTGAAAATGGTACGCTCGTCCGTCTTCGATCGCCGCAGTCCGATCTGCAGGTATAAAATTCAGCTCCAGGTCATAAACCTTTGAAGTCCAGAACTGATCTCCTCCCACCGAATCAAAGTCTATTTGACATACTTGAGCGCCAGGCAACCAAAAGTACCACGCTTCTGTTGGTTTGAGCCGAGCGACTTGCCAGTCAGTCCAGCTTCCGTTGGCCATTTTCCACCGCAATTTATAGGCGCATTCTCCCGCGAACGGTTTGTTGTTATAAAATGCAACCACTCCTTGCAATTGACCATTCTGTGTCGCGTATCCTTGAACCGGTGGTGCCTGAATTTGTGACGCATCCGCGTAAGACACCTCCATCACCATCGCTTCCTTTTGCTGCTGCAATTCGGGGAATTGGGCCGCGACCTCTTCTTCCGACAATTCCACTTCTTCGACGACAACGTGTCGCCGCTGCTGGCTGTCCTCAGCGTAAAATCCAAGTTTCACCATGCGATTCGCGCCGACAATCACATGATCCAGTTTGCGATTTATAAACCCGACAACCCGGGCGATGCCTAAGGCTTCATTTTCCTTCACCCAGGCGTCGATTTGTTCGCTGAGTTCCCGCCACCACTCATACAGGTGCTGGTGCAACCATTTTCCGGTGAAAATCTTCGACGCCACCTCGGCGGCCGCGCCCGCGACCACAGCACCAATTAAGGCTTCAATCAACACGTCCCACATGGTCGCTTCCTCGGTTATGAGTGCTGGGATTCAGACTGCCGTTCAACGACCACATAGCTTTGCGTTTTTGCGTTTTCCCGCATGAAGGCTTCACGAACGGCGCTGGGCAGTTCGTCCCAGGCGAGGTCGCGGGTCACTTTCCCAACAATGACTTTACCGTCCCTCTGAACTGCAACGGCAACCGTCCGGGTAATTCGATCCGCTGATTCCTTCGTCAACTCGCAGTCGATCCGCACGAGGCCATCCAAAATCGGATGGGATTTCTCGCCGTTGATCAAATCGCGTAACGCAGATTTAGCTTCTGGAATTGCAACGCCTTGATGATTCGCGAACCATTCGGTGGCGTCATCAATGATCCCGTTGCGGTACATGTCGTCGCTCCTCTTTCCTGTACCGCGAAAAAGCAGATAGACGAGGAAACCGCCCACGACAACGGCCACAAGCCCGTACATGTGATTTCTCTCCATGATTGCGTCCTCGTTCTGTTTAGGCGCTCAGCCCCAATTCCATCCCTTCCTCTGCCGCACGCTCTTCAATTTTCTTCAGCAACGCTTCCTTGACATCGAGAACGGCCGACTTCTTATGCTGTTGAAGCATCTCCTCCCGTATTGCTGGTGGAAGTTCGTCGTAGTCGATCTCTTCGGTAACGACTTGGCGGACAGCCTTGCCGTCTTCTTTCCGAAGGTATGTCGTCGTCTTCGATGTGGCCGTTTCGGATGAAGTCTTTTCGTATTCGGTCTTGATCCCCAACACGCCTTCTGAAAATGCGCGAACCAATTGACGAACGGTGTTGCGCACGCTCGCAATCCCCTTGTCGGCCCAAACCAGGAGGTCCTCAACGACACAGCCCAGATCATTGCCGAGCTTTTCTTTGATCCATGGGATCAAATGTTCGGTGAAATAATTGACGATCCACGGCCAAAACAACGTCAGCGTCGCCAAGAGCAACGCGCCTCCGATGATCAATTCGATCATGTTCAATTCCCCCAATCACTGCGCCGTCAAGAACTGGATTTGCAGGCATAAAGAAGCCGGGTCAATTCGCGTGAACCGGAACGAATAAGCTCTTCCCGAATTGCGGCGGGCGCGCCGTCCCAGGCTGAATCAAACGGCAGCGGTAGTGTGGTGCGCTTTGCGCGGCCGGCGTCGTTGACCAAAAAAATCAGGTTGCTGGCGATCTCGTTCGCCGAAACTTTTAGCGTCTGCAATTCAACATGAAGGATTGCTTCGAGCGGCGTTCCTGAGGGGGATTGCTGCTCTCCCAGCATTTTGCGGACGATCGGGCCGGCGATGCTCTTTGGGACGTTGAAGTTTTGCGACGCCCACGCAACCAATTCCCTATTCGCGACCATAAACAACTCGTGGAGGGCCGGGTCCTCTTGCGCACGCGTTGCAATCGTTCGGAGCGCGTCCGGGCCGGCATGAAGTATTTCGTCATAGCTGCCGTCGTCGATCCAATCCAGCAACTCTGCGGCGCGCATCATGGCGCGGGGATGGCCCTGTCCCCACACGTCGTTTAGATCGAACATTCGGTCAATTGAATTGTTGGCCAGTTTTTCCTTGTAAAACGCGACCTGTTCGATGATAGCCCGGGTCTGCATTGAACCGTAGAAGCGCACTGGATAGCCGGTCATTTTCATGAGAGCGCGCAAAACGGCCTCGCGATCCTGGCAGGCCAGCAAGCCAGCCCGATCGGCCGTGAACTCTGAACGCCGCATCCATGCGTAAAGCGCACTTAGAATTGTGGCGTCGGCGACGATGCCCGACAGTCCGAATGTGAGCGCAGACGCGGCGCTGGCCGCTCCGACAATCCAGTTTGCCAGCATTCCATATTTCACATGGCCGGCCAAGATGTGCCCGAGTTCATGGCCCAAGACATAGAGCATTTCCTGGCGGTCCATCAGATTCACCGCGCCGGTTTGTACCACGACCATCGGCTCCCGGACGCCGGTCGAATAGGCGTTGATGCCGCCCTCCGTCACAAAAAGTTCGGGTGGCTCCTTTATATCCAACGTGGCACAAGCCTCGGCGAAACAGTCGTGAAGCCATGGCAATGAACTGTGGGTCACACGAATGGAGCCAGCAATCAGGCTCATTTCCTGTGGCCGCTTATGAATGAAGTCCATGAACTTGCCGAAGATCGTATCGACACCGGGGAGCGCCCTGAATTTAGAGAGCACGGCCCGGTCACTGGCATGTTCAAAAGCCGCTGATCGAAGCCCGCGCAGCTGTCTTCTTTCCGACCGAGAATGGGCTTGGATTACTGCGTCGGTAATCGCCGAAATTATTGTCGCCGGGGGATTGTCCAGCAACGTCGTGGGGGTCGGTTTGGGGGCGCAATTCCGCACAGCACGAAGCAAAACGGGGCGCGTCGCCGCTTCAAATGCTGTCGTGGTCCTTAGTGCGGCGGAAAGCGCGGCGGCTTTGGAGAGCAACGCCGGATCAATTTCACCAAGAACCTGAAGATAGCACCAGAGTGTCTGCGCTTCTGACTCCGTCAGCGCAGACCGATTGACCAATTCAGTGAGTTCAACCGGGCCAACCAACCCGCCTGCAAGGCTTGGACGTGTTGGTGCGTCAGTCGGCATCACCCAGGCAAAACAGCGCTGGGCGATGCTGTGCATCGTGTGTGTGTTGATTGTCATGGCAAACCGCCGTTAACCGAACGAAGATTGCGTGTGCCCTGTCCCGCCGCAGTGCATGCACGAAAACGCGCCGCTGAATCCGGTCCCTTTACAGAAAATGCAACGCGATCCGGCGTGACTGCCACCACCGCCGCTGAACGCCACCGCGCCTTCCGGCATTGAGCCATCAATGCCATCTTCACCGATAACGCCGGGAATTGTGGACGCCGGGTTCATATATCTTCGGGCGTAAATCAAAGACTCAATGGACGCAATGTGATCGGCTGCGGAGAGCATGTGCTGCCTCGCTTTCAATAGGAATACAGCCAGTGTCAAAAATGAGATCGTTGCTGGTTCGGGATAATAACCACGGCCGTAACAATGTCAATACACAATGTCCATACTCATAATGCATCAGCTTATTGTCTGTACCGAAAACCGCACTCTCAGCCGATTGGCTTTAAGGGAATGCGAATGACGAAAAAGACTCCACGGAAACCGATTCGGAAGCGAATTCGGCACGCCGAAATCATCATTGGTTTCGCGGAAAGACTGCGCCATCTGCGCCAGTCGAGCGGGCTGTCGCAGGCGGAACTTGCCTCGCGAGCAGCCGTCCATTGGACGTATATTGGTCGTCTTGAACACGGTCTTGCGGCTCCCGGATTAGACCTTTTGGATCGGCTCGCGGGCGCTCTCAAGTGCCCGCTCACTGACTTGCTTCCTGTAACTTCAGTTGACCCGATGCCGTTCCTTCAAGACCAAGCCAGAACCCGGCTGGAGTCAATTTTGAGTAGGGGTGATCGTTCATTTCTTGGCGTTTTGAATACGATGCTGGCAATGATGGACGATACTCTTGCGCGCAATTCATAAGGGCCGCTAACTTTTTTATTTGGAAATCCGGGAAGTCGAAGTCAAGCGTGTGCCCGTTGAAGTCACCATAGGCGTTTCTTCGGTGGTCGGCCCGCTTTGCGCGCCGGTGGAAATCTTCCTGTCATTGAAAACCGCAGTATTTCGGTCGGGTCTTTCAGGGCCTGGTCATACCACTCACCGATTTGTTCCTTCCGTCGCCAACCGCCGCCGGCCAGCAACTGCGCGACCTCCCGGGCCAGATCGGACGGAGGTGCTTCGGGTTTGGGTGATTCCGGCGGTGGGGCAACCGCTTTCCGCACAGCTACGTGTTCATCCTGCCATTGTTGAACGAGCGCGGCAACGGCTTCGGCGACGACGGGATCGTCACCCAGTGCGAAGCTGCGATGCAGCGTAAATCCGGCCGACTTGCTGAACTCTCGAAAACGGAGTCGATACGATCCAGGGCGGTCGGCGCTACGCCGGTACTGAACCACGCCCTGACGCTCCAGGACTGGACGCAACGCCTCCAAATCGCTGCGCAACTCGGCTGGAATGACGCTCACGCAATCATCCATTGGCAACCTCCGCCCGTGCAACACTGTCGAGCCGGACAACTTTGCCGCGCCTCTTCGGCTCAACGGTCGCTTCGCGGATGGTCAACGTGTGCTGGATTGTCGCGAATGCCTTCGCCAGCAAAATGACGCGATCTTCAAGGCGGGCGAGACGTGGAAATTCTTCGTTCACGAGACCTTCGCTCGGGCCAGCGAGATATTTTTCACTCCTCGCGTCGTGCCGCATTTCACGGCGTATTCGCGCTTGACTCCAAAGCAAAAGTTCTGCGTCGAAGGCCAGCATCTGGCCGAGGACCGCGTTGATGACGCCTGCGGGGCCGCCGTTGTCGGCATGAGTTTGAATGACCCGGCGTACCAGTTCGGGTTTCTCGTTGCCAATGAAAACCATGCCCATGTCGATCGAGAGCGCATCAACGACGCCGTTCACATCGCCAGCATCAGCCATCGCCAGAATCTCGTCCCGGATCGACGGCGGCTTGGTCTTCGTTTTTGTGGTTTCGCGATCTGGATTCATGCAACGGGCCTCCAATGAACAAACGGATTGTAGCGCGGTGGCCGTAGTTAGTGAAGTGTCCAATCCTATTTCTCTAACATATTACAGAATTGAGTCTCATAGGTAAATTAGCGCAAAAAGTGCGTTACAATAAAGTATGTCTTGAGTGATGTTATCGGCTACCCGCCGGTCACGCCGTTCATGCCTGCGCGCTTCTTCTTTGCGCCGGTATGACCGGCGCGCTCACGTCCTCCCGCCATCTTTCCCCGAAGTTCTCCCGCCATAAATCCGCCTCTGCGCCAGGCATGAACGGCTCCGGCCTTACCAGCGGAGAATGAACCCATGAAAAGTGAACAGCCCGTCAACGTGTGTCCCAGCAATGAAGAAATCGAAACTCGTTTCAATACAATTTGGCCGGAGCTTGAATCCCGGGCCAAGGCCATGTCCCAGCGCTACAAACCGGATGCCGAGGAGGCCGAAGCCGAAGCATTGGCGAGCATGGCCGCGAACTTCGTCACTTCCGCTCGGCGCGGGAAGTGGATTCCGCCGACCATGCTCGCGCACTTCGCCTCAGCCCGATTGCGGGTCGGACGGCAACTGACGGGGAACGCCATCAACGATCCGTTGTCCGCACAGTGCCGAATTTTCAAGAAGGCAAACGCGCTCCACATTTCTCGTTTGTTCGCGCCGCGCCGCAGTCACGCGTTGCCCAGCGCAATGGCGAAGCGGTTGGTGGACCTGCTCACCAGCGACATCGGCGAAGACCCCGCTGTTCGCGTTGCCCTGCGTCTCGACTGGGCCGCGTTCATGGACACCCAACCACGCCGGATTCGTCAGATCATCAATGGTCTGGCTGAAGGCCGGCAGCGGAACGAAATGGCAAAGCGCATCAATGTCAGTCCGGGCCGGCTCACCCAAATCATGGACGGGGTGAAGCTGGCTGTGCTGGAATTCTTCGGCGAAGCCACGCCCGATTTCTTTCAGCCGGTCGCCGCCTAACCATGCGCGACGGTCAAGTCCCTCAAACGCCAAACCCACCCGCATGTGAGCGGGTGGGATTCAATTGCCATCTGTCAAAGGACCAAATCAATGATCAAAATTTCAGCGAATGTCTCGAAGAAGGTGCCGATCCCCGGCATGGAGTTTTCCAGCCAACAGTTCGGGGCCGCGATGGAGATCGAAGTCTCGGACGCCGACAAGCCCGACGCGATCCACGCCCGCATTGCCGACCTGTACGCGCTGCTGTCGAACAGCATCGACGCGCAGATTACCGGCGCGTCTCAGCAAGCCAGCAATGGCTTCAGCGGCCCGGTGGTCAACGTGGCCTCGGCCCGCAGTCTACCCATGCCGGCGCAAACGCAGCCGATGCCCCAAACGCCGCGCAACGGCTACAGCAACGGCCGCAACCGTGTGGCCAGCGTCAATGGAAGCTCAAACGGCAACGGGCGGCGCGTGAACGCGACCGAAGCGCAATGCCGGGCTATCTTCGCGATCTGCAAATCGCAGGGCGTCAACATGGCCGACGTGCTGGCGGATTTCAACGTCGGCGACCCGAAAGATCTGCACGTGAAAGACGCGTCGCGGCTGATCGACGACTTGAAGTCGCGCCAAGCATCGAACGATTCCGGCCATTAAGCTGGTGGCGTCATGGGTAAAATCCATTTCGTTACTCTCGCCCGGCTGAACCGCGCTGTCTCGAAGGTCGCGAGCGAACTCGATCACCATGGGCTTTGGAACGACCGGCTTCAAAACGTGCCAGTTGTCCTGGTCCCGGTCGGTTTCGCTTACGGATGGCAATCGTATGGTGGCAGCGGCGAAATCTCCGTACCAAGGGTTTCGCTGCTGAAACTGCACGATTACTTCACGGGCGCCTACACCGGCCTCGCAGATGTCGTCCGACACGAATTCGCACACGCACTTGCGGATACGCACCGAGGGCTGCTCCGTTCCCGGCGCTTCACGAAGGCGTTTGGGCGGTCACACGAATCCAGCGTGGCATTGGCATACGACGCCGCGCATCACGTCAGCCGGTACGCCGCAACCGAAGCGTGCGAAGATTTCGCTGAAACTTTCATGCTCTTTCTGCGGCACCGTGGCATTCTTCCCAGCAAGCACGCCACGCCCACCATCACGAGCAAGTGGAACTATGTCCACGAACTCTGCCGCGTGGTTCGGGTCAACCGCACGCGGTGGTAAGCCCGCAATTCATTTCAAATCAAATCGATAATCGGAGGCAACATGAGCACCGTCACATGCGTGGCGGCGGCACCGCCGCGTGCTGTCGTCTCGTCACTGGACCACGTTTCGTTTTCCAGTTTGAAGACGTACCAGACGTGTCCGCGTAAATTTGCATTCAAGTATATGGAGCACGCCGAAGAAGAATTTACCGGCGGTGCGCTGGTGTTTGGCGGAGCGTTCCACCGCGCCGTCGAACACGTCCACGAGAAGTTGATCGAAGGTTCGCCGGTACCGGACGCTGACACGTTGCTGAACGTGTACGACGAAAGCTGGCAGTTGGAAACGACGGGCAAGCCGGAAGTCGTGTACGCGAAAGACGAGGACGCCGGGACGATGCGCGAGACAGCCAAACGGATGCTGGCCGCGTATCGCGATCACGTCGTTACTACCAACGTGAACGCCCCGACGCAGATCATCGCCATCGAACACAGTCACCAGTTCCGTCTGCTGGCCGATGTGCCGCCAATTGAGATGCGGCTTGATTTGCTCGAACTGCGCGGGGGTGATTTGATCGTCACCGACGTGAAAACCAGCCGGTCGCGATGGAATGATGCGAAGGTTGCTGAGTCGCTGCCGCAGTTAATTTTATACGCCCACGGCTTGGTGCCGCTGCTAAAGGAGCTTGGGGCCAAGCGAATCGTGCCGCGCTTCGTGGCCGTCACGAAGGGTAAGACGCCGGTCGTACAGGTGCTCGAACCACAAGCCAGCCAAGCCGACGCGGACAAACTGAAGCGCACGGTGCGAGAGACGTGGGACGCAATTCAGAAAGAAGTCTTCGTCCCGCGTGAAGGCTGGCATTGTGCTCAATGCCCGTTCCGGCGTCAGTGTCTCGGGCGTTGATCCGCATTCCAAACAAAATCTTCGCGGCGTGTTGGTCTGACACGTCGTTTTCATTTTCCACACACTCGGTTATCAAAGGAGAAATCAAAAATGTTGATGCTTTGCAAGGGAACTGAAGTTCCGCGCTCAGCGCTGGCGTCGATCCCGACGCCGCAAGCCACGGCGACGTGGAGACCGTTGCCGCACGCCGAGGTCATCGAGACACTGATCGACCGCGCCGGTCGTTTGGGCTTGCGCGTGAAAAACGAAAAGTACGCAGTCATGCCGGGACGCTTGTACCCGGAGGAAGGGATGCAGATTGAACTCGACGGCGGCCGGATGTTTGGCTCCATCGACTTCGATCCCATCCCCGGTGTTCCGTTCCCGGACGGATGTGGTCCCAGTGCCGGCATCCGCAACAGCCACGACAAGACGTTCGCGCTTTCAATCCTGTCGGGCGCACGTGTGTTTCTTTGCGAGAACGGAGTGCTACGGGCCGAGCACATTATTTCGAGAAAGCACACCTCGGGCATCGACCTGATCGCCAGCATCGACGACGCGCTGAACGCGTTCATGTCCAGTATCCAGGACTTCAACACGATGTACGAACAGATGCGCGACCTGCGCGTCAATCGAACGCGGGCACATTCGTTGATCGTTGAAATGGCACGCGCTGGAGCGTTCTCGTCGGACTTGATTCTGCCGGTCGTGGAGGAATTTGAAAATCCGCGCCACGCTGAATTCAAGGAACGCAACGTCTGGAATCTGTACCAGAGTGCGACCGAAACGATGAAGCGCCAGTCCCCGGCGCGCCAGCTCGACGGATTCAAAGCGCTGAACGCCACGCTGATGCCGCTGCTGAACTGACACCCTTTCAATGGGTTCGCCGCAGCAGGCCAGAGCGTCTGGCTGGCGGGTTGCGGCTGCCGTTGTCCAGGCAACCGGAAGGAGGTGTCATCTTGAATTGGAAAGCGGTTGTACTCGCGGCCATCGCCGCACTCACGGTCGTGCTCGAAGAGCTTAAGCACGAGCGTTAATCTCCACCGAGCCGGGCGTGACCGAATGCGCCCGGCTCTTCTGTCTTTTCTTTTGCTATTGGCTATCGCGATCTAATATGTTAGAGAGCAACCATCATTAAAGATGCACGTTACGGGAAATTCTTCAATGCCCAAGCAGGCTCGCGCAAACGTGGAATTGACCGATGCCAATGTTCGACTACTCCACGATTACCTGAGTAGAAAGACCGTCACGGCGTATTGGAGCGCCGGACGGCTGCTCAACTCAAAATTCAAAAGGCGCATGAAAGACGGCGGCGTGGCCAATCTGAAAAGCCGGCTGAAGAAACTTGGCGGCGACGCGCCTACCAGCGCCGATCAGCTTCACAAATGCCGCGTCCTTGCGCGGGTGTGGAACCGGAGCGATGTGGCAGCCGCGAGAAAGAGCGAACTACCGTGGTTTCGCGTTATCGTCCTCATTTTCATTCTGGCGTTGGGGGAAAAGAACCCGGACAAAAAACGACGGCAAATGATAATCCATCGCTGTAAAAAACTCATCCGCACCTATCCGAAGAGCGGCAGTAAAGAAAGGAAGAGGGGATGGCTCACCGATGTCGCCGCATTGAGAAAAATCAGCCTCACGGGTCAAACTACCGGCATGACGCACCGACTGTTTAATGAAAAACGGCTCGCTGTTCTACATTGTTTGGATGAGTTGCAACGTCGAATGGAGTACGCACATGAGTTAGTGCCGAGAAAGCAAAAGAAGGGCGGCAAGGCGTTGCTTAAACGGTTGTTACTTTTAAAAGCAAAAGCTGTCGATTTCTATTCCGACGCCAACGACATATTTGCCCTTGAGGGTTAATCGCGTCCAGAGACACGTACCTGGCGGGATGGTGGTGCCGTCAACACACCCGCTGATATTTTCGACTGCAAACCGCGCCGATTGCGTATAAAATCGCATTCGGTGGCTCGGGACAATTTGCTATTCAAACCAAATCTGGATCGCGACGAAATGCGCGAAAAGTCAAAGCGTGATCAGGCATCGTTTTTAGCGGAGCCACGAAAGCCGGCGGCCCATGAACTGCCCAGCGAGTTCACGGAAATCATTCAGCACATCATGGCCGACGCAAATGTCAGCGATGCGTTCAAGAAGGAGTTTTCGCGCAGAACGGTCTTTTGTCTTCCTGAAAAACTGGTCGAAGCGTTGGGTGCGGTTGATATTCCTGCGAAGTCTCGAACAAAAAAGCCGGCCAGCACAGAACTCGATTATGAAATGGAACTCGGGGATTTGTGTAATGAAATCGGCTGTGTCGGTTGGCAGGATGGCGTCGTTTTGCGCCACGGTTACGTCGCGCCTGAGTGGGAATGTCCGTTCCCGACTCTAACGGCGGAACAGCAAGCCGCTCTCCAAACTATCCGTGGGAGATTAGACCCTGCTCAGTACATTCTCACTGCCTTTCTCGGGTGGCTGATTACAGACACCACCTATCTGCGCGAACTTTCAATTTTGAAATCGAATTGGCCCCTGGGCGCTCCTATGCCGACCATTTCGCCAGATCATGCTACACGGGCCGAGATCGACGCACAAATGGCCGCGTACGATGAGGCTGAAATGTTCAAAAAGTTGGACGACGATCCGCCCATACGTGAGGCGGGTGACCCGAAATCGAAGGCCAAAGTGGTGGTCCCAGAGTATCGAAGGGTCACAAAAGAAGAGGCTGAAGCAATTGAATCGAAGCCAGGCGTCATACATTTGCGTTCCGCGAGAATGACCTTCAGTTCCAGCGGTTCAAAACCCAAACCTCGCCAGAAAGACGCAGCCGAAATTGGCGCGGATTTTTGCCGTCGCTGGAGCCTGCTGAAGCTCGACCATTGGGACTTGCCAACGCCGCTTGGCATTGCGTTTTCTGACGCGATCCCAGTGCCGATGCAGTCGTATGAGGGCGCGGGGAAGTTTTTCTTCGTGCCTCAATCGCTTCGACACGGGGAGAATTTCAACCTCGCCGAGTGGGTGAACGAAGAGTGCGGCTCCGCGCCTGACCATTTGAAAGGCTGGATTGATGTGCTGGCCAGACGGCGCAAACGCAATGAAACGGCACGATCATTGGGAATTGAAAGCTACAGGACTGCCTTCATTCTCGCGCATTTTCGCCCCATTTTGGAATCCAGATACCCGGGTTTGGGGCAAGGGAATACGGACCTCGTCCTGGGACGATACTTGTCGGAAGCAATGGACGACGAAGATGAGAAATTGATGAACAAGAATGCTCCCGGCGTGTCGCGGATTCTTCAGCTTCGTAAGACGCTCGCTCGTCGAAATCGGGTCAGGGTGTTCTAAAGCAAAAGCGAAAACACGTTATCAATTTGGGACAGTTGACCTTTGAACTGTCCCTTACCGCCAAAATCTCGGATCAAATAAATTTTAAGCGTTGCATTGGTGGCCGGCGACGCTTTTTATTCGAGAACTCCATTCTCAAGACGTTGCCTCGTCATCGGTGCTGGGTTGAAAGCCTGACGCCGCTCCATGAGTGATCCGACTCGATCCGACAGCGCAGTCCACGCCAACGGCTTGTCCGTCGTCACGCCACGTTCAAAACCGTTGGCGGTCGATGTGGTTGAAGCCGCCGAGATGCTGCGCGTTTCGGTAAAGACGGTACGTCGCGAGATTCAATCAGGAAATTTGCCGGCGTTGCGTATTGGGCGCTACCTGCGCGTGCGCGTCGCTGCGCTGGAGTTGTATCTGCGTGAACGAGAACTGGTCGGCCCTGTTGTCAGCGAAGAAAGGAGCGTATGAGAGCTAAACGAGTGAAATCCAAACGGACAGGCCGAACGGGCTTTCGATTCCGTTACACCGATCCGCTCGACGGTCATCGGCGATACAAGACGGTCTGGCTGAACGATCAGCGCCAGGCAGAAAAAGGGATGCAGGAATTCCTGGACGGCCGTGAAAAACGCAAGCTCGGACTGCCGGACAACAGTGGCTGGCAGATGCCGTACGAAGAGATGGTTGAGCGATTCCTGAGCGAAGCGCCGATCTCAACGGATCGTCGCCGGGAGTGGCTTGACCTGGTTCTGAACCGAAACTCATTGAAGATCGGCGTTGGCGCAGACTTGGCCAACATCGGCAAGCTGACCTCTGAGTGCATGAAGATCGCGAAGAAGCGCACGGCGCACTACGCCGTGTTTTCGGTGCAGGCCCCGCTCAAACAGTTGAGCCGGTGGGCGGCGGTGACGGGGTTGTTGCCCTACGATCCGTTGCAAGCCTGGAAGCAGTTGCCGTGGCCGGGGCATAAGCATCGGCGGGCCTTTGAACCCGATGAAGTTCGGGCGATCCTCGAAGCTGCTGCTGACTTCGACCAGTTGTTCTCACACCCGTACCCGTCACCGATCGTTTTCAAGGTGCTGTTGTTGACGGGCAACCGTCCCGGCGCTGTCATGCGCGCCACGGTCGGTGACTTCAGAAACGGACGCATCGTTCTGCCCCCACCACAGGGTAAGAAGCGCAACGGTATGGCGACGTTGCCGAAGGACTTCATCCCGGAACTGAAGGCGTACGTCGCGCTGCGGCGCGGAGCGTTGCAAGACGACCAGTTGTTGGTGTCACACGAGGGCGACCCGATCCTCCGCATCAATATGGGGAAGTATTTCAACCGCTGCATGGCCCTCGCGTTCACGCGCATGGTCTGGCCGAAGGACAACCCGTTGACGACGGGCGTGGACCCGTTTGAAGTCGCTCACCTGATTTTCTCGGGCCGACAACGCGGCTTTGACGGTGCGCCTCCTCGCGATCCGAAGAAGCTGGCCAAGCGGGCGGCGAAAGTTCAGGCTGTGAACGAACTCGCCAAGCTGGTGAGTCCCGAAGTAGCTCGGCTGATGGAAGGCCGGGATATGTACGCGTTGCGGAAGACGCATATCTCCTGGGCGCGGCGGCTGGTCAACTTCGACTCCGTGCGCGTTCAAGTCGGCCGGGCACCGAAAGACACGGACGAACGGCATTACGTCGATATGGTCGATGCGCGGCTGTCATCGCAGGCGATCTGGGAGGTGTTGACCGGCGTCCGGCTGCTGACGGGAGAGTATGTCGAAACAAAACGCAGGGAGAACGTAGTCCAGATGGTTGTGGGCGCAGAAGACATGGCTGTTCAGGAGAGTGCCCCAGCAGGCGTGGCCTACATTGTGGCCTCCAATCAAAAACAGCCCACGAAAAGCGCTTCGGAAAAGCGCGATTCATTCACACAAGTTGTTGAGGGAGAAGTTGTTGAAACGAGAGCGGGTGAAGGGGTTCGAATTGCTCACCCGATCCTGTTTAATCTCTGTTGCCACTGGCTTTGCAAGGTTAGAATTCAGGGCTTCTGCGACTTTTATGCACTTGCCATCCTGCTCGGCTCCAACCGCAATTCTGTACTCTAAAATCGTAGGGACAACCTTCTGGCCGATGGATTCGGCGAGCTCTGCGAGACGTTCGTCACGCGCCCTAGCGTAGATGTTCATGGTCAGATTCGGCGTCGCGTGCCGAGCCAGTGATTGTGCTTCCTTCGCGTTCGCGCCCGAGTCGAGCGCCAGCGTTGTGTACGTCACGCGTAACGAATGGAAATCCACTTTCCCACCCGGACTCCACTTCGGAATCCCGGCACGCTTCATGTCGCGTTCAAGGCAGCGTGCGGCGTGTTTGGGCGAGACGGCGAGCAGGGAAGTGGTGACATCCTTATTTGCGCACGCCGAAACAAGCCGAGCAACTAGCCCGGATGGTAAAGGCTGGAAGCCGCTCTTGCGGTTTTTGGTCCATTCTTCGTTCAACGTTATGCCACAGCGAACTGAGTCCAAATGCTGGCCGGTCAGACTGCGCAGTTCGTTCACGCGTAGCCCGCTGCAAATGGCGAGTTCATAGACCAGCGCACGTTCCGGTTCGCAAACGGACAATAACCGCTGAACCTCATCCGCCGTCAACGCGCGGCGTATCGTCTTTGGCGTTCCGTCAAATTTCGCGAGGCCGTCCAATGGGTTTTCAACCAGAAGCTTCCGGTTGTAGCACCAGCTGCAGAACGCCTTCAACGTGCCAAGGTAATGGTTGAGCGTCTTTCCCATCAGTGGCTTACAAATAACCTTTCCACTGCGATACTTGCGGCCGACTCCATGGCTCTGGATTTCGAGTAGCGCCTTTTCAACTCTACTGTGAATATGCTCAACATCGGCAAGCATTTTGAGCCCCAGACGCTCCTGCCAGAATTTGAGAATCCGGGGCGTCGCGTGTTGCTGAACGTCTGACCAAGCACGCCCACCTTTGCCGCCTTGAGCGTTGCCCCAAGTCACATAGTCATGAACCGAATCAGCGAACAATTTCTTTGCCGCAACTTTCGGTGGGGGCTTTACGCCGGTCCGAATATCGTCATGCTCTGACTGAATTTTGTGAAAGAGCTTCTCCGCGGCTTTCTCAGTCGACTCCTTGCTCGGGGTTAACGTTCGACGAACACCAGTCCAGTCAGTGTACTGGATGCGGAGTCGGCCGTACTTTTTGTCTTTGTAAACACCCATAACCTTGATCTCTTTTCAATTCGACTCTTCTATGACGACAGATGCTGTCGAATCTTCGCGTTCCACCGCGCAGCATCCTCTTCTATTTTTTCCGCCGCAGAAAGCAAGTGCTTTTGAATTTGGCCGGCCAACCAAGCGCGGCGCTTTCCGAGCACCATCGGTGGCGGCAACTGATTCTTCTTCACCATCCGATTCACGGATTTCTGGCAGCAGCCCAACGCTGCTGCCAACTCTTCACGATAGACGATAGTCGCGCCGGGCATCGCTGCCAGGCGCTCGCGGGTCAGGCCCGCCGACACGGCAGGCTCGTCGATAACGCCGCTCAGCGCCTCGTTCATTCGGCACGCTCCTTGTGGGCTGTGGTAACGAGCGGCGCTTTGCCGGCTGGCGTGCGGCAGTCACACTTCTTCTTCCCGAAGATTGCGTCCGTTGTGTTCAATTGCAGCAGGTGACGGTGCAACTCCGCGTTACACTTGATTTGAGCCAAACATTCCGACTGGTTAATTGACCCGATTGATGCTTTCTGAACTGCCTTCAAAATGCTGCGAGCAAGCAGCTGACCGAGCGCCGCATTATTGACAACGATGTGTCCAGAATCGAGGCTCGTGCTGTCGTAGTTCCACAAGCGCTCTACGTTTTGGACAATGTCGTCCGCGACGCATTCATCATCTGGAAGATCGAATGTCCGGCAAATGTCTTCTGCGTTCCAGAGAATGTTCACGCCAACGAACACAGCGCGAAATTTCTGGCCACCAATTTTCGCCTCAATCAGTGAATTGATCGGGGTGTTAACCGAGCTGCAATGCGACTGTAGCGCCCAGTTCGATACTTCGTGATTTACTTTTAGGTGCTTCATAATCCTTCAACCCTCCGTTTATGAAATCTGATTGCGCCACAAAGCGCCCTCGCTTTTCAAGCGCATTGCGCTTGCATTCCGCTCGCAGACCGTCTCCTACATCTTTAAATTGGGAAGTACTCGCTCAACGCATTTTCGATGCAAGTGTAGGTGATCGTACCATCCGGGAACCCGTTCGAGACGATGGGCTTTCCATCATAGGAAGCAACTCCGACCTCCTGGGACATCCGCAAGGCGTCGTAGTCGGCCGGAATCCAGCACAGAAGGTATTTGCCTTTATACTCTTTGAAAAAATCCTCCTCTTTCTTGTTGGCCGACTTCTTCAATTTGCTTTGCATTTTTTCCTCCAAGCCACGTTGATCATCGCATTGTGGCACCGTTGTTTTCCGTCGGCACGAATATGCAAACGGTACTTTCTCTTGGGCTCCCCCAGAGCCACTTCAAGTTGGCTCATTTTTCGTAGCACCCACCGGTGTGAACCTCGGCCATCAACGGCAACCCCGGCGCCCAAACCGGTGTCGCTTCCATCTCCGACTTCAGGGCAACCTCTGCCGCTTCCACCTGGTCAGCAGGAACTTCCAAGACAATCTCGTCGTGGACGTGCAGCACAACACACCAGCCTAGGCGCTCCAGGCGCAAGATCGCCTCGACCAGGATGTCGCGTGCGACCGCCTGCACACAGTTTTCAGTCAGCTTGCCGCCGTAAAGTGTCGTGCCGCCTTTGTCATCTTTGTCTGCTGGTCCGTAAAGCAACGTGTCTCCCTCGGGCGTAAATTCAGCCGTTTCGCCGTCGTCATTCATGTATTGGATAGCGCGCGGGATATTTTCGATACGAGCATTGGCGTACCGCACCGCTCGGCCGGACGGAATCCACATGACTACGCTCGTGCCTTGCCTTTGGAAGCACACGCGTCCACCACAAACCGGTGCATCGAAGCCATAGAGAAGCGCGGCCCTGAAACCGCTTTCCATACTTTTCCACATCGCGACAATGCGTGGATTTTTTTCACGGTACGTTCGGACCAACTGCTTGCAAATCGGCGCGGTCAAAATACCGGTCTCAAACAACCGCACGGCTTGGGGCTTGCTGCGCAGTTGGTCATAGCATTTCAGCGCTCCCATCGAGAAACCCAGGCCAAGAACGCCAAACTTTCCAACATTGCGGCGGTCGTCGAGATACTCCTTGACCGCCGTCGGTTCGTCCTTACGAGGCTTACGAATAGGCTCGTTAAAGACCACAGTGGCCAGTTCACTGTAAATGTCCGAGCCAGCCGCGAACGCTTGAACGAGTTCGCTTTGACCCGCCAAATCGGCGAGCACGCGGGCCTCAATTTGGCCGAGATCGCCGATGACGAATTTGTGGCCACGGCGTGCAACGAGGGCCTTGCGCAGACCCTTCCAGCAGCCGTCCTTGCCCATGTTCTGAAGATTGAATTTCTGACCACCAGAGAAGCGCCCGGTGTGGCCGCCGTAGTATTTCAAGTAAACTGGCAGGAATCCGCCGGTCGCCGAAGCGATGCGCTTCAGCGTTTCCAACTTTGCGACGATCTGGTCTTCGGACTTGACCTGCGTCCGCGCGTGCGCGAGCGCGGCAACGACGGGATCGTCGTCATCGAGTAGCGCCAACATCGCCGGGTCTTTTTTAGCCGTCGCCGGGATCGAACCGCGCTTTCCGGTTTTGTTCGGCACAAGGCGGCCAGTCCTCGCGAGCGCTTTTTCCAGCAATGGCACGAACCGCGCGTCGCGCGAAACGTCGTCGTCGGAGACGCCGGCATCCGCGAGCCACTTTTCGGTTTCGGCTTTCACGTCTTGCGCCAGCTTGTCCAGCGCCGCGGTCTCGACACACAAGCCACGCTCGGTGAAAAGCCTAACCGTGTGCATCATCAGCGGCAGCTCGACCGCCGGACGCGTCAGGCTGGGGAGCAGTTTCAGCGCCAGTTGGAACGTGATCTCGACATCGTTTTTCGCGTAGGCTTCCAGCTCGATGAACTGCGCGGCGCTCGGTTCGCGGACGCCGCACATAAAATCGAGGTTCCCTTTTTTAACCGGAAGGTTGTACGCCATCGCCAGCGCCTTCAACGATGCGCCGGTGCCGTCCGAGCCTTCAGAGCCACGGCAGCCATGCGCGGCGTAGGCCAGGAGCATCGTGTCGATGAAATGAGCTAGCGTCAGGCCAAAACGGTGCTTCAAAACATACACGTCGAAGTATGCGTTTTGGAAGACGACCGTGGTACGCTCCAAGTGCTCGCCGTACTGGGCCTGGAGTTCGGAAAGCAAGGCATTCACGTCGGCCCTAAATTCGGCGCGGCCGTCTGGGTAGCGAACAGCCAGGCCGTGCGCCCGGAAGCGGGCGTCACGAACGTACTCCGCGATTGTCAGCTTTTTAAGACTGTATTGCTTGTCGTAATACGTCTCAAAATCAAGCGTCAAGAGGTTCACGTTGGCAGCCCTCCTTGCCGCAGAACTTCTGCTGGATCAATTGCGGCGGACAATGAAGGTGGGCTTTGCGGCTGTGCCGGGGTGCTGGCGTTCACGGCATCCGCAGTCGGGACTGCTGCCGCAACGCCACTGGCCATGGGGTCACCGGGGATCGGCGGCAGTTGCTCGTTGAGTAGCTCCGACCCTTTGAGGCAGGCGAATGTCTGGAAGCGCACACCCCAATGGGTCCCGTGAATCAGGATACGGCAACGGATAGGTGGGCTCTTGATGCCCAGGATATTATTCCAGGGAAGCGCCTCCAGATTCGCCCGCACTGCTTTCTGGGCGCTCTTTGCATCCTTGAAGTTGTCGAGATCGAGCAGCGTGGCGATGAGCTTGGCCGCCGCCGGGCTGGCTAAATCGAGCCAGCCTTTAACAAAGTTGTCGTGCTTCTCGAAGATGACTCGGCCCGGCATTTCGCCGCGTGCAAGGCGGTAAAGATTCCGATGAATTTCGGGATCGGCGCGCTCGGTGTCATCCGCGAGCGTCCCGATGCCTAAGGCCTCCGCCACACGCGTAAAAACGAAATTGGTTGCGTGGCAGAGCTTGAAGATGTGTGTGACTAATGCGTTGGCAGCGTCTGCATTCCGCTGACAGAGGTCGCGCCAGCCGGCGATACCGGATTTGCTGCCACTGTCGCTAATCGATTTTTCCCAGTCAACCTGTTCATACAGGCGCGTGAATCGCACGCGGCGGTTGAATTCGGCCATTGATTTTAGGAACTCCGGCACCGTCGCCGTTGGGAAAAAGTACGCCGCGCGGCCGGGCGTTTGCACTCGACTCTTGCCGTAGAGCGGTCTCCAGCTCACTTGCGCGTCGAGCTGGTAGAGCATTTGCAGTTTGCCGATGATGTCCGAGACTTTGCCGAGTTCATCGACCGTGAAGGCGCGTTGGCCGGCGGCAAGTTCTGAACCGATTTGGCGGAAGAATTCTTCCGCATTGTCGATCAGTTGAATTCGCGAACCTGGGATTCCAAGGAACGACTGCCCCAGGACGATCGTGGCATTTTTGGCCGAACCAGTCGGTCCAAGGGCTCCGAGAAATGGAGGCTTCCCGCCCTGTTCCGCGCAAATGCAAGCGGCGAGAATGCCTTTCAAATACGGCGCGTAGACGCCTGGGAATCCTCCGTTGATGATCTCCAGCGCGGCGTCCTCACTCATCGGGTTCTTGACGAGTTCGATCTTGTGCTTCGGGAACGGCGGCACTTGCACTGTAACGACGCTTTCGTCGTCGGGTGCTAATGACACGCCGCGCACCGGACGAATCGGGACGTACCCGTTAGGTGTGCGATTCTTGAACTTGGAGCGAAGCGTTGGTATCACTTTGACGAGCTGGGTCGTCGAATCGTCCGGGTCAGCCTCGACGCGTAAGCAGCCCGGCAACCCCGTGCAATCGTCGTTTTCGAGTACCATCGGCGCGAAGTCGTCTCCGCGCAGCCACAGGCTTTCGCCGCGAACGAAATCGAGGTTGGCGTTGAAGACCATATTGACGCGCGGATCGTTCGTGCCCAAAAACGCTTCGAGCGCAACCCGAAATGTCTCCCTAAGCAGGCCTTCGCCGAAATGGGGGTACGCGTTAGCGAGAACGTATCGGGCGTGGTACCAGTGCACGCGGTTCCAAACCAACTGCTCCAGTACCGTCCCGGCGTCATTCACCAACTTGCGCAACGGGAAAACGCCGGGCTTCAAATTCTTGCCAGCCACGACGCCGTGCGCTGCACAGCGATGACAGTAAACGATGTCGCCCAAGACCAAAACACACGCAGTCGCATCTGACTGAGCGTTGGGCTCGATCGGGCACTGCGTATGATCGTAGCGCTTGCCGTCTTCCAGACCGAGCTGCTTGAGTGCTTCGTCACGCGACGCCGCGCTGAGCCGACCAAACTGCTTGACCACGACCGGCGCGTTCGGATCGTTAGTGCCCCAGATCACTGGACCGCACTTGGCTCCCTTGCGCGTCGAGCGGGGATGGCGCATATTCTTCGCGAGCTCGACCTTAAACATGGGGGGAACACCGAGTGCTGCCAGAGCCGCCCGTTGCCGGTGGTGTGGCCCCACGTAAACGCTTTTGATTCCCTTCCCGTGTGTGATGAATGCCGCGTCGGGCTGGGGCTTGATGTTATTGATGTGGATGTTCAGTTCATCGTCCGCCGGTTTGACGGTCAGATGATGCGTATCGCAGTCGAGGACCGAAAACTCCGCGCCATTGCTGGCTTCGATGATGATGTCTTCGGCTGTTGCAAAGGTGAGGACCAACAGCGCCTTCAGATCGGGATTCTCAAAAATTTCAAACTGGTCGCGAGTGTGGTTCAGGTTTCCAACATGCACCTTCCCCTTAAACACCAACGGCACATGGGCGCGGGCGTCAGCCTGTGGCCGTTCAGAACCTTTGCCAGGCACGTCCTCCACGGAATCGGAACCAGTGGATGGCTGTTCTACACGTGTCCTACACGTGTCCTCCACGTCCTCCAGATTTTCGGCGGGAAAGTCCGAATTTTTTTCTGGCCCGGACGAACACGAGGACGGCGGCGGGCTACCATTAAGACCAACATCCACAAAATCTTCTTTTTTGTTTTTTGTATGTGTGTAGGACGTGTAGGACGGCGTAGGACGACTGGTTGAATCTGTAGCACAGGCGCTCGGATCGGTAGGACCGTGTAGGACCGTTTCCCGATTGGCGGAACCTGAAACATCCGACGACGCGGCCTCAAAATCAGAGCGGCACGTTTGCTCGGGGTTGCAGGACGGACTTGAATGTGGTAAAATCATTTTCGAGAGTTCCAAATAGGGCGCGCTTTTGTCTTGGCAGGCGGAGCGCGCTTTTTTTCTAGCTATAGTTTGCGTCAGCGCCTATTTCCCGCGCGCCCACGCTTCCACTTCAGCCAAGTCGAAACGAACCGATCGTCCGACCCTGTGACACGGAATCCGGTTGGCACCGGCCCAGTTTTTCACCGTTCCGGGTGCCAGTCGCAGATGCTTCGCGACTTCGTTGATAGTGATCCACCGGGTATCCTCCGGTGCTCTTTGGTTGCCCTTGACCATTCCAATTCCCTCCACGTGCGCTACAATGTCCTCAATGCCCTTCAAATGGATGGGATTTCAGGGCGGTCGATTTCGGCGGGAAAAATCAGAATTTTTGAGAAATTTTGTAACCGTTCACATACTAATAATAGCACTATTTTTCGAAAGCCAAATGTCC
>JBAXUS010000510.1:0-1769 GCA_037129555.1 Planctomycetota bacterium
AGCCGAGTTTCGACGCGCCGAAGAGCAAATCGAAATCGCCGAACGGATCGAACTCTCCGAAATAAGCGCTCCCGGCGAGCAGCTTTTCGAAATCTTTTTTCAACAACACTTTCGTTCCACAGAGCGTGTCTTTGACGTTCTGTCCCAGCAAATACGAGAACGCCAAGCTGAAGAATTTGTTCGCGATGAGATTCAAAAAACGCATCGCTTTGTTCTCCATCGGATAGACGAGGCGCGAGCCGTTCGCGAATTCGGCGCGCCCGCTCGCGAGCGCGTCGTAGAATGCGGTGAGGTCTTCGGGCGGTACTGAAATGTCTGCGTCCAGAATCATCAGCACGTCATATTTCGCTTTTTCAAATCCGAGCCATACCGCGTCTTTCTTTCCTTTGCCGGGCTGCTTGTAGACAGAAATATCGAGGCTCGGATTGTCGTCCTTGGCCTTAAGACACGCGGCGTACGTGTCGTCTTTCGAATTGCCTTCAACAAAAATCAGCTCGACGGCTTTACCGAATTTTGGGAGGCGACGGACGATGTGCGGGATGTTTCCGGCTTCGTTGCGACAGGGGCAAATCACCGAAACGGTCAGCTCATTCGCGCTGTAAATCTCGGCACCGCTGTCGAGTTTTCGGCGCTCGTTTTGACGGCGCTCCAGCGGCGCTTGGGGCAGGCGCGCGAGAATCACGTTGGTCAGACATAGATGCTTAAAGGGGCTGAACGGAGCAAGCCAGGAATTTGCGAAACGCGAGAGCAGCGGAATGCGCTTGGGCATCAGCATCCGCGAATCCGTTCCGATCACGTCAAATCCTGCCAAATTCAAGAGGTTCGTCACATCCTCTGTGGCGACCCAATTCAACACAGGCTGTCGGTATTTCAAGCCGAGTGTTTCGGCGAGCGAGAGCGCGGGCTGCCACAGGCGGCTGTGAGTGTTGAAGACGATGCGTGTGCGCGGATGGCACAGGGGTCGGAGTGCTTTTAGAAACGTCAGAATGTCGAACACGAATCCCAGCACATCCGAAAGAACGATGTAATCAAACGTCTCGCCCGCCGCGTCCCATTTTTCCAGCGCGGTTTTTTCGAAACGCAGTTTCGGGAACTTGACGCGTGCATGCTCTACCATCTTGGGACTCAAATCCAAGCCTACTCCGCGCGACGGATCGAGCGATGCGAGCAAATCGCCGGTCGCGCAACCGACTTCGAGCACACTTGATTTCTTCGGAATGTAGTACGAATAGATATGTTCGAGTTCGCGGTGGTAGCCTAAGTTCCGGTTGCGCCAGGCGTCGCGTTGTTCTGCGAACGAATCGAAATACACGCGCACGGTGTCGAGGCACTCGTCCAGCCCGGTGGGTCGGTAATGCGCGCGCTCAAGTTGCGAAATCGCAGCGGGCGCGGTCGCGGTTTCAATGGCATTTGGCATGGGCGTTCGAATTCCCCGAATAGTGCCTCTTACTTCGTCTTGCGTGGCCGGGCGAGTGCTGCGAATGCTCGCCCACACGAGCGCAACAGGGGTGGCGAATCGATCTTCGCCGCTAATTCGTTCTGCTTCAGCCACGCAAACGAGGCGTGTTTTTCGGAGTCCACTTCGACCGCCAGCAGCGTCCCTGCGAGCGTGACTGTGTAGCCGATGTGGACAACGTGAACGCGAGCGTCTCCCTCGGATTCGATCAGGCTCCATCCGCCGACTGGCCGGTCGGGCGTGACTTCGATTCCGGTCAATTCGGAGAAGACACGCGAGACGCCCACTTCGGGTTCTTCGCCGAATTCCAGCG
>JBAXUS010000511.1:0-1761 GCA_037129555.1 Planctomycetota bacterium
TGTCAGGTATGCCTCCTGATAAATATGTAAGATAATTAGTGAACGGGGTAATAAATAGTCTCGGGACTTTACGATGACGGTTGAAACGGTATGAGAATTATAAGCTGAAACGTTCGAAGCTGGGGTAATCACACGTTACCAGATAATGAACTTCTGCCTTCAAGAGGACTTTACGAACCATGCGTTTTACCCTTCTAATTGCACTTCTATTCTCAACGCTTACGTTTGCTGGCGAGCCCGTTACCGATGCCAAGTCACTCGTTGCTGCCGTGCGCGATGGAGCAGAAGCAGCGACAATCGAAATCGCTGCGGGGACGTATGAACTGGATGCACCGTTAGAGCCGAAAGCCGGCATGACATTGAAGGGCGCGGGCATGGACAAGACGATTCTGACGCACACCACAGATTGGAAACCGTCGACTAAAACACTTCCCGATCCGGAAATGAAAACGGTAGGCATGGACACGCGCGCGTTTTTGATCCGACTCAAAGACAAGGCCGCTGGCGTCACTATTTCAGACATGACGTTGCGTGGTCCACAGCTTCACGGAGCCATCTTTGGATTTGAAAACAAGGACGCACACCTCCATCATCTGCGCATTCAGGATACACTCTGGACAGGCATCCGCACGTTTGGAATGAAGGGTGCGAAGATTCACGACTGTGAATTTATCGATGCGGGCGGGCGTTGGGAAAAGGGCGCACCGGGTCTGAAAGGTGGCATCACCGGCGGAGCGATTTTTGCGATCTGGATCGCCGACAGCGAGATTTTCAACAACCGTTTCGAGCGCACGAAGACGGGCAAGGCCGAGGAGTTTTACGGAATCAAAATCCGGCAAGCGAAGCGCTGCCACGTTCATCACAACACGATCAAAGCCGACTTCTCGATGGAGTTCCCGTTCGAGAACGATGAAGACAATGAGATCGATCACAACATCTGCCACGGCACGATTTCAATTCCTAAACACGCTGGCGGCACGGCTCCCACTAGCGGCAGTACGTTTCACATTCACCACAATTATATGACCAGCGGATACGCCATTGAGTTTGTGCGCAACGGGGTCGAAATCGACCACAACCTTTTCGATTTTGACGCTCAAAAAGACGGTGGCAATCTTATTTCCGGATTCGGAAAAGCCGCGGCCAAAGGCCCTGCGAGCTTCCACAATAATCTCGTCAGCAATCCAGGTCGCGGCGTGATCTGGATCAATGAAATTTTCAACAATTTTGACATTCATAACAATCACATCATCACGCACACCACCGCGACGCCGCGCAAGGACGGTCTATTCGGCTTCAATCCCGGCTGCGATTTCAAGACTATACACATCAAAGACAACGTGATCGAATGCGATGGCCAGCCACGCCCACTGCTGCGCTGCAAGGAAAGCTATGGTGCCCTGATCCAAAACAACGTACTCAAAAACGTGTCAGATACGAGCAGCTACGAAAACCCACTACGCGACACGAAAGCGGGTTTGGATAAAGCGTTGAGCTTCGAGTGCGGTGTAAACGGGGAAATGATCGTCGATGGCTGGAAGACGCATGCGGCGGTGAAGTAAGACGCAGGACTTGTCATTCCAAAAATCTGGTGTATTAAGAAGCAGTTCTATTTCGCGACGAACGCATTGCGTTACACTGCCGAATACGACGTGTTGCTAGTGTGGAACGAGTACAAGACATAGAAGGGCTCGTAGCTCAGCGGTGAGAGCAGGGGACTCATAATCCCTTGGTCGCTGGTTCGAATCCAGCCGGGCCTAT
>JBAXUS010000512.1:0-1759 GCA_037129555.1 Planctomycetota bacterium
CGTCCAGCGCGTGCCGCTCTTCGTGTCAATCAATAGTGCTCCGCCGTCAAGTTCTTCCCAGATGACATTTTCATTTTTAGTCCAGCGCATGTTTTGTTCCTCAATTCCGTTTCTTTCGGGCTTGTATTGTATGACTTGTTTAAAAGGTTCCTGCCGCATTCGACGATGCGCCGGATGATGGAGTAGATGATTTCGGCGCGAAGACCGGCATCGCCGGGTCGCCGAACAATTGCTCAGTCGCCATTAGGTCAATATAGAACGCGCTGCCGGATTGCTTGCCGGCCCATTGTTGCGTCTTCAAAAGCACTGTGCCCCAGCGAGCGCCCGTTACGTTCGTATTTTTCAAGAGTTGGTTCATGAACGCGGTTGCCACGTCGGGATTCATGTATGTCGAGGTTCCTATACTTGCTGAGATGCCGCCTTGCGGCTGTGTTAGTGCCTGGATCGCGATGCTCTTGTAATCCTGCTCGTTCTTCGCCATCCAATTCGCCGTGCAGGTTGCCTGAATGAACACCGTGTTTCCGGCCCAGTCTTGAACGCTCGTCTGATCCAGAATTCTAGGCGCAGTCGCCCCCAAGCGAGCGGCATTGCCGTGGCCGGAGTACAAGATCAAATCCGCTCCTCCATTTGCCGCGTCTTTCATCGCGGCGGTGACTTCCGGCGCGGTTGCGCGCGTTTTCTCAAGGTAGTTTTCCTGCCACGAAATTTCAGGATGATTGACCTTCAACATCGTGTCAAGCTGTGCTCCAAAATCAGCTACCGATGGATCGGTCTTGTCGGCGACAGCATGCAAGCGAATGCCGGACGACGGGATGCCTTTGTAGCTGACGATGTGATTGACGGCGCCCGCCAACTCGCTTGTGTTGTTCACCGGCAAGCGGCCTACGGCGACTTCCGGGAATCCAAGACCGAGATCTCCGAACGCGCTGTCCGACGTCGTCTGCGCCCAGAAGCTCGTCGAGACCAGGAACGCTGGGCACAACGGATCGACGTTCGCTCCGCCGTAATTCAGATAGTCATACGTCGTTCTTCCGACCAACAGCAGATAGCTCGGGCGGACGGAACGCACCGCCTTTCGAATACCCTCCGGGCCGAAGCGCCCGTAATTGTAGTAATCGAAGAGTTGCTCCTGATCCACGAATACGCTGCGAATTCCCTCTTTGGAGCGCTTCGCCAGCAAGGGCTGCACGCCCGATGCGAATTGCGCGGGGCCGGTTGCGAGGTAGGTTCCATTCAGCCTGAGCGGTTTGACCTGACGAACGCTGACAGCCAGTGGTTTGTTTTCCTGACCAACTGGAACAACAATGAACTTTCCGCTGCCACCCGCAGCGGCGATGAAGCGTAAACGCAACGTGCCATCGGCCTGCAACAGCGTTTCGGCGGGAACCACCAGGGATGCTCGATCCGTGAAACGCGCATCGACCACCCACGCGCCGCCATTGGGAACACTGTACAATTCGTACAGGCTTGCCGTGTTCGAGGTGTTGTTGATTTCAACCGGCTTTGAACCATCCAATGCGCGAGTGTAGCTCACACTGATCGAATGCAGGAACGCGATCTGCGAATCCTGGCCAGAGATGGCCGGTGTCACCAGACTCACCACATTGTCGCCGGCTTTCAATGCGCCAGTCGGAATCGTGAAGGCAATCTGGAGCATCTTGCCACCTCCGTCCCAACTTGCCTCGCCAACGGGTTGCCCGTTCACGAGCACTTGAATACCGTGATCGGGATTCACGCTGTCGCTGGAGGTCAAACTCCA
>JBAXUS010000513.1:0-1754 GCA_037129555.1 Planctomycetota bacterium
CCTGTTTGCGGTGGCAGCCTTCTGGCTCGTCAGCACCTCGCGCGCGGCGACCGAGACACCCGAATACAAGGTCATCCGCGCAGACGGGAACATTGAGATTCGCGACTGTCCCGCGCTCACGCTCGCGGGTCTGCGACGGATTTGCCCAAGGTAGGGCGCGTCACCCCGTGCGCGCCGCTTCGCTTAAACACGGATGAGAATGGATAATAGCCACGACGCGCAGAGGACTGACGCGTCCTACCAACGCATCTAATAACTATTTCCCACCCGCTTTTCTTCTGCCTAAAATTTGCGCATGAAATTCTGCCTGATTCGTTCGCTTGCGATTTTGTTTTTGTTCGCAACTTGTTTCATACACGCCGCTGACAAACCCAACATCGTTTTCGTTTTGATCGACGACCTCGGCTACGGCGATTTGGGCGTCACCGGAAATAAAGAAGTTCCGACGCCGAACATCGACCGCCTCGCCGCACAAGGAACGCGCCTTACACAGTTTCATGTCGGCGCGCCGATTTGTTCGCCGTCGCGCGTTGCTTTTACCACCGGCCAATATCCGCAACGCTGGAAAATCCATTCTTTCCTCGCGCAGCGTTCCTATAATCAGCGCCGCAACATGGCCGATTTTCTCGACCCAAAAGCGCCCGCCCTCGCGCGCACGTTCAAGTCCGCCGGTTATGCCACCGCGCATTTTGGCAAATGGCACATGGGCGGCGGACGTGACGTAGGCGACGCTCCGTTGCCACAGGAATATGGTTTTGATGATTCGCTGGTTTCCTTTGAAGGTTTGGGCGACCGCATTTTGCCTCCCGGCGATTTGCCGGACCAAAGCGCGAAGCTCGGTCGCGGCAACATCACGCGCGTCAAACAACATGAAGAAACCGGCATCTACGTCGAGCGCGCGATTGATTTCATCCAAAGAAATAAAACCGCGCCGTTCTACCTGCACCTTTGGCTGGACGATGTTCACGACCCTTTTAATCCCGCGCCTGGTTCCACGGAAAAGTTCGCAGGCAAAGGTCGCAACGACGAAGACCGAAAGTTTTTCGCAACGCTCGCGGATATGGATCGTCAACTTGGCCGTTTGTTTGATTCCATCGATGAACTCGGCCTCGGCAAAAACACGCTCATCATTCTCACTGGCGACAACGGCCCGACCGCCTGGCGGCATTATTACGACAAGGGAATCGAGCCGCCCGGCAGCACCGCCGGAGATCGCGGTCGCAAATGGAGTCTCTACGAAGGCGGTATCCGCCAACCGCTCATCGCGCGATGGACTGGAAAAATTCCCGCAGGCCGCGTTGATGAAACCAGCCTTGTCACCGCCGTCGATTTCTTTCCATCACTTACGAAAATCGCGGGAATCAAATCGCCGAAAGTTGAATTCGACGGCGTGGACATCAGCGCCGCGTTGCTCGGGAAAAATTTCAAACGCAAGAAACCGATCATCTGGGAATATCGCCACGACATCAAACCCGGCGACCCGCGCGACGTCAGCCCGCAACTCGCCCTTCGCGACGGCAGCTGGAAATTCCTGATGGATTACGACGGCTCACGCCCCGAACTTTACGACCTCGCCAGCGACCCGGTTGAATCCAAAAATCTTGCCGCGCAAAATCCGAAACGCGTCAAGGCCATGTCCGCGCAATTGGAGAAATGGTTGCAAAGCACGGCATCGAGTCGGTGAAGGCGTCACTGCAAAGAAATTGCTTTCGCGCCCGCCGCACCGGAAACGGTCAGAACGCGGACGGGCGTCG
>JBAXUS010000514.1:0-1736 GCA_037129555.1 Planctomycetota bacterium
GGATCATGCGCCCCATGAAATCCCGGCGCGGCGGACATGAACGGCCCTTCAACATGCCAACCTGCAATCGCGTTCGTGAGGTCCTTGGATTGTCCTCGCAACGCCTTGGCCCGAGCGAGTCGTCCCAGCAACACCGGCCACGCTTCGGTTGTCAGCGTGTAAAAAAATTGACCGCATGCAGCTTCACGCATGCGATGCGCAACGGTACTGAGTTCGTCCCATGTCACATCGTCGCGTTGAAAATCAACGCCTGCGTAACCATTGATCTGCGGATCAAAAAGAGCAGGCGCGATCCAGACATCATCCGGAGCTTTTTCAATCGCTTCGATCTTTAAAACGGCCTTGTTTGCAAGCGTGATGCGCACGGGGGTGCCGGTGTCAAACCGCCGACCGTCGATGATGTCGTGTTTCATAGAAGTACCAGTTAAAAGCCCGTTCCACTTTCACGTCACACGTTCATTCATGATGCTTGAATGTCTATGGACGTTTACCGGGAATGCGATTGAGTCCCAATGGCCGCGCCGGAATGCTCGGCCTGACTGGAGCACTTGGCCGGGCTTGGGACGGTGGCCTGTTCTGCGTAACAGGTTGAACCGGGACACTCGGTTTTTTTGTCGCCGTCTGAATGGGTGCAGCAGGTCGTTGCATGGGTCGAACGATTCGTCCCGGCACTGGCTTCGTTGGCAGCGCGCGTTTGACGGTAGATCCCAATCCAACCGGCAGACGCCGAGGTGCAAGCACAGGCGGCTTCACGATAGTTTTGGGAGCCGGAGCTGCTGCGGAAACAGGGTGCGATGCGGAATTCGGTTCGGACAAAATCTTGGCGATTTGTTTCGCGACCATGTCGGCGTCGCGGATGCGTTCGTTTGGTTCTTTGGCCAGCATCAGTTTGACGAGCGTGGCTGTTCGAGAACTCACGTCGGGACGCACGTCGCGGACATCGCGCGGGGCTTCGTCCAAGTGCATGCGCAGAACTTCGGCGGGATCGTCGGCACTGAACGGCGGCTCGCCGGTCAGCAATTCAAACAGCGTCGCGCCCAAACTGTAGATGTCGCTGCGCGGATCGTTGGGGGATGTGCCTCGCACCGTTTCGGGTGCCACATACGGTGGACTGCCCCAGAACGTTCCGCCGTCAGCGGTCGCGTGGACGACTTGCGCGATGCCAAGATCGGTGATTTTTGCGACGCCCATTTTCGACAGAAGAATATTGTCCGGCTTCACGTCGCGATGCAAAATCCCATTGGCGTGGGCCGCCTTCAATCCTTCCGCTGCCTGAGCTGTAATTTCGAGTGCGCGGCGTTCGGTCAAGCGACCGTCTTCGGCGTCCGCGATCAGATCGCGAGCGGAACCGCCTTCGAGCAATTCCATCGCAAAATAATGCAGCCCGTGCTCGGTTCCCCGGCTGTAGATTTGAACCACGTTCGGATGATTGATTCGCGCGACCGCGTACGCCTCGCTTAAAAAATGCTCGACAGCGGCGGGGTCTTGCGCGATTTCGGTGTTGAGAATTTTGACGGCAACATCGCGATCCAATGAGAGCTGTGTCGCGCGGTACACGGCTCCGTTTTCGCCTTCGCCCAGCAATTCAATCAGTTGAAAATCGCCGAGCGTATCGACCGTCCCGAACGATTCGCCGGACTCGCTTTCAAAGGCTGTGACGGCCATTTGCGGGAGCATGCCGCGCTCGACCAGAAAATCGCCAAAGCTGAATTCCGCGCCCATGTCGCGTAATCGCG
>JBAXUS010000515.1:0-1709 GCA_037129555.1 Planctomycetota bacterium
CTGCGATTGAGTTCCTCGAACACAATGATCCCGCTTCCATCTTTCGGCAAAAACTTCGGAATGGCGTAACTCAGTTCGCCGTTGATGATGGTCGGCATACCGGCGAGATCGGGTGCCTCCATCAGGCTCAAATCGCGGGCAATGAAACCAATGTCCATTTCCTTGGCGGCGCGTTCAGCGATTTGAGACTTTCCAGCCCCGGTCGGGCCCATCAACACCACCGGACGCTTTGCCTCGTACGCCAGCTTCAACGCGTCCACCAGTTCGTCTCCTATTGAAAGTTGCATATTACTTTTACCCCTTCAAACTGCGTGCGTATTCCGCGCCCGCTCCGGTCAACACGCGACCGCGTGGCTGTATGGCCACGAGACCTTCGCGCATCAAAAAAGGTTCAATGTCACGGAACACAGAATCGCCATCGATCTCCAGTCGGGCTGCAAGTGTGCGCAATGAAATTCCGGAGTCGCCGTGTTCAAGCGCAACTTCGAGATACTTGCGATCCGAGCGAGTCAAACCGTCGTCGTTCACCCCGAGGCTTTTTAAGAATTTTCGAACGGTGGGCAGATCGAATTCGCTTGGCGGACGAGTGCCGTAAAAATCTCGGAGCAAGCGCAAACGCTGGCCCGCAAGGCGGGGAATTCCGCGGCTGGTGCGCGCCAGTAATTTGGCGGCTTGGGGCGAGAGCACCATTCCGAATTCAGTAGCGCGCTGCCGTGTGATGGCGTCGAGTTCTCGCGAGGAATACGCGCCGAATTGAAGGGTCAGCGCGAAGCGACTTTTCAGTGGCGTCAGAAGTTTTCCGGGGCGATCAGTGGCTGCAAGCAAGTGAAGCGGCGGCAGATTCTGATTTTCGGTGGACGCGACAGCTAGCACGTCTGCGGGCAGTTTTCCGTGGTCGATGATCCCGAAAAGAACTTCCTGCAATGCAAGATTCAACGAATGGATTTCGTCAACAAACAGGATGTCGTGGGCGTGAGCCAGTCGGAAAAACGCAAGCAGTTCGCCCAACTTCAAATCCGCTCGCGCAACCAGCACATGCGCGTGGGTTCCAAAGAACGTGGCGAGCGCGTTGGCCAGATAGCTCTTGCCATTTCCGCTCGATCCCGTGAACAACGTCGGCGGCATGGCTCGCCCGTTCGCTTTCGCTCCTTCAGCGATCGGGCGCAACGCGCGGATCAGTTGATGTTGGCCTAGAAATCCGTGCCAATCGGAGATAGGGCGAGTCATGATTGCACCTCCAAATTTTGCAGACGGTTGCGCAGCACATTCAGCGGCTCGGCCAGTTCGGTCTCAATGGCCCGGGTGTAGAATTCGGTGAGTTTGTTCAGGTGCGTGTACGCGACAATCGCCTCGCGACCCGGTGCGTGCCCCATCAGAAAACGGCGGTAGCCTTCGGGCATTCCGCTGTTACTCATTGCCGTGCAGAAAAGGTGGCGAAGATCCTTGAGCGTTGCGGTCTTCGGCCAGTTCAGCCGGTGTGCAACGACTTTGAACTCTTTCTCGATTGCGTCGTAATTGAGCGCACCACAGTCGTGGAACAAATCATCGCGAACTTTGGCACGCCTGCGGCTGTCCGAGCCGCCGTTGCCCAGTCGATGCCGATATTCGGCGACAAGAGTTTCGTGGTTCGCGTCCGCGATAACAACTTTCGCGTGCCCTTCCGCAACGTCGCGCCGCATGAACAACATTCCGCCGCGCCGTTGCTGCGC
>JBAXUS010000516.1:0-1703 GCA_037129555.1 Planctomycetota bacterium
CCTATATTCCGCACGTTTTATCGTTCTCCAACCGCCATTTGATGTCTCGTTCAACTCCTTAATTCAAGCGCGCTGCGATAGGTGCTGGCGCAACCGATCAGCGATAACGTCTTCGCTTTTCCTAGCATAACGATTGCGTCATGTGATCCGCGACGTTTCTCCCTCACGTAAATAACGAACGCAAACTCGTTGCGAGCACGAAATGGATCCGATGGAGCTTCGTTATGTTATTAACCAATTTCTTTAGAAATTATTTATTTTTTTTCATACCGCTTCGTCGACTCAGCACACCACGCCGAATCGCCCCCAACTCGCAGACCGATGAAACGGACCGGTAGCGCACTAAACGGTTTTCGCCGGGAAGCAAATAATTATGAACGCTGTCCAGAAATATGTTGAATCTCGCGAAAGCCTTGTTAAATCGGTTGCCTCAATTCCCTGTTTTAAGGGGCTGGGATGGAACGGTTGTATTCACTCTGGAATTTTGACATGGCATTGACAAAAGAACACTTAAGCAGGGCCCGGGAAGTTCTCCTGGAAAAACGCAACTCACTGGTGAATCAAGTCGAGCGATTGGCCAAGGACGCTGCTGAATCGACCGAGGCGACTGAAAATTCAAAATCACCGCTCAACAGTGCGGACAATGCGTCCGATGCTTATGAGCAGGACTTCGCCTTCATCAACATGGAGAGCGAAGAAGAAATCATGCGCAAGATCGACACGGCGTTGTTGCGCATCCGAGACAAAACCTACGGCACGTGCGATGATTGCTCCAAGCAGATCAACCCCGAGCGGCTCGAGTATCTGCCGTGGGCGACGCTGTGCATCACGTGCCAGGAATTGGAAGAACGCGGTGCGCGACGTCGCAAGCCCGGGCGTGAATTTGACATCGACGACGACACCGAGGAAGCGCTCATCGGCGACGACACAGAGCGCGCGTAACACAGATCTTCCCAGCACTCACCCCCGCACTTCGGAACTTTTGTTATGCGCAAGCCCATTCCATTCGCGATCCTCGTCCTACTCGGTGTCGGCGTGGACTTGCTGACAAAATGGTACGCGTTTCGGCAGCTCAGCGCGATGCAGTATTACGTTGTCATTCCCAACATTCTCGACTTTGTACACGCGGAAAACCACGGCGTGGCGTTCAGCATGTTGGCCGGTCGTCCCGGGATTATTATCACGGTCACGAGCCTCGCGATTGCGTTCATCATCTGGATGTATTCGACGACGTACGCGAAGGCGCACACGCTCTCGATCATCGCGATGAATCTGCTGCTGATCGGAGCGATCGGAAATTTGATCGACCGCGTGAGTCTAGGCTACGTCCGCGACTTCATCGACTTCGTTCCGCAGATCCCGATCATCGGGCATTGGGCAGTTTTCAACGTCGCGGACATCGCGATCACCATCGGCGTGATTCTGTTTGCGATCGCGGAATTTTTCTTTGTGCCGAAGGAGGAGAAGACTTCTGAGACGCAAACGGGTGCGTGATCCGAAAATTCACCGCTGGAATTGAACTCGAACACTTCGTAGAATTCTGCGATGGAGGCCTACGATGCAGACGATTCGCGTGAAAAAACACCTTGATTCCGAAACGCTGGTGCTGCCCGAAATCCGCAGCCTGATCGGCAAGGATGTTGAGATTACGGTGGTGGAATACGACACGTCTGAGGCGACCAAACCGCTCAATGGGAATTTTG
>JBAXUS010000517.1:0-1698 GCA_037129555.1 Planctomycetota bacterium
GTCATCCGAGATACGCGCATTTTTGTCATTGCGCTTGGCCGAGATTAATCCAGAATCGTAAATCCAAAACCATCCGGAGTGTGCTATGTCAGTTCAAGAAGTGAATGATTCGTGGCTTTACCTCGATAAGAACACCGGCATCTGGCGCGGCCATATCGAAGCGGCGCAGGGCGTCTACCAGCCGATCCATTGGGTTGCGATGCACCGCATGCAGTGCATGTTGCGCTTGATGCCGCACGAAGGCACCATCGCCGACATCGGCTGCAGCTACGGAATTCTGTCGCTGAACATGGCCGTCAAAAAGCCGCGCGCAAAAATTATCGGCATCGATCCCGACGAAACACGCCTCGCCGTCGGTGATCAATTGAAGAAGGAACACAACGTCACGAACTGCTCATTCGAAATCGCGAACCTCGATTCGAACAGCCTCAAGCCCGGCACATTGAGCGGCGTGATCTGCACTGAAACGCTCGACCATATCCCCGACATCAAGCCGCGGCTCGAACAAGCTGTCGATAAACTCATGACCTATCTGCGCCCGGGCGGACGCCTGTTGCTCTCCATTCCCGCACTCGAGGAAATGAGCAAAGAAACGTTGCCGCGCCTGCCGCCCAGCCCCCTTTATATGGCCGATTTCGCGTTCCTGAAAAACGTCCAGCACGACCGCAATTGCCCGCGCTGGTGGCATCTTTTTTTCGTCGATAAAAAATAAAATGAGCCGCGTGATAACGCGTATGACGTTGTTTTAAACGTGTTTCGTCAAGGCCTTGATTGCGGCAGACAATACGCCGCGTACATGTTCAAACAGATCGGCCAGTTGATAGGTCAGCAGGAAAAAAGCGGCATAAAAAGATCCCTCGTGCCGCTCCCGCCACGCGGCGCATGGACGGTAAATTTTCAGGCTAACCGTTGGCCGGCAGGCGAACCATCCCATGCTGACGCCGATCAGGGCTCCGGCGATTAAATCAGTCGGGTAGTGAACGCCGAGATACAGTCGTGGCAAGCAAATCAAGACAAGAGTGTGCAGAAGAGCGAAGCCACCGATTTTGCGATTCACGCAAAAAATGCCGGTGCTCAACGCTAAAAAGAGTGCAGCGTGGTCACTCGGGAAAGACGACCAGTTTTCAAGTGTATCCTTTGACATGCCGTACGTGAGTTTGAAGCCGAGAGATGGTGTATGAAATGGGCGGCTTCGATACGGGCACATCAATGCCAAACCACGTGCGACAGCTACGGCAAGAACACTTAGCACGAGTGTGGATGTCAACCGCGCGCGAATTGAAAAATCCGATTTTCCGTTTTGAAACCAGAGCCACCAGAACATCGCGACAATAACGCCGCCCTTGAGCATGTTGTTCCAAAAGAAATGGTAAACGACCAAATCGAAAACATGTGAGCTCTGTGAGTATTGGTTGACGTACTTGATGATCGAGGAGTCAAACAAGTTATCCATTTTAATTCTCGCTAGATGTACAGAATGACGTAATGACTCGTCGCCGCATAGTCATGCAAAATTTTAGCGTGTCATGACGCGCAGGAAGAACTACATACTCCGATTTCATCTATGACAGCTGCATTGGCTTCGAGATGAAATGGTACGAAAAGTCCACTCTGATGAGTATATACTTCGTCTTACTTTAAGTTGGAGTTATTGACTCGCGCACAGCCAAAGCGGCTATCTAAACTAATTAAGGAGTG
>JBAXUS010000518.1:0-1695 GCA_037129555.1 Planctomycetota bacterium
ACATGTTACGCAATATCCGTTCAATCGCCGTCATCGGCTGCGGTGGAATCGGCTCATGGCTGCTCCCGCCGCTGCTGCGCTTCTTAAACGCCGAACACTTTGCTGGTGAAATCCATATTTGGGACGGCGATCATTTTTCGCCAACCAACACCGAGCGCCAGGAGTTCGATCCTGGCGCGCTGGGCCTGCCGAAGGCCGAAGCCCTGGTCGAGCATTTCAAACTGCTGTTTCCAGCGCTGCGGTTACGGGAACACAATGTCTATGTGACCGACAAGAATGTTCGCGATACCGTAAACGAATCGACACTGATCGTCAGTTGCGTGGACAATCACCCAGCGCGAGCTTTGATCGAACGCCGCGCCATGCAGCTCCGCGACTGCTGCGTTCTGTCGGCGGGCAACGACCGCTACGACGGCAACGTCCATGTGCTGCTTCGAGCCGGCGGCAAAACGCTGACGGTTCCGAACGTCGAACGCCATCCGGAAATTGCAACGGCGCGTGGTGGCGACCGTGCCACGCTCGGTTGCGAAGACCTCGTGTCCCAGGGCGAAACGCAGTTGCTGGTCACCAACTTCCTCGCCGCCGCAACACTTCTTGCCACATTCCACATGCTGTGGAACTACGACCAGCGCACCGGGCGTCGGCGCAAGTCCGGTCTGCCCCAGGAAGTGTTCTTCGATGCTGCGTCGTGCGCCATGTCATTGGTCACGGCGCAGCGGGAATAGGGAGGTGGAAACATGGCTTTCCTGATTCTGAACCCACTCTCGCTTGCCCGACTTTGCAAAGGTGAAGTCGATATCGAAGTCCCCGATTTGGAAGTCAAAGACTGCCGGGAGCACTACGACATTTATGATGGCGACGGGGTGTGGATTCCAAGCTACGCGGGCTTCCTCGAAAGAATCGTGAGCGAACGCTGCCATCTTCCGCATTTCTCGTTCAGCGAAACGTATTCCATCCGAGATTCGCTTTTCGACGAAATCCCTTCGGACCACGTCCGTGCGCTGCTATTGACTCGCGCGTGAATAAAGAGACACGACGGAGAGTAGAGCCGATTTTTAATCGGCTTAACAGGCGCGAGAATGAGCCGATTAAAAATCGGCTCTACACAAATAGACGCATTGTCTACGCGCGGATCAATAATTGAATTTACGAACCAATGTTACACGGCCTGGCGCGAATCCGATGTCAGCCTGCCGGACTATGATGAAGTGCGCTCAGACTGCCGCACTTTCTGCGACGATTGCGAATACGCTTATGAAGAAAAGCACGGCACGTATGACGGCCCATCGGTTGAAGATGTCGAGGAGGACGAAGACGAACTCGATCAATCGGTCAGCAAACAGGAACGTCACGAACGGCAGCGTCGGAATCACGAACGGTCGTCCGAACGAAAGCGTCGTCAGCAAGCTCAGGACGATGCTGAAAGCGAGGTTGTCGATTCCGAGTGGATCTGCGATATCGACTGCGATTCATTCCTTGATCATGTCTGTAGCGCATATCACGAAGCCTATGACGGTGACATCCCCGCGCTCGAGCGACGCTTCGAGCAATTCCTGACCGAGCGCGGAGAGAAAGATTTTCCGCCCTTAATCGTCGAATTGGCGCGACGTCGGCAGTAATCATTTCATCCACAATTTAACCTAATACCGATCTTTATTAATTAATTCCGAAGCAATAGCCGATACCAATTAACGG
>JBAXUS010000519.1:0-1669 GCA_037129555.1 Planctomycetota bacterium
TTTCGATTGGCGGTCGGTCTGGAATTGCAGAACGCCGGCGTGACCTGCGCGAGGATCAAGAAAGCGCTCCGGATTTTCGATTGGCTGCCGCGCGTGAGAAATCTTGCGCCGGTTTTCAGAGAACATGGTTTGTGCGGCGTAATCGCGACACTCGCAACGCCGAAATGCGCTGTATTGCTTCATGTCAAAGCGCCCGAACGGGGTGTAACGTCCGCAGAACAAGTCATGTCATTTCTGCAAGCGGCGGTTCCGCTTCCGATGCTTGCGGAAAGCGGATTGGGAACGTGCCGGGATACGCGCGGCGTGGATGTGTGGCCGGTTCGTGTGACATTAAATTTGAGTTTCATTTTGTCGACGATTCAACTTCGGTAAGCCAGCCTTGGAGAGAACACCATGCAGCCCACGAGCCGCGACGGAAAAAGCGAGATGAAGCGCGCAGAATTGATCTTCAAATTTGAACTTCCGCAATTGCTACCAATACCGTCAGTAGGACACGCGACGGTGGTGAACATTCAGTTTGAATCTGGTCTGCGTGGCTTGGGACTGGATTATCGCAATCAGCTTTGGACGAATCTGCAGCAGGGATCGAGCTCCTGCAATCTTGATCATGCCTGCGTTACGGCCGATAGCCTCCACGCGCAGGTGAAATTCAAGTTACCCATCGGGCTGTTCGGTGGCTGGGATTCGCAAACTCAAGAGCCCGGCTGGCCGCACCGCGCATGTGTGCGCATCAACGCGGAAAATGAGTCGGTATGCTATTTTGATCTCTCCATCGATCTGCCGCCGCAGCAATACCAGATCCTGTCGTTTTATGCTCAGTGGTCTCAAAGCCACCGTGGCCCGGCCTCGAACGTGAAACTATTGCGGAGCGTAGACATGGCCGATGGTGCCGATTTACCACCGGTGATTTCCAGAATTCGCCGCGCCTTTAGAGAAGTTGCCTTAAAACTTGAAGACGAAGCCGTACGCGATGCGGCCGTCGCGCTCGTGGACGAGTTGCTTCCAAACAAGAAGCCTGGGATCGGCTACAGCCTCGGGCGCTCGGAATTGTTCCAGATCTTTTAATACGACCACTGCCCGCCGCCGAAACTTGTCCACAATGCAACAAGTCATGCAACATCGCGCCTGAATTCTCGGCCATAATCCATCGGTAAGAGTCGATGGAGCGATAACGCATGAAGCAGTTCAATCAGAAAGAACTCGAAAGTTCATTCAGTGGCTACCCCCCGATCCTGTCTGTGGATCAGGCGGCGGCGCTGCTGCAAATCTCAACTAAAACTATTTACGAATGGTCATCGCAAGGACGGCTGTCGGCTTGCGCGCGGAAGCGCGGCAAGCGGCTGCTGATTCTGCGTGATCGTTTCATTGAGGAATTGTTCCATGGACAAGAATGGTAACGAACGCCCTGCCGTTGCGGCGCTCGTCGCCGCACGGGAGCGCGTTGGAGAAAAAGTTTCAATCTATCTGCGCGGCCAGCGCTGGTGGGCCACGTACATGCACGAAAAACGCCAGCGCCGAGAACCGCTGAACACCACCAACAAAAAGGAAGCACGCCGCAAAGCGATTCAAATTGAAGCGAAGCTCATGGATGGTTCGCTGCGTCCCAAATTAAAATTGCCGCTCATCGGCGACGTCATCAATCAGTATCTCGCCTATCTGAAAGTGGAAG
>JBAXUS010000052.1:0-35297 GCA_037129555.1 Planctomycetota bacterium
AGGAGTACCTTCGTCGGCCCTCTCCCTCAAGGGGAGAGGGAACGGCGGCGCAACTCCGGCGATGCTCCCCTTCGCGACTATTCCACAGCCTTCCCGTCCTTGGCGATCAGGAGTTTCCAATTCTCGATGGCGGTGCCTTTCAGATTCAATTTATTGATCAAATAATACAGCGCCTGGGTATCGGGCTTGTCGTAAATTTCAAAGCGCTGTTGCAGATAATACGGCGGGAGCGATTGATAATACAGCGTCGCTGAGACCGTCACTTTTTGATCGGCGGGAAGGTCCAGAGGAATGTCGTAGATCACAGTATCGCTGCCTTCACCGTCGCGGAAGTCGATGTCCGTTCCGATCGCCATGGGGCGCGTGAGGTCGCTGTCAGGGCCATCAACTCGCCAGCCCTGGGGCAGTAGACGATTGTCTTTGACCAGATTTTTAAGGCTTAAAAAACTCGTCGTCAAATTGCCATTACTGTCCGCGACTAACGATTCATATATCTGCACTTCGTCCTCGCGTTCGATCTTCTGACGGTGCGGCTGGAACGCGTTGTCACGCAGGAATTCGGTTTTAAGCGGCGTGAATTTATCATTCGCAAACGTACCTATCACGCCCCAGGAATCGGTGCCCCCGGACATCCACAATGTCTTACCCGCAGACTCAACTTTGAATTCAATAAACGCGCGTCTAAAATTCACACCGGTGGGGAATTTGTGCCCGGTCAAGTTGGTGACTTTTACTTTCGAAATCAAGCTTTTCCCGGTTCGCTTGGCGCTCATGATTTCGACGGTCGCGGTCTGTTCACGCGCCATCTGTTTCGCCGACTCGTTCGCGATGTCGTAGCCCGAAACGACGTTCGGCCCGGGGATCAAATTGTCTTTCCGCGAAACACCGAGCAGCCACGGATTCTGATTGAACATCTCCTGCGTAAACAAGTTGATGCCATGCAACGCATGGCGCGAAAAACTATCGCGCGGCTCCAACCGAATCAGGTCGTCTTTTGCGCGATGATCAACCGGCGGGAACGTATCGTCTTCAATATTGGCGATCTTGAATTTGAGTTTCGCGCCGTCAAACGTCTTCGGCATGTGGCAGTCCTGACAACTGCGCTGGGTCTTTTGGTTGATGATATTCTCCGTCGAGAAGCGGCTGTTCTTCCATTCCAGATACGTCGTCTGCTCATGAAATCCACGCGCCGGGACAGCAGCAACAGCATCGCGAAATTCTTTACTCGAATACTTTTTTCCGACGTCCAGCGCCGGCAACGCAATCGTGTGGCAGGACGCACACAACTTTGAATCGGACATATGGGGGCCGTGCTTTGGCGTCAATCCAATCGCTTGCTCCATCGCCCACGTGGTCGTTTTTTCATAGGGGCCGAAGACGTGGTCGGACTTCTCAATCAAGTTAAATTTGCCGCCGTACGTCTTCGGATCGCCCAAATCCTTCGGATCCATTTGATGGCAGATAACGCACGAGACACCATCGCGGGAGAGTGCGCCGTACACATCCAATTTAGTTCCCGATTCCGCTTTTGCAGCTTCGAGCGGGAAGAGGCTGTCGGCACCGAAATCGTGTTTCCATTGCCGCTGGCCCATCGGCGCGTGGCAGCTCAAACACTTGTTGTCGATCTCCGGAGCGAGTTCCGGAAACGCGCTGCGTTCGCTGTCGAGTTGCGCGAAAAACACCGGATCGCGTCCGGCCAAACCCATCATCGAATAACGCCATTCAGAAAACGGCGAAAGGTTCACGCGCTCGGTGTTGCCCGCTTTATCTTTCCGGTCCAACGCCATGTTCGGAAGCGCTGAATACAGCTGCACCGCATCGTGACACGAACTGCAATTGCTGGCGGTGACGAACTTTTTCTGCCCAGCCGGGCGCGGTCCCTGCGGCACGTGGTCGAGCGTGGAAATCGGCAGCGGAATCGGGTCGTGCAGCGACGACAACGCAATGCTGGCGTTGCCAAACGGCAGCAGCATGTCCGGCACTCCGGCGTGTGCAGTATCCGCTTTTTGAACGCCGGGATTATGAATATCATTTCCTATCGCGAGCTTCTTTTTCATGCCCTCTTTCGAAAGCGAAATCGGATGCGAAATCGGAGTGCCGTTGACGTTGCGCAGACTCGAATACGTGAGTTCCGGATTGTCCGCCGTCGCGTGGCAATTCACACACGACAGCGCAAATCCCGCGTTCGGATCAAAGAAATTCGCGCCGTTCACCGCCTCCGGTTTTTGCAGCGGCCCACCGTCGCTGTAGAACCAGCCGTCCCAGGACCCTTTACTATCCTTCACCGAAATGCTGAGCCCCGTAATGTCCGGAGAATGCTTCGTCGGATCGTCCGGATTGCGCGCGTAAAGCGCTTTGATGATCATCCCGCCGTCCGGAATCACACCCTTCTTTCCAGCGTTCATCCACGCCCAGACTTCGGGCGAATAATAAACCTGCACCGCCGAAGGGCCGTGAATTCCATAGCTTTCAACATCGCCAGATTCTCGGACAACATACGGTCCCGTAAAGCGCGGCTTCGCGTCATGATTCCAGGAAGTGAACGTGCCCTGAGACACAAACGTGTTGAGCATCTGAGCGTATTTCTCAGTGCCGATTTCGCTGGGACGGGGCAGTGGAAAACGAACCTCCGGTTCGCCCGCACAAACGATCATGGCCATCAGTGGAACGGCGAGCAACGTGATCGAGGCAACGTGGCGGACGAATGTCTTGGACGTCATCGCTATTCCCCGGGCTTGGTCGTGTTGAAGTGTGTCGCGATCAGTGTTTGAAACGCGGCGTTGCGGCTCAGGCCTTCAAAATCAGAATCGCCGACGATGTCCTCGCGCGACAGATGGCGGTGGTTCGGCGTCTCAAAAAAACGCCGCAACATCGCCAGCGCGGCCTCGTGTTTTCCTGCAACGCTCAAATACCCCGCCGCGTTGTACAGCACACAACAGTGCACCGGCTTGTCGGCGTTCCCGTGCGCATCCATTCCGCCGATGCCCAGCGCTTTTTGGAATTCCTTTTCCGCGCGTTCACTCTCGCCCGCGCGATGCAATTGAGCCGCGAACAGCAGCCGTGCGATCGCGTCGTCAGGACTCAATTCGACCGCCGCCTTCGCCGCTTCAGCAGCCTCTTTAAATTTATGGTGACTGCAATAATGATGACAGAGCGAGCGATGCGTATCGGCCAGCGGACATGACGCGAGGCTTTTTTTAAAGCAGTCGAGACCCTCGTCCACGCGCCCGGATTTCAACGCCAGTTCGCCCAAGCCGCGCCATGCAAACGCCACTGCATACGCGCTCTGATCTTTCGCCGCAAGCGCCGTGTTAAAAGCCGCCGAGGCCGCAGCGGAATCATGCACATAAAAACGCAGATGTTCACCCAGCGCAGCCCACGCCTCGGACGAGTCGCGAAACTGCTCAGTGGCCTGCGTGTAGACGCTTCGAGCGGATGCGTATTCGCCGCGAAATTCAGCCGCGCCAGCTTTATCGATAAGCGTACTCAAGCCGTTCGTGCGTGCATCTGCCGCATGCGCAATTCCACATGCGGCGATGCATACACACACACTGGCAACAAGTGATCGAAGTAGCCGTGGGCTCATGGCGCGGATTGGTTCTACGATTTCTTGGCCATGCCTTGAGTCTGGAATGACTTCATCTGCTCAGCATTCAAAATCGTCGCCAAGCGCTTTTCGAAATCCGCCTTCGGATCGTAATCCTTCGGCGGCGTGGCGGTTTCGTCGAGCTTCTTGCGGATGTCCTGAATCGCATTGATCACGGCGCTGGCCTGCTCGCCGGACATATGCAACTGACCGCTCATGTTGTGGAAGTAGCTCACATCGAACTTGGACGAATTGCGCCCGGTGATCGCGCGGCTGTCACTTGAAACAGTCTGCGAACTGGACGACGATGACGACGAAGTTGTCGAAGGCTTATACCCACCACCACCGCACGCGGCCTGCGCTGAAATGCTCAACGCCATTGCCAACACTGCACTGCCCATCACGTAAGAAAACTTCATTCTGTCCCCCCCTTGGGTAAGAATCGGGTTAAAACGGAAACACATTTACACAAACTACCATCGGTAACTGTACCCGACAGGGATTAGCAAATGCAACAAAATTCGGGCGAACAGTCCTGAAAAGGGTGCATCACCGGACTTGCGGCGCTGTTCCCTCTCCCCTTGAGGGAGAGGGCCGACGAAGGTACTCCTTCGCGGGGTGAGGGGTAAACGTTGATTAATCGATGCGCTTGGATTAATCAGCGTTTACCCCTCACCCCGCGAGACGGAACGGCTGTCTCGTCGGCCCTCTCCCTCAAGGGGAGAGGGGAAAAACAATCGCAAGTCCGGTGATGCACCCGCCTGAAAAGAACTGCACGAGTTCGCGCACCATACAAGGCCAGTAGAGCCGTGTTCTATTTCAATGATAAAAGCGACCCGCCTTAAAATTCTCACCCCTCTTTTTTTGTGTCTTTCTACGCTTTCATGTTTGTGTTAGAAATCAGTCTATCCAAAAGCTGTTTTCTTGCCGGAGTGACTGACGTGACTGAATTGATTCATTCGCTCGTAAAAGTCTTGGTGGTCTGCGTGATCATTGTTGCATGCTTCTGGTTCTTCAAAAACAGGACGCGCGCCAGCATCGAGCAAGGCGACAAGAGCATGAGCGTCACGAGTTTTCCAGAAGGCTCCTACACGGTCAACACAGCCATCACCTCGCTCTCCGCGCTCAAGACCGGCGATTACGTCGCCTACCGCATCCCCACCGACGCCTCCAATCTCCACATCGCCCGCGTGATCGGGATCGAAGGCAATCGCGTGGAAGTCACGCCCAAAGAAGTCCGCGTAAACGGCGCACCCTACGATCTCCGTTTTCCGACAACCACCTGGACCATCCCCGAAACCAAAGTCCCGCGCGGCTGCGCATTCCTGCTCACCGATGACCCCACCGCCGGCGTCGATTCCAAACAACTCGGCCCCATTCCCTTCGCGGCGATTGCGGGCACAATCCAACCTGCTCGTTGATTTCCGGAGGTTCTATGCGAATTGGAAAATACGACGTGTCTACGCCGACCGTCGTTTATAGCGGTGTCCTGCTGGCGCTCCTGATCATCGCCCCGATCATTCTGATGTCACGCCTCAGCGCGATCCGCGAATCATGGCACCGCAACACCATCATGGATGCCCAGGTGCTGGGCGGCGCGTACTGTGAGCCTGGCATCATCGCGTGCAAACAAATGATCGCGTCCGAACCCAACAAAATCGCCCCGCGCCTGCATCTCGGCTGCCTCCTTGCCGTCACCGGACAGTACGCAGAAGCTGGCGACGAATTCACGCGCGTTCAAGATTGGAAGGCTGCGACGGACGACGAGAAATCGCTCGCCATGACCGGAGCCGCCTGCGCGAAATGCCGCGACGGTGCCGCTGGCGGCAAACCCAAAAACCTCCCTGAAGCCGAACGCCTGTTAAAAAAAGCGCTCGAATTTAAAGAAACGCCAGACGCCCTCGCCGCCATGGCGCTCGTCAAAAGCTGGACCTCCGGCCCCGGCGGCACCGACGTCCAAACGTACATCCAAAAAGCCTTGGCCGCCACCCCCGCCCCGGCCCCGGCGCTCCTTCAAGAACTCTACAGATTGAACGGCGTCAATTTGTCCAGCCGCCACAAACTCATCGAAGCCGGCAATGCGTTCGGCAGTGTCAAAGTGTTGGACCCCACCAATAAATTGGTCGAAGAAATGGGCCGCTTGACCGCGCTCGCCTCAATCACCGAACCCGGAATCAGCCCCGCCGAACGCCGCGCATCAATCCAAAAAATCGTCGTCGACATCGAAAAATTCGGCTCGCTTAAAATCGAAGCACTCCTCGCCATCGGTCATGCCTGGCACGCCTTCAAAAACGATCCGGATTACCTGGGCCCCAAAGGTCCGTTCGAAAAAGCGTGTGAGACGTTCAAGTCAATCCAGGAGGGCTATCCCAGAGACTTGCGCGCTTACCGCAATCACGCGGGCTGTCTCGAAGAGCGCATCGCTATTTTATCATCTGAATTGACCGCCATCGTCACTGGTTTGAATGGCGAATCACCAAGGCGCAATCCGTGGTATGTGGCCAAAGAATTCACCCCCGCACTGGGCGGCGAAAACGCCCCGTACAGTGTCATCCTGCCCCAGCCCGAACAAGAACGCTTGCGCCAAATCAATGATCTCCTGCGCTCGCAGGATTTGATCTGGGAACGTGCACTAGAAGTGGCCGACGCCACTCCGGAAGAAAAAGCAAACGCACAACTCCGTTACGTCTCCTGTTTGCGCCGCCGCTACTACCTGTCGCCGTGGCTCAAAAACATCAAGCGCGACGAGAGCTGGAAACCCATTCCCGACATGCCCGATGAGATCACGCTCAACTTGGCTCTAAAAGTCAGCTCGGAAGCAGCCCGCATCGACACGACAGGCAGAGGCAGCTATCTTCTTGCGCTCATGGCCATCGAAAAAGGCGAACTGACTGTCGCCCGAAACGCGCTCATCGAATCCGCCAAACGGGGCTTCAAATCGCCCGAACAAGCAACGCTTCTCGAACAGTTGACTCGACCCGTCAAAATGACCAACGCTGGTCCTGCAGTGGCCGAACGCCAATTCGGAGCCATCACATTGCTCCGTGCCGCTTTTGATTCCCCACTCGGAACCGCCTCATTGAACAACCTGAAAGTCACCATCAATGGCAAAGATGTCCTGGCGACAACATTGGGTTCGCAAGTGCTCTACGTTCCGAACGATACTGAAATGTCTGGCGGCGGCCACGTCGTCAAATTCACCGCGCCTGAACCCCTCGGCGCGTCGCTTACATTCCCGACCTTCACGTATCTCTTCGACAAAGCCCCGCCCACATGCACCTTCGAACCGAACGGCGGCACTGTCAAAGGCGATGTCGTCTTCTTCATCAAAATCGAAGACCCTTCCGGCGTCGATTGGCAGTCACTCAGCGCCGGGATCAATTCGACTACGTCCGGGACTGGAGTCTCCATTACCTCGCAGCTCATCCGCGACGGCCGCTACGCCCATTCATTGCTTTCCATCAAAATCAAAATCGGTGACATCGTCCTGCGCAGTCCCGTTCTTCTGACCGGAGTCTCTACGCTACCTTCCGGTGACTACAAATTGTGGCTGGACGTCAAAGATTTGGCAGGCAATAAAATCAAGCAAGAGAAGCTGTTCTCAGTGAAATAATCTAGTGGTTCGGAGGTTCTTTTCGTGAATTGCAACGCCTGCGGACATGTGGTGAAACTGCGCGCTGAATTCTGCCCCAATTGCGGACAGCGCATCGCCATCAGCATGGACGACATCATCGCGACGTCACACGACGATCTCGCGTCCCGCCAGACTGAATCCTTGAACAGCAAGCTGCGGACCGGTATCGCCGTGATGCTCGTGGCTCTGTCTGTCATCATCGGAATCATCCTGCTCTACGATCGCAAAATCCAATTCGACGGCTCCGCGCTGCCTTCACTCCCCGCCAACGCATCGATGGCTTCCGGTGGCTCAAACATGCTGATCGAAAAGCCATTCGTCGATCCCCGCCCGCTACCTCCGCTTCCACTCCAATCGCTGCGTGTGCTCGGGCACCGAAGGGGTACCCTGCGCCAACAAGTTCGAGAAGCCAATGGCGGCGGTGCGCGCGCCTATGACACGGCCATCAATAACGGTCTCCTCGCCATGTCCCGCTACCAAATGACTGACGGCGGCTGGCCCGTCAGTCTCTTCCCAGCAAACAATCCACTCAACAACACCGCTGAATTCGCGTGGGGCCGCGTGGGCGTTTCAAGCCTCGTGCTGCTCGCCTATTTCGGCGACGGCCACATTTGGCTGCGCGATGGTGTCACCATTCAAAGCCCACACTCCGAAAACACACGTCGGGGTGTCCGCTACCTCGTCAGCCTTCAAGATACTGAAACCGGTCGCTTCGGAGGAGCTGACAAACATTTCATGTACAATCACGCCATGGCCACACTCGCGATCTGCGAAGCCGCCGCGCTCACAGGCAACAGCGACCTCAACGCCTGCGCGACAAAAGGCGTGGAGTACATCATCAAAACCCAAACCGAACGCGGAGGCTGGGACTACTACGGTCACGTCACATCCGACATCGACGACATCTCCGTCAGTGCGTGGCAGGTCCAGGCGCTCGCCGCAGCGCGGGAAGCCGGCATCGCCGTTCCAAACGCGACTTTTGAAAAGGCTCTGCAATTCTTCACCAAGCTGACCAAAGGCGAACGCGGCATTTACAATTTCCAAAACGACGACGGCCAGTTCGTCCCTGCGCGTTCCGGCATGGTGCTCACCATCCGCCAACTCCTGGGCGACAGCCCCTCAAATCCCGACATCCGAACGCTGGCATCCAAGCTCGTCTCAGCAGTACCCGTCATCAAATCCACGTGGGGCCGAGGCTGGAACCCCAATAATAAAGACGCCATCGAACGCTCGAAATTCGACCCGTACATGATGTACTTCTGTACCTACGGCATGTTCTTCGTCGGCGGCACTGAATGGAACGAATGGAATGCCAAAGGCTGCAAAGCGATTTTGGACATGCAGGACACCGACGGCTCGTGGCGCTCCAACGACACCTATTCGATGCAGGGCGGCACGCTCTATTCAACCGCGCTCAGCGTCCTCGCACTCCAAGCGCATCACCGCATCCTGCATTCCGTCGTCATCAAAAACGTGCCGGGATCAAAGGCAGAATAGTCCCGCGTCGAGTCATGCCGGGACGCCAGCAACCGTCTTTTTTGGAGCCTCATGCGTTACCTGTTCAGGCTGCTTTTCTATCCCACATTGCTCTGGAACATCGTCCTCAGTCGCATCATCAAATCGCGCCGTTGGTGGGACTGGATTGACAACTCCGTGCTCCTCGGTGCCCTTCCGTTTCCCAGCGACGTTTCGAAACTCAAAGCGCTCGGCATCGGTGCCGTCGTTAACACCTGCGACGAATACGCCGGGTCCGTCACGCAGTACGCCGCTGCCGGAATCGAACAGTGCTACATCCCCACCGTCGATTTCACGCCCCCCGCGCTGGCCGATCTTGAAACAAGCGTGCGCTTCATCCACGCGCAGATCGCCGCCGGAAAAAAAGTCTACGTCCACTGCAAAGCCGGACGCGGTCGCAGCGCGACGGTCGTGGCCTGTTACCTGCTCACGCGAGGCCACACGCCCGAATCCGCCCAGCGTCTCATGCTCGAAAAACGCCCCCACGTCAACGCGTTAATCTACAAGCGCCCCGTCGTCCTCCAATTCGCCGCACTAGAAAAATCGACATTTCGGAAATAATTTTAACTATTCACGATACTAATCCTTGTCTTCGCACATATCGAAAGGTGCGAAGGTTGAATGTTCAATGTGGCGTTCCATTGCGAGGAGGACGAAGTCATGTCAGTAAAGACGATGCTGTATTGCGGACTGGGATTGGTGGCGGCGTTGGCGTTTGTCGCACCGGCTGGCGCGGCTGAAGGCGGCCCTGGCGGTCCCGGCGGTAAGGGTGGCAAAGATGGCAAGCACGGCGGGCCGATTGAATTCATTTTGAAGCATGCGACCGAATTGAGCATCACCGCCGATCAGACGACGAAGCTCCAGGCATTGGCCGATGAAATGAAAAAGAATCACCCGAAACCGGAAGGCGGAAAGCCACCGGAGGGCGGAAAGCCTCCAGCGGGCGGTGAAAAGGGTGGCGAAAAAGGTGGCCCGAAGGGTCCCCCGCCGGAATTGGAAAAGATCAAAGAAATCCTGACGCCCGACCAGATGGAAAAGCTCAAGGAACTCCACGATAAGGGCGGCGACCACCCCAAGCCCCCGAAGCCTCCGAAATAAGCCGACCATAAATTCTAACTAAAAAACGCCAAGGGCCGCTTTAACCTCGTTGATGCGGCCCTTGGTCTTTAACCCAAAACTCGAAACCCGAAACAATTTCGTTATCGATTCCCAAAGCTTCTGAATTTCTTCAACAGCCGGTTGAATTCCTTGAAGTCGCGCGGCGGCGGTGCTTCGATCAAAATCTTCTCACCCGTACGCGGATGCGTGAAGCCCAACTTCCACGCATGCAGCGGCAACCGGTTCAACACCACTTCATCGCCACGCTCGCTCTGTCCCAACGACGGATCGAAATCCCGCATCCGGTACGGTGACTTTTTTCCATAAAACGGGTCGTACGCCAGCGGATGTCCCAGCGCGCCGAGATGCACACGGATCTGATGCGTCCGTCCTGTCCTGGGCTCCGCGCGAATCAACGAATACCCGCGATAGCGTTCAATCGCGATGAACTGCGTCTCCGCCTGCTTACCTTCGTCGCTGTCTTCTTCCAGCGCGATGCCCTTTTTCTGTCCCAACTTCGGCGCAGCGTGGTGCGCCTCAGAACGCTGCTTGCGCATCAATGAATAAAATGGTGAGTACCCGCGCTTCTCCTCGCGCTCGTCCCGGTCGTCGTATTTTTTCTCAGCGACGCCGCGCACATACTTGATCGGGCGCGTCGAAACAATCTCGTCCCAGGACACGGCACCCGCCACAATCGCGAGATATTCTTTGTGAACGGTGCGCTCACGAAAATCACGCGTCAACGCTTCATACGTCGTCTGGTTTTTCGCGATCAGCAAACAGCCGCTGGTTTCCATGTCGAGCCGATGGACAAAATAAAATCCCGGCTGCATCGCCGCCGCCGCTCCGGCCACTGCGGGCGCCGCGTCGTCGTCTTCATCATCCGCGCGCTTCGCGTGCCGCACCGGCCCGCCCTGAGTCTTCGCTGGCGCAGCGTCTGCGCGCGCCACTTTGCGCGGAGGATACGCGCGCACCAGCACGTCTTCCAGCGTGTCGCGTCGCGAGAATCCGTCCTGCCCACGGTACACCGGAATCTCCGCCGGCTTGCTGATCACCAGCACATCATTGTCTTCATACAACCGCACCAAATGGCGTCCATGCGGCGTGGTCAGGCGCGGTGCTTTCGCTTGCTCAATCAAATTTTCAGACGGCCGCGACGCCGGGTCCGGATACTCAAACGTGTCGCCAGTCTTCACGCGCTCGGAGCCCGATGCGATGATCCCGTTGAGCCGCACCAGCCCTTCACGAAACAAGGTCTTCGCCGCGCGGCGGTTCAACTTGCCGAGCAAGGCGCACAGCGCGCGATCCGCACGAAATCCCGCGTGCGATTGCAACGTTTGCGTTTTGACGGTCGTGTATGACGTGTTGTTTTTCAATGAATCGTCCAAAAAAATGTAGCGCTTGATTGACCGGGTGCCGGGTGCCAAGGAGCAGTACTCTGCTCCTTGCCTTTGCGTTCAAATACGTAATTGTATCTGAGTCCTGTCGAGCGTCGAACAGCACGGAGCAGGGTACTGCTCCGCGGCACCCATTTGAATACTGTCTACTCCGCCGGTTCAGGTCGTCGCTTCGAACACAATTTATCCAGCAGCCCGTTCACAAACGCACCCGCTTCGTCAGACGAAAATTGCTTCGCCAATTCCACCGCTTCGTTGAGGATGACTTTGTTCGGCGTCTCCGGACAAATCGTCAATTCCGCCAGCCCCAAACGCAGCACGTTCCGATCCACGGCCGCCATGCGCTTGATGTTCCAATTCGTCGCGATTTCTGCGATCTCTGCATCCAACTCCGCGCTGTGTTTCAACACGCTTTCGACCAGACTTTCGGCAAACACCACGCTCTGCCGTTCCGGCGGAATGTCCTGCGCTTTGATGTACATGTCAAAAGGCTGGACATCTTTGCCTTCCAAAACGTCGTGCATGTAAAGGTACTGGAGCGCCAACTCGCGCCCGGCTGTCTTAGGATGACTCATTGCAAATAATTCCTCGGTGCTGCGTCGAAAAAAATGCTCGCGAACTACGATGTTATTGGGCACCCAATTTCGTGAACAGGTCAGCCATTTCAATCGCGCTCGCCGCAGCTTCCCAGCCTTTGTTGCCGCCCTTGGCTCCCGCGCGTTCCAGGGCCTGTTCAAGATTGTCGCACGTCAACAATCCAAACGCGACCGGCACACCCGAGTTCAATCCCGCGTGCGTAATCCCCCGGCTCGCTTCGCCCGCGACGTAATCAAAATGCGGTGTCCCGCCTCGAATCACAGCGCCCAGCGCAATCACAGCCGCGTTCTGCTTCGACGCGCACAGCGCCTGCACAGCCGCCGCCAATTCATACGCGCCCGGCACTTTGACCACAGTGATATCCGCGTCCGCCGCGCCGTGCCGCACCAGACAATCAATCGCGCCGTCCAAAAGACGATCCGTGATCAAACTGTTGGTCCGCGCAACCGCAATTCCAAACCGCGTGTTTTTGGGAATCGACAACTGTCCTTCAATGACTTTCGGCATGTGCTCCTCGCTTTGTTTTCGTTTGACTCAAGCCGCATTTTAGCAGAAACACAGGCCAGAGGCAAAGAAGATCGGTGGGGAGTTTGGCGATCAGTAGTTTCGTTCAAGAGCCGCGCACGCAAGTAAGCGGCAAGATCCCAGGCTATCCATTCTACCCAAGCCGATTACTGACGTGCGCGGCTCTTGAACGAACAGAAACGCAACTCACGCGGGTCGCGCTGCCACCGTCTTCGCAAACTCCTCGATGAAATCCTTGCCGGGCGCTTCGTACGGCCGGAACTTTTCCATCGCACCGTTCGACGCCGAATAGAAGAGCGCGTTGTACATGCCCAACCGGTTCGCGGCGGGATTGTCGATCAACTCCGACGAATCCGACGCGCTCATCTGGAACAGCACACGCATTTCGAATTCGCGCAGCGTCTTGCGGCTCAGGCTGCGGTTAAGGTTGCTCAGCGTGTCGCACCAGACCAGTGAATGCACACCCGCGTTCGGACCTTCAAGCAGCATGTCCGTAAACGCTTTCGACGCCGACGGCCCTGCATCGTCCGACGACGACGAGAAGCTGAACTCGTCCTCCTGTCGCAGCGCCCTGAATTTTTCCAGTCCCAACACGAGCACAAAAATCCGCTGCTCCGGCCCACCGGATTGCTCCTGCCGCGTCTTCATCACCGCTGCAATTTCTTGAAGCACCAGCGGTGTCCGGCGGGAGTCGCAGATTTCAATATCCTGGGGCAACGCTTTGATGAGTTGGTCGAGCCGTTCGCGAGCGGGCGAATCCGCGCGCGCGCCGTCGAGGATTTTAATCGTAATCGATCCCGGCGCATGACTCGCCGCGAGGCTCAATACCGTCGAACAGCACATCGCAATTTCAGTGTCGCCACGATGGCCGAGAATCAGCAGATTGCTGCCCGCCTGTTTTCCAAACACAACTTCCGTCGGTCCCTTGATCGCGTTCGGTTCGCCCAGCCAAATGCGCGGAGCACTGCCCACGGCTTGCGCGGCCTTCGTTGACACGTCGCGCAGCACACGGTTGTTGCGGATGTCCGAAAGGCTGTTGCCTTCGAAAACGACCAGCGGTTCGACCGCTTCCATTCCGCCCTCGACCGCTTTTTTCTGCAACACGCGCAACGCCGCATCTTGCGCGTCCTTTGGCAGCCACACCGCTTGGAATGGATTGTTGCCTTCGATCATCCCAGCCATATCGTTGTAAATCGCGTCGCCCGGACGCGTCAGCAACGACGCCGCCGCGTTGTCGTCGCTCAACACAAGATACGAATCCGCCTCGGTGCATTGCAGCGCAATACGGACCACGACTTGTCCCAGCGTGCTCTTCGACAACGTGTACGTTCCGCCGAGCGTCTGTGATCCGAGGATGACGTGAATGCCGAACGCGCGGCCTTGGCGGACGATACGGTCCAGCAACAGCGCCGCGTCCTGCGCAACACTGTCGTCGTCCGTGAAAAATTCCTGGAATTCGTCGATCATTAAAAGGGTGCGCGGCATGATTTCGTTCGGACATGCTTTGCGGAAACTCGGGAAATCCTGAACGCGCGCTTTGCGGAACAGTTCGCCTCGGTTCGTCAATTCACGGTCAATGCGCTGCAACACGCTGAGCGCAAATTCGCGGTCGCTTTCAATCGCGACGACGCGCGCATGGCGCAATTCATGGACGCCGTAGGTTTTGAATTCAACACCCTTCTTGAAGTCGATGAGATAAAATTCCAATTCGCGCGGACTGTACCACGCCGCCGCGTTCGTGATGACGACGTGAAACAGATTCGATTTTCCGGATCCCGTTTTGCCTGCGATGAGCGCGTGTTGAGCCGTGCCGATGCCGAGTTCGAGATGTTGCAAGCGATCCGCGCCGGATTTCCCAAGCGGCACTCGCACACTGCGTTCGGTACTGCCAAACCAGTACTGATCGGGCTTCGGCAGAACGACGTCAAACGGCACTTGCACACGAGCCGCTTCCCGGCACTGCTTGCCAATCGAGTTGACGAGCGCATCGATTTGCACGCTCATAGGCAGGCTGTCGGATTCAAATCGCGCGAAGTTGAAGACGTCTTCTTCGAGCACAAAATTCGGCCCACGTTCGGCCAGGATCACACCATTTTTCTTGAGCTGCGGAAGGTCCATGTTGGGCGGAAGTTTTTGTAAGCTGTTGTGCAAAATCACCGTGTACACGCCGCATCGAACACCGCTTTTAATGATGCTCGCCAACCGCTCCAACGCCATTTCGCTGAACCCCGTCGGGAAATCGCCGACGACCACGAAGCGGTATGGCTCCGCCATTTGCCCCGCTTCAATGTTGTAGTCATCAATCGACGCGTAGCGGTTGCGCAGAAATTTTTGAATCACTTTTTCCATGTGCTCGGTCAATTCGGTCAGCTTGCGTTCGATGTGTGCGCCATCGCTCCAAATACGTCCGTTGACCAGCGTTTCATCGTAGTCCGCCAGATGCATCAGCCCGGCAAAATTCTGCCCCAGCCCGATGGGATCGATGATCGTCAGTTTCGCTTTCGCCGGCGGGAATGAGCGAAGCAGATTCAAGATTGAATTCGATACAATCTTCATCGCATCGTCGCGACGCGCCGCGCTTGTCCGAATAAACAGCGAGCCGCACAGTGGGAACGACAGCACGACCGGCAGTGTGGAAGGAAGCGTCGCTGGGATCGAAAAGGGTCCGTCGCTGTCCGCGTCCGGTGAGAGCATCGCCGCGTTCAAACCAATGGTGCCGATGGGAACTTCTTTGCTGAAACCATCAGGCAATCGACAGACATAATCAGGCTGGGTCCAATCCGGATGGCTCGCCTCAAGCCCGCGTTTCAAGTCCACGATGAACTTCAACGCGCCATCGATTTCCGTCTTCCATTCAGTCCCAAGTTGCGAGAGCGTCTGCGATTTTTGTGATTCGGCTGCGCCCTTTTCCGCGAGATATTTTTCGCGCCGAGTGCCCAGCGCCAAGGCGTGCTGATCCTGAAGCGTCTTGGCCACGAGCGTCGATTTCTCCTGAATCGCCGCCCGTGTTTTGTCGCGCCGAACCTGCACACGCGCGATGAGATTGTCGCGGCGTTCCTGCAAAAACAACATCGCGTCGCGCAGCGGGCGACTGTCTTCGTTCATCTGCTGCTGCGTTTTTTCTTCAGTCTCATTCGTCGTCTCAAGCCGCTCGCATCCCAGGTTCGCAATGCCCGCCATGTATCGGTCGTTCTCGCCCAACTTGAGAACTTCCAGCGTGTCGCTCGCTGAATTCACATTCTCCAGCACACCCAAGGCGATCGTCGTGATGCGTTCTTTTCGATTCGAGAAGACCGCATAAATCACCACGCACAACACGAGGAAAACACCGAGGACTCCGAAGGCCAGCGGGTTTTTCAAATCGAAATGAAAGACCACGCCCCACAGCGCAAAGCTCAGCGCGAGCGCAATGGCGTAACAGGTCATCGCCGAAATCGGGCCGGCCATCGACTGCCGCGCCGTTTCGATTTCGGTGTGCAATTCAGTCAGCAACGCATCAAACGAATCGAGCGTCATCGCCGTTTCCGTGGCCGGAATGGCGCGCGCGCGGTGTGTGTCCAACCGCACACCATTTTTGCGCGCGAGTTTGACGAGGTCCTCTTTATGCGCCGTCGTTAAATGTCCCATCGATTCCAGACGTGCCGCGTTCTGAGCGCTGTCCGCTTCGAACTCCGCGCGCTTGGCTTCGTGCAATTTGATCGTGCGGTCCAGCGCCATCTTGCGCCGCTCGGCCCACGCGTTTTTTCGATCAGCGATCTGGCGCTCCAGTTTCGCTTTCATGTTCGCGGCGGCTTTCCGCGCGCGCATACCGTGCGCTCGCCAGCGCGTCTCGATCTGGTCCAGTTTTCGCTCCGACTCGATCCTGTTTGACTCGACAGCGGCGGTGTGCTCTCGCTCGGCTTGTTCACTGAATTTCTTGAAGTCGTCGTCCGCCTTTTTGACGAACGCGTCATGCGTGCTTAACAGGCCGCGCCGCGTCTGCAAGATGCCTGCGAGCCGCTTTTTTAAATCGCCACATGTCGAGAGTAATCGGTCCATTCGAGTCCTTTGAAAGCGAACGTTTCTGAGGCGGGCAAGCGGAACACCTGCGGTACGGGAATTTCTAAACGTCCTGATACAACATGTCGTCACGTCTTGAATTGTTATCACGCCGATCGTGAATGGATGAACACTATTCACATTCACGCATGACATGCCGCAGAATTTGATCGATGTTGCTCATGCTGTGTCCGGCGTTGGCGACGGCGACGCGCAGCACTTCGAGATGCTGCTTGTCGAATTCCTCGCGCGCTTTGTCGTTCCACGCCGTACCGGCATGAGACCACTGACCTTCAATGTCCTTCATCGCTTTTTTCAGCATCGATTGGCTGTCGCTCAAACTGTACGCCATAAAAATCTGGCCTCGCAATAATATAGGGTGATACTGTTTCAGACGGTTCCAGAATCCGGTGCCGACAGCCGGAAATACTCTTCCAACTTTTCAGTGAGCAGATCGAGTTGCGCGAGGCCCCGGGGAAATTCGTTGTCGAGTGTGGACGCCAGATTGTTGACCGGTCCGATCTGGTTTTCAATCTCGCGGTCGAGCATCGACATCCATTTCTTCACGGCCCGAAGTTTCAGCTCCGCGTGCTCTTTTCGCGCCTCTGCTTTGCGCAGCACTTTGCGTTCTTCGATGCAGCTGTTCTTGCCGTAAATGTTCTCGTTATTTTTTTCCATCGAGAGCTTCGTTCGAGCGTCGAGCCGCGCTTCTTCGCTCTTGCGCAATTCGGACGTCCAATACGGCAGTTGCTCCATTTGAAGCCACTGCGCCACCTTCCGCGCATCGCCCCGGATGCCGGTGATCGCGTTCTGGCAGGTCTCATTGAATTTGACGAAATGACGCCGGAATTCCTTGATGACCTCCGGCGAATCAATTCGAGCGCTGTTATGCCACATGGATGCAATTCCCGGGAAACGGATTACTCGAGGTACTCTTGAATCTTCTGAGCCTTGCGCAGCAGAAACGGAATGTGCTGATCCGACGCGTCGACAAACTTGCCCAGTGCGCCGATCATCTTCTCAAACTGGTCTGCGAATTTCGCTTGTTCCTGATCCTGCCACGTTTCGCCCAGCTTGCCGAAGCGCCGCTGGATCGTCATGATCTGCGACTGCATTTCGGTGTTGAAGCGTTTGAGATCGAAGGCAAAGCGGCGGAGTTCTTCGGGATCGACGACGGCTTTGGACATGATTCATGCTCCGATCAATGGCGGCAGCGGAAGACTACCGCTGTAAGTGAGTCGAACGAACGACCCGGATTATTGCGGCCCGCTCGATTTTTTTCCAGCGGCAAAAAAAGACGCGCGAGTCCCGCGCGTCATTGCAGACAACTTGACCCGCTAACCATCCAACACTACTTTCTGGTTGTGGTCACGCTCGCATCCCAACACCAGCGACCGTCAGCCAATTGCAGAAACATCAGCTCCTTGCCGTCTGGAGAGATGAATGAATGCCATTTGACATTCGTAATCTTAATCGTTCCATGATCTGACGTTTTGTTCAACTGCGTTTTTCGAATCGCGTCCAGCAAAACGACCCGACTGGCAGTCCGTTCAGGTGTCTTGTTCGCTTTGACACACGCCTCGATTGTCTTGTACTTCTGCATGTTGGTAAAAATCCGATCCGGCGTGTAGAGCCACGCATACCAATAGGCAAGGTCGTCGCTTTCAATCGCCTTGGCGAGCGATTCGAGCGCGTGTTCGGGCGTATCCTGCGGGTACTTTTTGGGGTCCAGCGCGATTTCCGTTTGCAACGGCCCGTCAGGAATCTTTGCGACCTGAGGGCTCGGTACACCGGTCGTTCCCGGCACTGTGACAGCTGAGCCCGCCGGTGTGTTCATGGCCGGCGCGTAAGGCGAAGATTCTTTCGAGGGCGCTCCCTTGCCAGCGGCAGGCGCACTGTCGCCGCATCCTGACACGACAATCGACAACGCAAGCACAGACACGGTAGAAAACGCGAGTGATGAACGCAGCAACATGACTCAAGACTCCCAAGAAGAATGGATGATGGATCGATGACGGATTTGAATGTGAACAGTGGAATTTAGCAAACGACTTTCCCGAATTGAATCAGAAAAAGAACGCACGTGAGTGGGTGAGTTGCGCTTCTTGTTAGTTGGGTTCAGGAATGCGCGGCGGTTCGGGAGGTGGCCCGACCGGGCTGAGCGTAATGTCCCAATCCAGATCGGACAGCAGCAATCGCCACAAACCAAAGATCGGGCGGTCGGCCAGTTTCTGCGCCAGATCGCGCGACGTCATCAATTTTCCGACGCCGTTCTGAACCTTCGTGTGCTCGAAAATACGCTTCGCCACCGGTTCGCAATCCGGAGCTTCGAAGATCAACGTTCCCTGCGAAGGCAATGCAATCGAGTACGAACCGTCAGGCCCGGATTCAACGCGTTGAGTCGGCATCCCCGTGGCCAGCGCTGTGACCACGCCCCGTACCGGCGTCAGGCCTCGGCGCATCGTTCCGTGCACACGCGACACACACACGTCTGGCGTCAGCGCCGCACTATTGCGGAAGAAAATCGGGCTGGTCCACGCTCGACGGTATTTCAACGCGGAGTTATGACCGTAGCGTTCCGTGACGCGGACAATGTACCACGCATTCGCCGTTTCCGTCATCGGCCAACGGAAATCTTGAATCTCGGATTCGCCTTCCGCCGCAGTCTGTGTGTACACCACTTTTCCGTTGCGGATGATCTCGACTTTATCGATCTGCGCACCCGGAGCCATCGTCGAAAATGCGCGGATTTGGAAATGCAACTGCCGTCCGTCTGTCGGCAGAACAGACCCCGGTCCCATGTCGCGTTCGTACACTTTGCAGAACGCAGCCGGGCCGTAGCTGACCATCGTTCGGCCTTCGGAAATGGCCAGCATCGCGTTCTCGCGCGTGGGCTTGCCTTCGATTTGCAGGAACGTCTGACCGAACGGAATGCGTCCGCCTTCAAGGCTTCCGCCACCCGCACCAATGACTCGTACCGGCGCACCTTCATTCAGTAAATTGAACCAAACCGCTTCCATCTCGTCGCTGCCATCGAACGCCAATACATCGTATGCACCGGTCACCGTATCAAACGGGAATTCCGCGCCCGAGTACAGTCGCGCCTGCGAGCCGGTTGTTCCGCTGAAATAATCTTTCTCTTTCAAGCGCCGGTACAAAGGTAGAATCTCCGCATCAATCGACGCCGATCGCATACCCGTCAAACTCTTGAAGACGGCTAACCCTCCACGCGCTCGGATGGCTTCAAATCCTTCGCGAAGCGGCAATTCCGGCAGTGCGCTCGTGGCTCTCATACCGTCCCAGCTCGTCACGCCCAAACCAGCGCCGACACCGTGAAACAAATTCTTCGGCCCCGGAAAAACAGGGATCAGCAGCACGTCCGGATTCGGCGCGTCAAGCGCCGCGCGCACTTGATTCATCGCGTTCTCATCACCCAGCGGCAGCGACACGCCGACGATGCGAACACCTTCGGCTCGAGCACCCAGAATCAAATCGTTAATCGTCGGCGGAGCTCCGAACCACACAGTATTCTCGCCCGTCTGCTTGCGAATTCCAATGTCCAAATCCGCCATCACCCAACCGCGAGCCGCGAAGTCCAATTGAGGCGCGCGCTGCATCGGAATTTCAACCGGCAACACTTTTCCAGCGATAGCTTCGACACCTTTAACGAACGTCGGGAAGAAGCGGCCGCCGTGGTTGATTTCCACGCGCACCAGCCCCGACACGACGTTAATTCCCGGTGTCACACCCCGGCACCAAAAACCCGTAAACAAAGGCGCACGCGCAGCGGCTTCCGTCGCATCAATCATGCACACGCGCGAAGGCAACGGCTGTTTCGTTTTAGCATCAAACACCTTGACCGAGATGGCGCCCAGCGGGCGTTTCGCGTCCATCGCATTCCACACTTTGCGTTCATGGTCGCCACGAATCACCGATCCGTCATTCGGATTCACAATCGGCGTCAACCGTTTGTTCGCTTCGGCCAACAATTCAGCGTAATGCTTTTGCTTCTCGGCGATTTCCTGGAGCAATTGAGCCGTCCGCAATTCAGGGTCAATACTCTTGCCGTTTGCCGTCGCGGCGGCTGCGGCGGGTTGCTTGCCACGTGCTCCCGTTATGGGATCCAATGCTGAAGCCGCTTTCGGATCCTGCGCAACATCCTTCGCCGACCATTTGACGTCTGTTGGCGGTGCGCTGTTTCCAATGAGTCGTTCTCCGGATGGCAACGTCACCGAATTCCGGGATGCTTCCAGCGCCGAATTAATGCGATCAATCGGCTGCTGAGTCACAGACGCCGCATCAGGCAACGCACTATTTTCGGTTGCATCAACTCGAACTAACGCCGCCGGTTTCGGATCGTCACGGTCCAAGCCACTGCCGCTTTCAATGCGCGGCATTTCATCGCGAACAGACTTAGCAGCCAACGGGCGGATGACTGATGAGGGATCGAATATTTCGACGCGCTTCGCAGTGGCCGGAAGCACTTTTTCGGACGCATCAGTCGCGTCAATAAATCGCCCCGCTTCAGGATCAGCAGGATTAAGTTTTGGACCTGATGCCGCGCTTTTCTGCGGCATAGCCGTCACCCCGACAACGGGTACTGTGTCGAGAGACATCGTACGCTCGTGAGCCGTCTCCGCCATAGGCAAACGAGGCTCGCCGGGAACATCCACTGCGTTGCTTTTTCTCGGCGCAGCAATGATGCTAGGCGGCGCTTTCACAACGCTCGGAACAACCGCTCGCGCGACCGATTTCAACTTGGGCGGCGCATTGGTTTCAATTGCTTTTTCGGCGTCCTCTGCATCCGATGGCAGTCGCGCGGTGTCAGGTTCCGCACCATTCCGAGCTGCCGGGGAGGGCCGTGTTACGACGCTGATTTCTTCATCCGGAAAGCGCCAGTCAGAGCCTTTTCCAGCCGTCGTTTCGCCGCGTCCCACGAGGGTCGGAAGCACATTCAATTTCCCAGCCGCTTCTGCTTCGCGCCACTTTTTAACAATGTCATAAACCGGATCAGCGGGCAAAGGCGGATAGATTTTTCGAGGCGTAATCGGAGGCTGCGGAACGAGTGGAACGTCGATGTCTGTCTTGGACGGAGCAGCCGTCGTGTTAATCGCGCGCGGTTCCTGCGGCTCGTCCAACGCCACCGCGTTTGCACACGACAACACCCATCCGCCGCAACACAACCACGCGGCAAAGAGGATACCCGTCACGATGCGCTTACAGTCGTTCACGCGCTTGGTTTCCGCCCTTTGAAATGGAACTCGATAGTCCTGAAGATATAGCAGATTTTGCACAGTTTACAATATCGATGTTTTCTATTTTAGTAAAATTTTCATTCGACCGATAATCAGCTCCCAACTCGCACATAGGACGGGCTTTCAGCCCGTCCTACTCAATTGCCACCCACCTCATTCAACTAAAATCAATCATCTCGAAGGTTTTCTACTTCAAGCGTCTCCTATATAAGGAGGCACGCAAACCCGTCGTGCCTAAAGTTGTTATTTCAAAAAGATTATTCGAGACACATGCTCTCGATTGATTCCCGATTAAATAATCGTCTATTTCGTTTAGCATAAGGATAATATTGACATAACTTTTGTCGATATTAGTATAGTGATAGAGCGCTTTTCACACGCGTTACATCGAATTTCGGACCATTAGTTTCTTCGAACAGCGTTAAAGCTTATCGCAATTAAAGACGCTAATAAAAGCGGAACGCACCACGAGCGGGACCTGAAATTTCGAGACAGATACTATGACGACTCAAAACGAAAAGAAGCGGGGGGGACGCAAAACCATGCGCAGCGCACCAGCAGTGAAGACGCCTCGTAAGTCAGTTGCCAACAAGGTCACTTCAATCTCATCAGCCATTCACTCCGCCGCCCGTCGCCCCGACATCCACCCGTTGGACCGCGCCATTAATGAGTTGCGCGGCGAATTGGCGAAGAAGCCCGACGACCCGACCGTGTTGAGCCGCTTGGGCGCATTGTATTACCGCCGTGGCGACCTGCCGGAAGCCGAACGTTTCTTGCGCAAAGCCATCGCGGTCAATCCACGCCGCCCCAACTACCACAATAATCTCGGCAACGTGCTCTGTGACATGGGCAAGATGAAGGACGGGATCGTTGAATACGAATCCGCCATCGCGATTGAAAAGGCCGATAACCCGGAGAAAGTTCCGTCGCTCGAAGCCTCCACGAATCTCGAACTCGCGAAAACCGAATACCGCTTGATCCACGAACGCATCGAGTACCTGGAGCGCGCGCTCGAATTGGACGTCGGAGCCGCTGAAGAATTGAACGCCCTCGGCTGCGGCTATTTGTTGCGCGGCGACCGGGTCAAAGCAATCGCGCATTTCCGCCGTGCAGCCGAAGCCGATCCGCGTTCGTTGCAAGCGGGCTTGAACATCGCCTTCGCTCACACACTCGACTTGCACGCCGAGAACATCAACGACGCCGTCGCCGAAACCGCTGAATACATCGCGCGTTTCCAAGGCACCGGCCGCCTCTATATTCATTGGGCCGAATTGCTCGAAAGCTGCGGCCTGCTCGACGAAGCTGAAGAGCGCTACACGCAGGCGATCAAACACGATCCGCGCTGCATCGAAGCCTACGATTTGCTCGGACGCTTGCGCCTCGGCCAGGGCACGCTCGGCAGTCAGGATGATGCGTGGCGAGCCGCTCAAACTGCGATCAAGAACCTTGAAAACGGTGCAGCAAAAACAAGCATGAAACTGCCCGACGCGCCTACCGCCGCCCAATCGCTCTACGACACCGGACTCGCCGCCGTGGCCCGTGCGCGATTCTTCCGCAAACCGTTGGCTGAATGGAAAGCCGTCGACGCTGTGCTCCGCGCCGCCGCTCAAGAAGGCCAGCTTCCGATGAACGCAACCAACCTCGCGATCCTGAACGTCGCCGCGAAAGCGTCGCTCCTCCGAGCGCAATTGCTCGAAAACGACGGCAAGCGCGACGAAGCGATGGTCGTTCTCGACAACATTCCGTTGACCGATGAGATGACCGCGAAAGTCTGGTTCGAACGCGGCGCACTCGCGTTGCGCTCAGGCGAAATCGACAAAGCGCTGAAGTCGTTCGACAAAGCCACGCTGGCCAATCCGCGCGATGCCGTCGCGTACCATTCGCTGCGCTTCGCATTGGATGGTTATCGCCGCTATTGGACCGAGAAAATCCGCTTTGAAACGTCCGCGAAAAACAATCCGAACGATGCCATCGCGCACTTCAATTACGCCACCGCTTTGTACTCGGTGTTGAAAGACAGCGAAGCCTTGACGTACTTCGAAAAAGCGCTCAGCCTCGACGAACACCTCGCCGACGCCGCGTGCGGTATGGGCAAAGTTTTCCAACGCCAAGGCCACGGAAAAGAAGCCGAAGCCGCGTTTGTGAAAGCGCTCAAAATCGAGCCCACCAACGCCGAAGCCAAGCGTCTGCTCGACAGTTTGCGAGTGCAAAAGATGGGCGCGAAGTAAGAACGCTTTGTTCGACGCCTTGGACAAATGGGTGTAAACGCAAAGGCGCTAACACTACAACGAAAGATATGCTTTTTACCCCGAAGGGGTCCAAGCCATTAGCCGGTGGTTGAGCGCAAAGCGCGATACCACCGGATACGAATTCCAGATGAACCCGCATCCCAGAGGGATGACAGCGGCGAGAGTAAAACCTGCTGTCATCCCTACGGGATGGGGGTGTATTCGTGACGGTTCCGGTGGTATCGGCCTCTGGCCTCAACCACCGGCTAATGGCTTCTATCCCTTCGGGATAAATACACATTGAAATTCACGTTTCGTTGTAGTGTTAGCGCCTTTGCGTCTTCGTGCCTTTGCGTTTTAAAACCCATGAATCAGGCGCGTCAGGTGTCATACACCCAATTAAAACGCGCCCAGAACTACTTCCCCGTCACCTTAATTCCCCGCGCCGTAAGTTGCCCTTGTCGCGCGTAATCCGTTGCCTCAGCCAAAATCCGAGCGGATTCCTGCGGGGCGTGGAAGCCCATCGAATTCTCAGCCGCAACGAAATCTAATCGCCATTGCGCCTTACGATGGAATTGCAGCGCGTCTTTCAACTGCTCGTCCGTCGCGCCGTTTTTCCGCGCGTCGTTGATCGCGTCCATCATGTCCATTAACGCTTTCGCAGCGCGCTGCGTCAAATCCTGTGTGCGATTCTGGATCGTCTCAACGCGTGCTTTGATCTCCTCTTCAGGATAATGATGACACTGCTGGCATGACCGCGCGATGTTCAGCATGGGGCTGCGCACATGATGGTCGCTGACCTTCATCGCGCCCTCGCGCTTGAACGGCATGTGACAATCCGCGCACGACACTCCGCTCCGCGCGTGAATGCCCTGGCTCCACATTTCAAACTCCGGATGCTGAGCCTTCAAAATCGGCGCGCCCGTTTCGCCGTGCTTGTAATCCGTGAAGCCTTCCTTGTCGTAATACGCTTCGATCTCTTCGACCTTCGTCCCATTCGCCCACGGGAACGTCACGAGTTTGCCTTCGCCTTTGAAGTAGTATTCGACGTGGCACTGCGCACACGCAAAGCTGCGCATCTCCTGCCGCGTCGCGTCGCGATTGACGTCGTAATCCGTGATGCCCTGCTTCGCTTTCAATGCTTTGATACCGGTCATGAACGCCGGTCGCGTCACGCGCAATTTCATCGTCTTCGGATCGTGGCAATCGACGCAACTGACCGGATGTTCGACCAATTTCTTGCCAGCCGTATCGAGCAAATCGTGCGCATCTTTGTACTTCATTTTACACACCGCTTCGAAGCCCTTCTGCACATCCCCATTCCCGGCGAAACGGTACGCGGGCATGATGCTGGCGTGGCAATGCAAACACGCGCCCGGCTGATTTTTCTTCGTCACGCGCTCAGTATGCTCCTGGTCGTAGAGCATGTATCCGTGCCCGCGCCGGTCGCGATAATCGAGCGAAAATGCGTAGCCCGCAAACATCCGTTTCAACCACGGATCGCGTTCGAGCTTCTCAGCAGGCATCGCATCACTCCCACCGAAATGCGTCTTCGCATGTTCGGTCGTGCGCTTGTAGCCGTCGTACTGACTCGGAAAATTCATGCCCCACTTTTCCGGATCAGTCGTGTTTTCGTCGACGTCAACAAGCTTCAAATAAGGATTCTTCGCTTCCTGTTTGCGCTCGAAAATCGACGTGAGCAGCGCCGCCGTTCCCGCCATCAATCCAGCAGCGATGACGACTAAAAATATGGCGCGCCAAAACCATCGTTTGGGCTGCGGCTTTGTGTCGGGTACTTGATCCATTACGTTCTGACCTTTCGTTTCAACTCGCGTTATCGATGACCGACATGTGAATGACAATGGATGCACGTCATTTGGTTCGCCTCGCCAAGATCGCCCGACATTCCGTGCGTCAACTGGCTGTGGCAGCGAACACAGTTTTCTTGCAAAATTTCGACGTTGCGCGGGGTGATCTGGATCGGCTCATGAAAATCCATGAACGTAAAACCTTTCGAATGCCTGTATCCATTGTCAGACTTGGCAACCAGTTTCGCGAAATTGCCTTCAGGCATGTGGCACTCGATGCATCCACCTGCATTGTGATGGCTGCTCTTGGTCCACGAATCGTAATAATCATTCATCACATGGCAGTTCGCGCATGCCTTCGGATCGTGGCTAAAGTACGAAAACCCTTGAGCATACGTGAACGTGTACAACCCCAATCCCGCCACCGCCCCGCACACGAGGCAGAGCACAACAAAGACATGCGTCCGAAAAAAGGTCATAATGACGGGCACCGGATGAGTTCGGAAAATTGTTTCCAATTGATCAATATGCAACCGCTGTGCCAGCGATTTTAAAGAACAGAATTCAGCCACGGAGTGGCGACAAGTTCAAGTGATGTTATGAATAGGTTCCCTTCCTCATTGACGATATAAGGGCTCAGTGTCTTGCAAACGCTGTCCCAAAGTCAAGAGGAGGAAGGGAACCTATTCATAACACTCCGTGGCTAAGGGCAATGAACAATAGACTATGCTCTCGTCGTCGCATCCATTTTCCTTTTTCGCTTTATACTTTTCAATCCGCCGCTACTATAGAACGTCCTTTTAAAGGCATTCAACTGACACTGGAGGCGCGTTCACATGCATCTCGGATTGATGGCGTATCAACTGGCAAAAGACTGGGACATCGAAACGACAGCCCGGATGTGCAAAGAAGGGAAGATGGAGAGCTTTGAGTTCTTCGCTCACCCGGATTACAAGCAGAAGGTGTCGCTCGACATGCCTGCGTCCGAGGCGAAGAAGATCCGTCGAATCTTCTCCGAAAACAGCCTCGCGATCGCCGGCCTGGCGATCAACGAACGCTACGACTGGCCCAACATCGCGCAAGTCAAGGAAGCCATCGCGCGCACAAAACAATACGTGTTGCTGGCCGTTGACATGGGCGCACCGCGATTGCGCGTTCTCGGCGACCAACTCCACCCGACCGAACCGAAAGCATGGACCATCTCGCGCGTCTCAAACGCACTGACCGAACTCGTCCATTATTCAGCAGGTTTGGGCGTGGACATGGCCTTCGAAATGCACAACGGATTCGCGAATTGGGACGACGCCGTCGAAGTCGTCAAGCGCGTCAACCACCCGCGCTGCTACCTCGTTCACAACTCGCAGCCGCAGAACACGCCGCCCGAAGATTTCGACCGCGTCTTCGAGATCGTCCGCCCCTTCATCGGCCACGTTCACTTGCACGATCTTCTCGACACAAAGTTCCCGTACAAGAAGTTCCTGCGCAAGCTGCGCGATTCGAACTACGAAGGCACGTGTTCGCTGGAATTGAATCCGTCCGCCGACCCGACTCGCGTGTTGCATTTGACCCGCGCCGTCTTCGAAGAATTCCTCGCAAAGTAGTCTTTGAACGTTGTTGGGATCGAAAAAATATTTTGGAAGATCATGCCAATGATGCGTCACTACTTAATGCCTTCGGTTGCCATCGTGGGCATTTTTGTTTTATCAGCGCATGTTACGTACGCTGCCGCGACGATTTCCGACGCGCATTTTCAGATGTGCGTTACGATTCCAGATGGCTTTACTGAAGCACATGAAATTGTCGCCAGCGGCCAGGCGAAATATGCGTTTGTTCGACCGTCTGCAAAAGCTGGTGAACTTCCCACAATAATTTTGTTTAAGGGTATGGGCGGTGCGGTCGGTAATGAGACGCCAAAAAACGTTAAGGGCCCCGATGGTACACCGGCTACGATCCACACGGTGCCGTGGAAGTCGTTTTATATTTACGTGGCAAGAATCCCCGAAGTTGTTGAAGGACTCAACGCGCTAAATATTGTTGCCGCCATACCAATCCGCACTGAAGCAATGACAGTGACAGTAGTTGGTGACCACAGCAGGGAAGCGGAACTCAATACATTGCTGACAACGATTTTGTCCACACTTAATGCTCCGTCAAATTGGCAGACGGGCGACGAACGCATTCAAAATATTTCATACAATGTTGGTAAAGTGAGTGCGTATTTGTTTGTTCTATGGATCGTTGTAACCATCATTTTAAACTCAAGAAAAACGCGAAAAGAAGTCGTCAACAAGTTTGATACTGCGAAACGGGCAGTTGAGGACGCACCATTGGAATAAGAAATGTGTTTGCTCAAAAAATCGCCTAACGCACCCGTTTCGCCGCTTCGATCAACGCCTTCTCAATCCGCACCGACGTATATTCCACGACGCCTTTGCGCGGAATCAGCACGTAATCAAAACCCGTTGGAAGCGCGTGGCGCGCCTCGCGAAATGCGGCGCGAAAGACGCGTTTGATCCGCGCGCGTCGAACCGCGTTGCCGTGTTTGACGCCAACAGAAACACCCAACCGCGAATAGCCCAATCCGTTGGCGCAATACGCCACCGTGACCTCGCTCGTGTTCGATGATTTTCGGGCTGCGTAAATGCGTTGAAAATCAGCGCTCGCCAACACGCGCTGAGCCGCTCGAAGCGTCGGACGGTCAGCGGCTGGAATCTTCGCGGGTTTCGAACGTGGGCTGCTACTTTTTTCCGAAGGGATCGCCGACATTGTTTTCCTTGACTCCGATGCCGATGTCTGGACCCGGAAAATCGGTGGGCTTGTACTCTTCTTTTTCCATCAACTTCAACGCAATCTGAACGCGGTCTGCATCAGTCAACGGAATGCCGGGCGCAGGCAACGTGATCTCCGCTTTCATCGTCGCCGCCAAAATCGCCAGCTCGTTTTTCTCGCCTTCGATCTCCTCTTCAGGCTGCTTGTCCGTGATAAAAATCGCGTGGTCTTTGATCTGCGCGTACGTCCCCGACAGCTTCGTCAGCCACTTGATGAACGTCCCGGAATCCATGTCTTTAACGCGTAGATTAATCAGCGTGTCGTTCGTCCGAACTTTCGGATCGATGATCAGCGTCACACCCGAAATCTGCGCGACCAAATTGCACGCCTCAGTCAATTTCGTGTCCACCAAATCAACCGTCATCTTCTTGTTCAACTGCAACCACATCCGCTCTTCCCAACTCTGAGCGCGGACGGTCGAAACGCAGCAGATGGACACCATCAACGCGGACATCAGCACTTTTCGCATGGCGAGTCTCCCTTACTCTAATCCGGTTTCAACTGTCACACCAGTAAGACGCAAATCCACCTTTTTTGCGCCCGAAAAAAATGCTTTTCCCTCTCCCCTTGAGGGAGAGGGCCGACGAGCGCTGCTGTTCGCGCTCGCGGGGTGAGGGGTGGGCGTGGGTACATCAGTATGCGTTTGTCCAGAAAGTTCCACTCACCTACATCACCCCGAAACCCGCCGTTCAACCCATCGAGTGTTTCAAAAACGCATACGGTAATTCATCAATCAGATCGCCCGCGACTAACGACCACATGCCGTATTTTTGCGCCGCAAAATCGCCGGCCAGTCCGTGCAAATAAACACCCAGCACCGCCGCTTCAAACGCCGGCATCCCCTGCCCCATTAAGGCACCGATGACTCCGGCCAACACGTCGCCCGTTCCGCCCGTCGCCATGCCGGGATTGCCGGTGCGGTTCACATACAATCGCCGCCCATCACACACGAGCGTCTGCGCGCCTTTCAACACGGCCACGGCGCACGTTAAATCCGAACACGCCAGCACCGCTTGGACGCGGTCATTTTGCACGTACTCGGTGGACGTATTCAACAGCCGCGCCATCTCGCCCGGATGCGGCGTCAACACCAATTCGCGGCGCGTGTTTTTCTTTTGAGCCGCAAACAACAACTCCGCGCGCCCGCCTCCGAATGCGTTCAACGCATCGGCGTCGAGCACCATCGGCCGCTCGCACGTGTCCACCAATTCCTGAATCGTCTTAATCGTCCCCGAGTGTTGCGACATCCCCGGCCCCATCACGACCACATCGCCCCAGCCGCAGATTTTCTGCAATTCCGCTGCATTGTGTTCCGAGAAACTCGCGTCCTGAGACTCGCCCACGCCGCGCGTTTGAGTCTCATCCAATTTCGTTGCGACAATATCCCAAATGGATTTTGGCACTGCGAGTAGCACCAAACCCGCGCCCGACCGGCACGCCGCACGCGCCGAAAGACAAGGCGCACCCGCCATCCCGCGCGAACCGCCTACGACGACAATCCGCCCACAATCGCCTTTATTGGCGTCACTCGCGCGCGGCGGCAACTTCGGAATATCGGCAAACGGAATCAGATTCGGGCGCACGTTAGTGTGGAGTCCAAAGTGGATTGAAAAGTTCAGTGCAAGAGCCGCGCACGTCAATAAGCGGCAACGGGTGCGCCCACAATTTACATATCTCGCGCCGCGCGCAACGCCGTCGTGAAGCGCTTCGCCACTTCCGTCATCCCGGCATAATCTTTCGCTTTGAGCCGCTTCTGGTCAAAGAGCGCTCCGCCTGCTCCAACAGCAAACGCGCCCGCGCGAAAGAACTCGCCGACGGTTCGCTCATCCACGCCGCCCGTCGGAATCAACGGAATGTTCGGCAGTGGCGCTTTCAATGCTTTGATGTAACCAGGTCCGCCAACAGAGGCCGGAAAAATTTTCACTGCGTCCGCGCCCAAATCCCACGCGCGCACCACTTCCGTCGGAGTGAATGCGCCGGGAATCGCGACGACATTCAGCCGCTTTGCCGCACCGATAACTTTCTCGTCTGTGTTCGGAGAAATGATGTAAACCGCCCCGGCATCAACCGCGTCTTCAGCCTGTTCAGGCGTCAACACCGTCCCGGCTCCAAGCAAAATCGAATCGCCGAATTCGTGCTTCACGCGCCGCATCACGCCCGGCGCTCCCGGCACAGTGAACGTGACTTCGACGGCTCGGATACCGCCTTCCATCACCGCGCGAATACCGTTGACCGCTTCATCTTCCGTATCGCACCGCACAACCAAAACCGCGCCATGATCGCCGAGCGCTTTCAATACTGATTTAGGATGAGTGTTCATGGCGTCGTCGTGCTCCGGTTACGGTTTGACTACTGGTTTCTTGGGCTGTGCAGTCGTTTTTCTACCCCGCGCGGCGGGTTTCACAACATCCGATTTCTCAGCGGGCACTCCTGGCACTGTCTCAACGACCGTAACTTGTGGTAGGGTTTGCGACACATCAATTGGAGCCTTCACAACCGTTTCGGACACCGGCACACTATACTCTTTCTGTTTCATCAGCAGCGCCGTCAAGTTCTCGATCACCTTTTCAAGCCGTTCGATCCGGGCGTCTGAAACCGGAGCCGCGACCGGTTCGGACGCTTTCGGAACCTCCGTGATTTCGACCGGCTGCGGCGGAATCTCCAGCATCGGGCAATCGCGATCCGCGACCATTCTCAATGCCGTCATCGCCGCGCCATAACCGTTGTCAATGTTGACCACACTGACGCCGCCCGCACACGAATTCAACATGCTGAGCAACGCCGCGACGCCGTTGAAACTCGCGCCATATCCGATGCTCGTCGGCACCGCGATGACCGGCGCTTTAATCAATCCGGCGAGGACGCTCGGCAACGCGCCATCCATCCCGGCGACGCAGATCACGACCGCCGCTTCACGAATCGTCGGCAAGGCCGACAGCACGCGATGCAGTCCGGCCACGCCCACATCGTAACAGTGGTAGCCATCGCAACCGAACGCGCGCAGCGTTTCGAGTGCTTCTTCAGCAATTGGAATGTCGCCCGTCCCAGCGGTCACGACCATCACCGTTCCACGCGCTTTGAGCCGCACGGGTTGGCCGATGCGCACCGTCCCGCCGCGCAGATTCACAAACGCGTTCGGAAAGCGTTCCTTGATCGCGTCGATGTGCCGCTTCTCCGCGCGCGTGGCGAGCATCATCGGCGACGAGCGCATGCCCTCTTCGATGATGCGCGTGACGTCGCGCGGTTCTTTGCCCCGGCACAAGACGACTTCAGCGAAGCCGCAGCGCAGTGCCCTGTGGTTGTCGATCTTTGCATCGCCCAAGTCGCAGAAAGGCAATTCCGCCAGCCGCACAAAGGCTTCATCAATCCCGGCGGTTCCTGCTTTTACGTGTTCGAGTAGTTCTCGTATTTGTTCTGGTTGCATGTCCGTAGTTTTCCGGCGATTTCCGATTTCGTCAACGAAAGATAACGAAGAATTGAAATGTTCTGGCGAGTCTCACGCCCACAATTGCATTCGCATTTCCGCCGACCACGCCTATTTTAATGAAGCGTACCATCATCCTGCTTCATGAGAACAAGGCACACTCATCTATATGCGCTCATCCGCCCTGCTCCCCTCTATTTCGACCCTCGTACTGCTCGCGCTCGTCACGGCCTTGTCGTCACATGCTGAAGACAAACCCACGCGCGTTCCATGGACCACGTCGCATGTCAACGGCTCGCCGGAACCGCCGTCGCCATTTGAAACGCGCCGCACGTTTTCTAAACTAACCTTTGATCGCCCGCTCGACATCGACCTCATGCCCGGCACAAATCGCATCGTCGTCGCCGAACAAAAAGGGAAGCTCTTCTCGTTTCCAAACGATCCGAACATCGAACGCGCTGATTTATTCTGGGATTCAAAACAGGTTTTGAATCTCGACAAAATTACTGGTTGCACCGGCACCGACGACACGCTCGCGTTCACGTTTCATCCGCGCTTTCAGGAAAATCGCTACGTCTTCATCGAGTACAATCTGGCCTACGGCAAACGAGCGCGCAATCACGAGAACGGTTCACGCGTCTCGCGTTTCACCGTCACGAAAGACGACCCGCCGCGCGTCGATCCGAAAAGCGAAGTGATCTTTTTGCAATGGCTCTCCGGCGGACACAACGGCTGCGCACTGAAATTCGGTCCGGACGGATTTCTGTACATCTCGCTCGGTGACGCCGCTGATCCCAACCCGCCGGATGAATTCCATTCCGGCCAAAACATCAGCGACCTGCTCTGTTCGGTGCTGCGCATTGATGTCGATCATCCTGGAGCAAACGCGCCCTATTCGATCCCTCCCGATAACCCCTTTATCAAATACCCCGGAGCGCGCCCGGAAGTATACGCCTATGGATTCCGTAATCCGTTCCGCATGAATTTCGATTCAAAGACCGGCAACCTCTGGGTCGGTGATGTGGGCTGGGAATTGTGGGAGATGATTTATTGTGTGAAGCCCGCCGGCAATTATGGCTGGCCGATCATGGAAGGTCCGAACGTCGTCTATCCCAACGAAAAGCGCGGGCCGACTGAAATCTCAAAGCCGCAAGCCTCCGTCTTCCATTCCGAATCCGCGTCGATCACCGGCGGACTTGTGTATCGCGGCACGAAATTTCCCGAGATGGTCGGCCACTATATTTTCGGCGATTGGCAGACGCGTAAACTCTGGGAAGCAAAATGTATCGGCCCCAAAGAAGATGACTTGGAACCGTTCAAAGAAATCGCGCAGACCGACCAGCGCATCGTTGCGTTCATTGAAGACAACGACCACGAACTGATCATCGTCGATCACGCAGGCGGCGGTTTGTACCGCTTGGAGCGCAACCCCACCGCTGGCCAGCCCGCCACCTTTCCGCGCAAACTCAGCGCGACCGGTTTGTTCGCGTCCGTCAAAAATCAACAACCCGCCGCAGGCGTTCTGCCATTTGCAATCAACGCCGCGCAATGGGTGGACGGAGCCACCGCCGAACGTTTCGTTGCGTTGCCGGGATCGAGTGTGATGTCATGGGGCAAAGGCGTCTGGGGCGACAAGAAACCCTCGTGGCCTCTTGACAGCGTTTTAGTTCGGACGCTCTCGCTCGAAAAGAAGGTCGGCGATCCGGCGACGAAAAAACAGATCGAAACGCAACTCCTGCATTTTGATGGCCGCCAGTGGCACGGCTATTCATACGCGTGGAACGACGATCAATCCGACGCCGAACTCGTCAATGCGGCAGGCGGCGAAAAAGCCATCGACATCACCGACGCGTCCGCGCCCGGAGGCACTCGCCGCCAAACGTGGCGCTTCCCGTCACGGACTCAGTGCATGACCTGCCACAACGTCTGGTGCGATTACACGCTGGCGTTCAATCACGCGCAACTAGAAGGAGCGAGCACGACTGTGGACCAAGTCAAGTTCTTCAAAAGCGCTGGGATGCTCCTCGATGCGAAGCCCAACGATTCGAAAGAAAAGTTGACGCTGACGAATCCCTACGACGAGAAAGCAGATTTGTACGAACGCGCGCGTTCCTACCTCCATATTAATTGCTCGCATTGCCACCGTTTCGGCGGCGGAGGCGCGGCCCTTTTCGATTTCCGCAAAGAGTTGGGAGTCGACAAACTTAAGGCCATCGACGTCGCGCCCGCACTCGGCGATTTCGGACTCGACGATGGTAAATTAATCTGCGGAGGCGACGCGAACCGATCTGTGATTTTGTATCGAATGTCCAAACTTGGTCGCGGACGCATGCCGCAGATCGAATCGGAGAGAATTGACGAAAAAGGAACGCTGTTGTTGCGGCAATGGATCACAGGATTGAAAACGGATCCGGCCGAGGCAAACGTTTTTCATCCGAGCAGTCAGAACCGGCAATTCCTCTCAACACTCGAGAGACCAGGCGGTAGCAGCGCCGCAGCGGCGAATCAACTTCTTGCGACTCCGAGCGGTGCGATGTTGCTTCTGGATGAAATTCAATCTGGAAAACTCATTCAGTCGAATCGAACAATTACACTCGAAAAAGCCCTCGCTTCGCCCAACGAAAACGTCCGTGACCTCTTCCGCCAGTACGATCCGAAAGAACAATTCATCGTGCGCCTCGGCACGAATATCGACCGCGTAAAACTCGCAGCGATGCCCGGCGACGCGACGCGCGGACGCGCTGTTTTCGACTCCGCATCAACAGCCGCAGCGGGTGCGACCGGTCTCTGCGCGAGTTGTCACCGCGTAAATGGCCAAGGCAAAGACTTCGGCCCGGACCTCTCGCACATCGCCACGAAATACACAAAGTCGTTGCTGCTCGAAAACATCCTCGAACCCTCTAAAACCATCGCTGAAGGGTTCGCGTTGCAGATGCTCAAGAAAAAAGACGGCGAGCGCATCACCGGTTTGTTGGTCTCAAAATCAGATAAGGAAATCGTTCTGCGCGACCAACAAAAAGAGCACCGCATTCCCGCCGCAGACGTCGACAAACTGACGCCACAACCGACATCCGCGATGCCCGAAGGCCTGCTCTCCAACCTCACCGCACAGGAAGCCGCGGACTTGATCGAGTACTTGAGCACACTGAAATAACAAGTGGTAAAACTACAACGAAAGTTGTTCGTTTTACCCCGAAAGGGGTCCAAGCCATTAGCCGGTGGTTGAGCGCGGAAGCGCGATACCACCGGATGCGAATTCAAACTGAATCAACATCCCGGAGGGATGACAGCGGCGATAGTAAAACCTCCTGTCATCCCTCCGAGGTTGTGAATTTTTCATTTTGCCGCAGATGCAATTGGGTC
>JBAXUS010000520.1:0-1665 GCA_037129555.1 Planctomycetota bacterium
CATGCCGTCGGGACGATCAACGCCCAGGGCATTCCGTCTTTGTTGATGAACGTTCGAGCGCCGTCCGGATTGATCGAACCAATGCGCAGCGGCTGGTTGGGCAAATGGATGTCCAAACCGTCGTCGAGGTTAATCAAATAAGGATCGAACGGCGCGCCCTGCAAATCAGTCGGATCAAGCGGCGTGTCTAGCGTGATCGTGAAAGTCGCCGTATCGCCGGTCCCTTTGGACCATCCCGGAACCGTGTTGCCCAAATGCCACGGCAACGAACCGCCCGTATTCAATATCACAGGCAAATCGATTTCCTGGAACAACGGTAATACACTCGCCGTTGACGAGACGGTTCGGGTTGCCTTTTGATTGGTGCTCTGCGCGCCGGGAACCTGTGTGACGGTACCAGTACCGGCCAAATTCCGACCCATAAATCGCAGATGCCAGTCGTGCGAACTGGCCGCACCGTGCGCCAAAAGCGTAGCCTCACCTTGAATCTTGACGATCTTATTCGTCGCGTTGGTGATATACGCGACACGATACGCGATCACCGCGTCGTTAAAATCATAGTCTCCTGTGCCCGGAAAGAGATCCTCGTAACTAACAATGGTGTAATTGGCGCTGGGAACGTATGACAGAAATGCCTTCGTCGGATCGTTCGGATACTGATCCTGAGAATCAGGGACTCCGTCATTGTCTGAATCCAAATTAGCGAGATTGGTAACGACCGAGGTGTACTTCTGTGCGACGGAATATTGTACGGGTTGCGTGGATGTGTCGATCCAATTTTGGACATTTTCTGGTCCGACTCGAACGAGCATCATGACATCGTTATAATCATAGTCGCTTCCTGACCCGGCCATGTCTTCAAAGGAGACCATTAGAAAATCGGTGTTGGGAATAGCCAAAATCAGAACATGATTCAGCCCATCCGAATTCGTCTTTCGATCGGATGTGAACGTGGCGGTTCCTCCAGAAATGTTGTGAAGGAAGAAACCAAGGGTTTCGCCACCGCTGAACAGGCCCAGGTCGACCCGGTCACCCGTATGCAGCGTGCCGTCCGTGAGGCCCAGTAGATCGCGCACGGAGCTGGCATCATTCCAGATGGTGTGGCGCACGTTATCCGCCGTATTATACCAACCAACTTGATTGTGATACCCCGCACCTTCATCAAGGAAATAGGCCTGTACGAACGCGGGATTTTTAAGCTTGATGGTGGTCTGACACGCGGCGACAATCGAAGCGTCAAACCGTACGCGTTCAGGAAGAGAAGTGGGAATCATGTTGCCGCGAACAAAGACATCAATCGACAGCGCGATCGTTGCCCCTGCATCGTCAGCCAGTTGAATGGTGAAGCTGTCGCTGCCAAAATAATTCTTCACCGGCGTGTAAGAAACATATCCGCCGGACGTAACAACAGAGCTTCCGTGCGCCGGATTCTTCAATACGCTAAAACTGATCACGGCTCCAGTCCGCGAACTGCTATAAGTAATCTGTGTGGACGATGAAATATTTTGTTGCGTTACGATTCCCGCAGCGGATGCGCTGAGCGTCACACCGCCACTCGCCGCCCACACCGGGTTTGCCACCATCAACGCGATTAATAACGATAGACATAACCTCTTATACCGATCTCAATTAGAAACCGCCGACTCAATCCACGGGAAGCAACAT
>JBAXUS010000521.1:0-1638 GCA_037129555.1 Planctomycetota bacterium
TTCCTGGCGTTCAATCTCCTTCTTGATGTCCGCCGATTTATCGTTGATCTTTTCGTAGAGTTCGTTGTCGCGAGTGATTTGAGTGCTGACGAAACCTTGCAGCGTGGTGTTAAAGAAGGAGAGGTCGCCGGTGTACGCGGCGGCTCCAAGAAGCTGCAATTCAGCGTCAGTCTTGTTCATGATCGCATCGGCTTCAGACTTCAAAAGGAAGCGGTTGTACGGGTCCATTTGAGTGATGAATTCTTTGATGATGCGCTTGGTGTAGACCGGCGACATCTCGTGTTGGGAAAGATGCAGCCTGAACAATTGCGGAATGAGATCCCGGCAATTTTCAGCCGTCAGCTTTTCAGCACTGAAGGTGAACGAAGACAACAAACTGGTGGCGAGAATAAGAATGGAGACGGCCTGCCAGCCGAATTTATAAAACGCGATTTGTTTCCGCACGCAAATCACCCTTTCTGACGAAGTCCGGACCGGGCCGGACGATTTTAACAGCCGCGAGTTTTATCGACGCACGTAAGACGCCGTTTGCGACCGTGTCCCAACGTCCGGCATTCAGCCAGCCATGAGGACGACATAACCGTTAATTCTTATACCACTCAAACGCCACGCGTCACATTTAAAACGGTATCACACGCGTTGAATTCTCCGTACCCTTATCAACGATCTGAACAAAAGACTAACCAAACCTTCAAAAACATGCGACGAAATAAATGAAAATTAAATCCGCTCGCCGTCATGACACCATGATTTGGACGTGAATGGGCATCCTCATCTTCACTTTGTTTTCACACCAGGTGCCGGGATTTCGCGCCGCTGGAAACATCCCAGCACCGCCGGGAGAATCAGCAGCGCTCCGACGGTTGCTCCGGCGTAACCCCATAAAGAGGCGATACCCATCGATAGTAAACCTGTGTAGCTGCTGGTCACGAACGAGCCGAAACCGATCAGCGTCGTCGCCATGCAATAGAGCACCGAGCGGCCGGTTTGGGCCATCAATTCGCCGATGGGCGGACGCTGTTCATCGAAGGCGACGACAATGTAGACACCGTAATCCACAGCTGATCCGAGCAACAACGGGAACATGATCAGGTTGACGAAATTCAGCGTGTAATCCCAGCCCAGCAGTTGGGAAATCGGAACGCCGACGAGCATCGCGAGGTACGCGAAGACGAGCGGAATCAACGCGAGCAGACACGATTTCAGCGAGCGCAATGCCGCCGCCAGCGAGAGCGCGACGCAGAGCGAAACGATCAGCGTGATCCAGCCGCAGTCGCGCAACGTCGTTTCTTTCAATTCAAAGCCGACCATTTTTGCAGCGGTCATCCGAACGCGAACACCGTTACTTTCGGTTTGGACGGACGAGGATTCAAGCGCTGCGGCCAGTTGTCCGTACCATAACGATGAGTGATTCGAATCTGTGGGCAGCCAAGACGCTCGAAGCGAGACTCGGCCGGTGTCGTCGATGCGAACGTAAGGCGCGATGATGTTGGCGAGTGGGCCATCCATGACGGCGCTGAGCGTCAATGGTTGCGGATCGACGAGCAGGATTTTGAAGTCGCGCAGACGTCGCAGGAATGGTTTGAAATACGCAGCGCCTTTGAGTCCGAAGCGTTTTTCTGCGGAAGATTGAAACGC
>JBAXUS010000522.1:0-1636 GCA_037129555.1 Planctomycetota bacterium
GACAAAGTGCTCATCGCGTTGTTTCTAGGCATTGATATCCAGCACGGACATCCGATGGCCATCGGCACTCAATCCGACGTCAATCTGTACCGACAACCCGCTTTCGGAGCATGGAACATTCCGGATTTCACGGTCAACAATCCAGCCGGGCACGATCAGGAATACGTCATCCCAACCTTCGCCGGAATCAAACGCATCCCTCAGGACACGGGCATGCTCCAGCTCAATTGCAAATACGACGAGATGCCAGGAACGTCTGCTGAATTGAGCCGGAACCGGTACCTTCATAATTATGGTGGATTAACCGGTTCACTTGATTTTGTGTCCGGTGGCGGCGACATGACCGAGGCTCATGAACTGGCGTACCGCATCATTCAGGCGCGACAGCGCAGTGTTGATGGGACGGGCATCGTGCTGGCTTCTACAGTCGATGACCCAGACCCGACAACTGCGGACAAGGATACTAATTTCCCAGGATACAACCGGGGGCCGTTTAAGAGTTGGGATGATTTTTACTTTCGCGTTGTCAGACCCTGGGACGACATTCGCTCCTATGGTGATCCCGCTGACTCGGGCCGCAACACGATCCCATATTCCGGAAATCCCGGCGTGACGCGCAGCAAAGAAAAGGTCTCCGTCGCTCGGATGATCATGGCGCATTTCAACTCAAACACCGATCTGCTTAAATTCAATCCCAACATTGAATGGGTCGATCGTTGGGGCCGCAACTTCACAGAACTCGAACCCGTGCTTGTATACGACAACGGCACACCGCTCTGGATTCCCGGCGACGCGAATCATATGTGGGCGTATCAATCGAACCGGACGAAGATCGCTGATTCTATTTATAAAGGAGCGTACTCCGTCCGATCCTATCGCTATAAATCCGACGAGATGATCGACAAGTCCGACTTGAATCGATCCACGACAGAATTCTGTTTTCATTCAAACGGCGTTTACGAAATTGTTTCGACAGGTCAGTTGATGAAGGACGGGGCGATACGCGCTGAACGCAAGTCGCGATCAGTCGTGAAGATTTACGATATCTGGCACGAAACCACGCAGTCACAATTTGCGCGCGGACGCTTCGATGCGCCAGGTGGGATGGGATCAGTTGGAACGAACCGTTCAGGCTCGATCACCCGTGACGCTTACAACATTAATACCCGCATGCCACTGACGACTCAGCCTGAGGCGCTCGTTCCGCTCGCGTATCAATTGAATAAAAAGCCGAAGGACCTCGACGTTGTCGACAGGACCACGCAGACCGGGCGCGATTGTTTTGGGGTTGATAAGCAAAACGCGAACATGCCGGATTCAGTCGCGAATCTCACGCTCCCAGCACAGTATGACGGGCAGATCGTCCTGGCGACAAACACGCTCGACTCGACCGGCGACAACACCACGTTTCTTGCGAGTTTCAATGGCGACCTTGATACCGACACAGCCAAAGGCAACGGACGTGAGCAGGCCAAGACGCCTGGGAATAAGCAATACCGTGTCGTCGATACCATCGGGTTGCTGGGCGCATTGAACGACACGCAGATCGATTTCGATCCCGTGACAGGTGATTCCAATTCGACGCGATCGCTGAGCGCATCGAACCTCGATGTGTTCGGCACGATCAATTCTGACG
>JBAXUS010000523.1:0-1635 GCA_037129555.1 Planctomycetota bacterium
TCAATCGTTGGCGCTTGCGGCCAGATTGTGCGCGCTTCAGCTAACGACTTGAGAGCGTTGTCATATGACTTTGCTTTCATGAACGCATCGGATTCTGCCAACTTCTCGTTAAAGCGGCGTGAAAGCAGTAGTGCATTGACCGATTTTTCACCCACATCAACTTCGCTGATTCGGGGCGCATTGGGCCAAATTGTGCGCGCTTCGGAATACGACTTTAATGCCTGGGCGTAGTTCTGCGCATACAGGTCATTTTGCGCTGCATTCAATTTCGCATTAAAATCCTTACTTCGATTGACTTCGATTTGAGCCTGGGCAAACATATGTGAAACCAAATCTTTGTACTGCCAACCCACCAAGCCGATCATGGCGCTGACAAAAAGCAAAGCAGCCCAAAGTGCCCATCGTGATTTATTCGGCGGTGGCGAAATAGGAAGGAGCGCTGACGATGCGGGTTGCGCAGGCTGCGGTGTAGCCAAGGGATTCGAGTCGCGCACGGGTTGGCCGACTTCTTTCGCGCGAACCAGCTCCGCCACCTTATCGACAGCGAATTTCGTTTGTGCCGGTTCGCCCAAGGCGGCACGGCAGATTTTCAGCGCAGCCAGCATGGCGGATGCATCGACGTAACGTTGCGAGGCATCTTTGGCGAGACAGCAATCAATGAGATCTGCGGTAGGGACCGTGATTTCGGGGCGAATGGAGCGAATTGGCGTGTGCGGATCGTCAATCGTCGCCTTCAGAACCTTGTAGATCACGCTTGCGGAAAACGGAGAATGGCCAGTCAGGAGTGCATACAACGTCGCGCCCATGCCGAATACGTCGGCGGGTTTGCCCGATTTTTTTGCGTCACCGATTTGTTCGGGCGCAGCAAAACCAGGTGTGCCCATGCACGCCCCGGTCTGTGTCACAAGGCTGCGGTCCAGTGCATCGCTACGCGCAAGTCCCAAATCAGCCAGTTTCGCTGCTTGGATATCCAGCAGATTGGTTTGATGGTTACGCGGAATCATCAAGTTGTCAGGCTTCACATCCCGGTGAATAATGCCCTTCACATGTGCTGCGGCGATACCGGTACAGACGGCAATGCACAGATCCAGCGCTTCGAACTCTGACAGACCTTTAGCCCCGGTGCTAATAACGTTGCGCAAGTAGTTCTGTGCGGAGCCGCCATCAATGTATTCCATGACCATGTAAAACAGTCCAGCTTCTTCATTAACATCGAAAACAGCAATAAGATGTTGCGACGTAACACTGGCCGCAAGCTGCGCTTCGTGAAAGAAGCGTTTAATGGAATCGGGATTCTTTTCAGCCATGTCAAACGGCAGGACTTTAATGGCAACTTCGCGTTTCAATCGCGGGTGAATACCATAATAAACCGAACCCATGCCCCCCTGTCCGATCTTCGAAAGCAATGGAATGCCGCCGAGTGCAGGCACTGATAATCCCCGTGAAAGGGACTTTCGCGGGGCGGACAAAATGAGCTTGTCATCGGATAGATTTTGGACGGGAAGCGTCGCACGAACCGTATCTTGACCAATAGGGGTGACCGGCTCATCCCGGAAAACTCGCTGCGAAGCAAGTGAGGAAGGATTGTTTTCACTACCGATTGTCCGAATCGGGCCATTCGGATTTGTATTTTTG
>JBAXUS010000524.1:0-1630 GCA_037129555.1 Planctomycetota bacterium
GCGCAAGTCGCGACTAATCGCCGCTGGCCATACACGCGTTATCCCAGCCACAATCCAGATGGGCGGCGCACGGTCGATAAAATCACATTCGTCCCTGGACAAATTACGGCGACGTTGGATCTTGGAGCGAAGGCGTTTACGGTCACTGAAACTGAAAAAGTGTTTCATGGATTTGTGCGGGTGGCGAAAGACAAACGACATTTTGAATTCGACGATGGGTCGTTCTTTTTTCCGATCGGGCCGTGTCTGCGCAGTCCCAGCGACACGCGCATTCCGTATCGTTCGGACAAATTCAATCCCGATGTGATCGACAAATTAGGCAAGCGCGGGACGTATCAATACGATGAGTATTTCGACGCGTTCGGCAAAGCGGGGATTAGTTGGGCGCGGGTGTGGATGTGTTCGTGGTGGGGGGCTCTGGAGTGGCGGCGCGATTGGCCGGGGTATCAGGGGCTGGGGCGTTATAATTTGCAGAACGCGTGGCGCATGGATTATGTGATTGATCTGGCTGAGAAAAAAGACATCCGATTGAATGTTGCGGTCACGAATCACGGGCAGTTCACGCTCGACATCGATACGGAGTGGAAGAACAATCCGTACAACGCGAAATTGGGCGGGCCGCTCCCGGCGCCGTGCGAACTATTCACGCGCGCTGAAGCGAAGATCAGTCATCAGAACAAACTGCGTTACGTCGCGGCGCGGTATGGGCATTCGCCAGCGGTCATGGCGTTCGCGCTGTTCAGCGAACTTGAATTCACCGAAGAATACGAACGGAGTTTGAATCTGCGTCAACGCGGCGGAGCGGATTTCCCGGCTCCGAATATTGAAAATTGGCACGCTGAGATGGCGTCGTTTTTAAAGAATATGGATCCGAATCGGCATCTTGTTGCGACGCATTTCAGCCACCCTGTACGCGGCGAAGGGACGTTGATGGTGCCGGAAATCGACATCGCAACGAGCAATGCATATTCGGCGTTTGATGAACTTGCAGGCGGTGGAAACGACGCTGGAGCGGCGCTGCATGATTTCTGGTTGGGCAACGAAGACGGGTCGCTCAAAGGCTTCCATATTTTCAACAAGCCCGCGTTGGTCGAGGAGCAAGGCCGGCATTGGATGGGGATGGACGCTGGAAAAGAGACGAATACGAAGAGCCAATTGGACGCTGATCTTCACGCGGGGTTGTGGGGTAGTATGGCTGTGCCGTTGAGTGGTGCGACGGGGTATTGGTGGTGGTTGCATGTTCATTTCGATAACCGATATGGCGATTACACGGCGCTGCGGAAATTTATGGACGGCGAAGATTTCAGGCCCATCGGCGATGAACCGGCCATGAAGCCAGTCTTCCGCGCGGTCGGAAAAACGGCGTTGTTGGGACGCGCGATGAAATCGGATCGGCGAATGTATGTGTGGGTTTATCATCAGATGACACCGTTGGGCGACGGCGATCCGGAGCCGGTGTCGGGCGCAAAGTTGAATGTCGGCGGGCTGCGGCCGGGGAAGTACCGTGTTGAATATTGGGACACGTATAAAGGGGTGAAGACGGGCTCGATGGACTTCGAATTCGTGAAGGACCAGGCGAATTTAGAGATCGCTTTGCCGACGGTGAATAAGGATATAGCGATCAAGATTA
>JBAXUS010000525.1:0-1624 GCA_037129555.1 Planctomycetota bacterium
GGATGAATCTCGTATTGCTTCAACATCTCGTCCGTGGCGAATAAATCAAACGGCAGTCCTTTGGCTGGGATCTCAGCCGGGATTGTGAAAGGCATCACGGCGATGTCCGCGTCCGGATGCTTCGTCCACAACGGCTTATCGCCCTGCCGGATTTTGATTTTGATCGGAACTTTGATCCAGATATCCGCGTCCTTCGGATCTTTTTTGCGCAAATTCAACGACGCTTCGTCGCCTTCCATTTTCGTGAACACATGCGCAGCCGTGACGATCACGTCCTGACCATCAGGCGTTCGCCGAGCGATCATAAATACCGTCGCAGTGGATTTGGGATTCGCCACCTTAAAGGTGTTCAACATGATCTGCGTGTCGAGGTCATCCGATTCGCACCGAGCATGAAACGCGGACACCACTACACACACGAACGCCAGCACCCAACCATTTCGCATCACACCGTCTCCATTTTAGCCGACACCGGTATACACGTGAATCCCGTGTAAAGTAACCGTGAAATGCGTGTGGGCCGGACATTTTTAGTTTTACTCGCGTCAACCGCCGAGTAAAATTATTGGCTCTTTTGAACGACACGGATTGAAGCGGAGAGTCGCTTCACCGTCTATTTTCTACAAGGATCGTTCGGTCAGTCAACAGGAGCACTCAGCTTGTACATTCCCGGTTTTGTAGCATCGATTTCCCGCTGGTTTAATAACGAATACGACGAGCACGAGAAACACGAAGGTGATTCTAAAGTCGATTGGGTCCGCTGCTCACCGTTCTTCGCCATGCATCTCGTCTGTCTGGCGGTGATCTGGGTTGGCTGGAGTCCCGTCGCTGTCGGTGTCGCGGCGTTCTTATACTTCGTCCGCATGTTCGCAATCACAGGTTTTTACCACCGCTATTTCTCGCACAAAACATTCAAAACGTCGCGCTTCATGCAGTTCGTTCTCGCCTTCATCGGTGCGTCAGCCGTGCAACGTGGAGCGCTGTGGTGGGCTGCGCATCATCGTGGACATCATGCGCATTCCGACGAAGAAGATGACGTTCATTCGCCGCACCAGCACACGTTTATGTGGAGCCACATGCTGTGGATCACGTCGCCAGAAAACTTCGCGACCCGCACCCGCGCGATTCCGGATTTGACCAAATATCCAGAACTCGTTTTTCTCGACAAACACGATTGGCTCGTGCCTGTTTTGCTGGGCTTCGCAATGCTGTTCCTCGGCATGGGCTTGAACCACTATTATCCGTCGCTGGGAACGTCCGGCGGACAGATGCTGACGTGGGGATTCTTCATCTCCTCCATCGTCCTCTTCCACGCCACATGTACGATCAATTCGCTGTCGCATTTGTTCGGCTTCAAACGCTTCGGCACGAAGGATCAAAGCCGCAACAATCTGTGGCTGGCGTTTCTGACGCTCGGCGAAGGCTGGCACAACAACCACCATTATTATCCCGCCGCGACGCGCCAGGGTTTTTATTGGTGGGAGATTGACATCACGTATTACATGCTGTGGTGCATGGCGCGCCTGGGCCTTATTTGGGATTTACAACCCGTGCCCGCCCGTGTATACGAGAAGGCCAAAGAATTTCAGAAGACGCCCGAGAAACTCGTGACGAAATAGTCGTC
>JBAXUS010000526.1:0-1619 GCA_037129555.1 Planctomycetota bacterium
AAGAAACAACAATCGAGACGTGCGACCGTTGCCGTCGCGAAACGGATGAATGCACAGAAAATCGAGATTCGATGCCGCAGCCAGCAAGAGCGGATGCACCGCAGCGGCCTCCATTCCGCGTTCCCAAGCGGAAACAAACTCTTTCATGGCACTCGCCGTTTGAGCCGCCCGGACAGGTTGAAATCGAACCCGCTGACGACCGTCCGGGTACTTTTCGATGATGTCATTTTCCGACTTTTTATACACACCCGCATCGCCCGACTCGCCGCGCGATAGCGCGTGAAAACGCAAGATGGTGGCTTCTGAAAAAGGAATCGATTTCGCCTTTTCATGCACCCACTCGAGCGCATCGCGATAGCCGCGCACTTCCTCTTCTTCGCGGTCCCGTAGTAACGGTTTCCCAAAGACCAATGTCCCGATCCGCGAGGGCGCTACCGAGACCCCTTCGATCCGATTCGACGAAACCGAGCTTTCAATCAAAGCATGTTCCCGAAGGCTTTTGAGCTTCTGCGGTGATTGCCGCGTAAACAATCCCTGCCGCCCCCGTGCCTCACTCAAATCCGCAAGCATCCACGCCGTCATTTGCGGAACCGGAGTAGGAGTGGATTCGAATAGAAGCAACGTTTTCATGGAACGGTAGTCGCCGGGAGTATTGAATTACGTCCACTTCGCCGCAAAGGGCAAAAGAAAAAAAAAGGGCTACGGAAAGTCCAGCGGAATGACAATACGGAACCCAACGTAGTTGAGCCGATCGTCAGGTGTGAGGCTGAGCCGGAACGCGGAACGGCAGAACCTCGGAAAGAAGATCCACGAGCCGCCGCGCAACACACGCGCCTCGTCTGGCTTGCCTGCGTTGAATGGATCTTTTTCGACAAGCGTCTCGTATCCATTCATGTACACATCCCAACACCACTGATAGACATTTCCGTGCATATCATACAAGCCCCATTTATTCGGAGCGAACGTTCCGACGGGTGTTGTCTTCTCTCGATACAGACCTTTCGCACTGCCGTCATACGTGTAAGTCGCGTTGTAATTCACTTTTTCAGCGCTGATCTGTCCCTCAAAATTGAACGGCGTTGTCGTCCCCGCCCGGCACGCAAATTCCCATTGCGCTTCCGTTGGCAACACAATCGTCTTCCCACTTCGAGCACTCACCTTTTTGCAAAAATCCATCGCATCGTTCCACGACACTTGCTCCACCGGATGCTTCAGCCCACCGCCTTTTTCCTTTGTAAAATACGATGGATTCGTTCCCATCACCGCTTCATATTGCTCCTGTGTCACTGCATATTTTCCCATGTAAAAATCGTTACTGATCGTTACACGATGTTGCTTTTCATTTGCAAACCGTTCCAATTCGCTCTCTGGGCTACCCATTGTAAACGAACCGGCTTTGATGCGGACGAGTTCCATCGTCACACCGCCACCCAAGTCCAGCGACATCTCTTTCGCCGGAACCTGAGCCGCCTTCTCCCGCGCCAACCGTTCCGCCTCGTCTTTCAACCCCTGCAACCGCGCAATCTCCTTCTGCCGCGCTTCATCCTCGCGCTTCTTTTCTAACGCCGCAAGGCGTTCAGTCTCCACTTTCGCCGCAGCATCAGCCTTCTCTTTCGCCG
>JBAXUS010000527.1:0-1617 GCA_037129555.1 Planctomycetota bacterium
TCGATACGGATTCGCATTACGTGTACATCGGGAATCTGGAATCGGCGGGTGGAGACTTTTTGGTCCTGACGAATCTGGACGCTCACGACACGTCGGACACGAAGACATCGAAAGAATATTACACGCACGAAACGAAAGCGCTAGGAACGCGCGTGAACCGGAAGAAGACGCTGATACGCATGGCGCGGGTGGTGTCGCTGTGCCGGTTGGATGATGTGATTACGTTTTAGATGCACAGTCTCGCTTCCGAGGTGTAGTCGAGTCATACGACATTGACGTGGATTTTTAGTCCGACGCCGATAAATTGACGGCGACTAATCGATTTGTTTCATCGGCGCTTGCTGCGCGAAGCGCCATTCAATCCCGTCTGTCCGCCTCTCGCGCCGGGGCCTTTTTTTGAATAAAGGAATTCGTTTCACATGGTACAGAAAGAACTTCGCGTCGGACTCATCGGCACACAATTCATGGGCAAGGCGCATTCGAATGCGTGGAGCCAGGTCGGGCATTTTTTCAACACGCCGGTCAAAGCCGTGAAGGCTGCGGCGTGCGGGCGCAATGAAGAACGCGCCAAGGAATTTGCGAGCACCTGGGGCTGGCAGAGCGTTGAGACGGATTGGCGCAAGCTGATCGCGCGCCCGGATATTGATTTGATCGACATCTGCACGCCGAACAACAACCACGCTGAAATCGCGATTGCAGCGCTCGAAGCGGGCAAGCATGTGGCCTGCGAAAAGCCGATGTGCATGAACATGGACGAAGCCAAGCGCATGGTCGCAGCGGCTCACGCAGCCAAGAATCAGTTGACGACGGTATGGTACAACTACCGCCGCGTCCCGGCGCTTTCGCTCGCGCGGCAGTTGGTGCAGGAAGGCCGCATCGGCAAAGTCTTCCACGTCCGCGCGGTGTACTTGCAAAGCTGGATCATCGACCCGAACTTCCCGGCGATCTGGCGTTTGAACGCCGATGTCGCTGGATCGGGATCGCATGGCGATTTGAACGCTCATATTATTGACGCGGCTCGGTACATCACGGGCGAAGAAATTACAGATGTCGTGGCTCACATGGAAACGTTCGTGAAGGAGCGCCCGACCGGGAACATGGTCGGCGGATTGAGCGCATCGACGAACCAGGCGGGCGGCAAAGTCGAAATGGCGAAAGTGACCGTCGACGACGCTGTGATCATGCTGGCGAAACTGGGCGGCGGCGGAGTCGGGACGTTCGAAGCGACTCGGTTTGCTCAGGGCAACAAGAACGGCAGCAAGATCGAAATCAACGGTGAAAAAGGCGCGATCAAGTTTGAATTCGAAGACATGAACTGGTTGGAATTCTACGATGCGAGCGTGAAGGGTCGCGAACAAGGCTGGGTGAAAATCAGCGCGACAACCGGCGACCATCCGTACGCCGGAGCCTACTGGCCAGCCGGCCACATCATCGGTTACGAACACACGTTCATCAATCAGGCCAGCGACATTCTCACCGCAATTGGCGACGGGAATTTCAAAAAGATGCAGCCTGATTTCGACGACGCAGCAAAGACGCAAGCGGTGCTGGCAGCAGCGACGGAATCCTCGCAGAAACGCGCGTGGGTTTCGACGGGCTGCTAACGGAATGGGTTTA
>JBAXUS010000528.1:0-1617 GCA_037129555.1 Planctomycetota bacterium
TCGATACGGATTCGCATTACGTGTACATCGGGAATCTGGAATCGGCGGGTGGAGATTTTTTAGTCCTGACGAATCTGGACGCTCACGACACGTCGGACACAAAGACATCGAAAGAATATTACACGCACGAAACGAAAGCACTGGGAACGCGCGTGAACCGGAAGAAGACGCTGATACGCATGGCGCGGGTGGTGTCGTTGTGCCGGTTGGATGATGTGATTACGTTTTAGATGCACAGTCACGCTTCCGAGGTGTAGTCGAGTCATATGACATTGACGTGGATTTTTAGACCGACGCCGATAAATTGACGGCGACTAACCGATTTGTTTCATCGGCGCTTGCTGCGCGAAGCGCCATTCAATCCCGTCTGTCCGCCTCTCGCGCCGGGGCCTTTTTTTGAATAAAGGAATTCGTTTCACATGGTACAGAAAGAACTTCGCGTCGGACTCATCGGCACACAATTCATGGGCAAGGCGCATTCGAATGCGTGGAGCCAGGTCGGGCATTTTTTCAACACGCCGGTCAAAGCCGTGAAGGCTGCGGCGTGCGGGCGCAATGAAGAACGCGCCAAGGAATTTGCGAGCACCTGGGGCTGGCAGAGCGTTGAGACGGATTGGCGCAAGCTGATCGCGCGCCCGGATATTGATTTGATCGACATCTGCACGCCGAACAACAACCACGCTGAAATCGCGATTGCAGCGTTGGAAGCCGGCAAGCATGTGGCCTGCGAAAAGCCGATGTGCATGAACATGGACGAAGCGAAGCGCATGGTCGCGGCGGCTCACGCAGCCAAGAACCAATTGACGACGGTATGGTACAACTACCGCCGCGTCCCGGCGCTGTCGCTCGCGCGCCAGTTGGTGCAGGAAGGCCGCATCGGTAAAGTCTTCCACGTTCGCGCGGTGTACTTGCAGAGCTGGATCATCGATCCAAACTTCCCGGCGATCTGGCGCTTGAACGCCGATGTCGCAGGATCGGGATCGCACGGCGATTTGAACGCTCATATTATTGACGCGGCTCGGTACATCACAGGCGAAGAAATCACGGATGTCGTCGCTCACATGGAAACGTTCGTCAAAGAGCGTCCGACCGGGAACATGGTCGGCGGATTGAGCGCGTCAACGAACCAAGCGGGCGGCAAAGTCGAGATGGCGAAAGTGACCGTCGACGACGCCGTGATCATGCTGGCGAAATTGGGCGGCGGCGGAGTCGGGACGTTCGAAGCGACTCGGTTTGCTCAGGGCAACAAGAACGGCAGCAAGATCGAAATCAACGGTGAAAAGGGCGCGATCAAGTTTGAATTCGAAGACATGAACTGGCTGGAATTCTACGACGCGAGCGTGAAGGGTCGCGAACAAGGCTGGGTGAAAATCAGCGCGACGACAGGCGACCATCCGTACGCCGGAGCCTACTGGCCAGCCGGGCACATCATCGGTTACGAACACACGTTCATCAACCAGGCCAGCGATATTCTGACCGCGATCGGCGACGGGAATTTCAAGAAGATGCAACCTGATTTCGACGACGCAGCGAAGACCCAAGCGGTGCTGGCAGCGGCGACAGAATCCTCGCAGAAACGCGCGTGGGTTTCGACGGGCTGCTAACGGAATGGGTTTA
>JBAXUS010000529.1:0-1613 GCA_037129555.1 Planctomycetota bacterium
ACATTTAAACGCTACCGAACAACACGAGGCCTCATATATGCAAGCGAACTCCACTTTCAAAACGACACTGTTGATCTGTGTGTTGTTCGCTGTTGCGCTCCATATAATGATTCGGGCTGGTCATGCTGGTGAAGGTGCGGTTCCTTCCAAGCTCAACGTTTTGCTCATCACAGCTGATGACATGAACTATGATTCGCCGGGATTCACCGGGTGCAGAGTGCCGGATATCACCCCGAATCTTGACCGACTGGCGACTGAAGGAATGTGGTTTCAGCAGGCGCATGTGACGGTGGCGGTGTGTCAGCCGAGCCGTGAATGTATCATGACCGGACGCTATCCGCATCACAACGGCGCGACCGGTTTTTATCCCGTTCGCGCGGGTGTGCCGACGTTGGTGGAAGTCCTTAAAGCAGGAGGCTACCAGACGGGAATTCTTGGCAAAGCGATCCACCTCAAGCCACCTGAAAAGTTCCCATGGCACTTTTTACACGACCAAGCCGAGTTGGGTGATGGTCGCGATCCCGCCAAATATTTTCAGTTCACCAAAGACTTTATCCAACAGGCGAAAACGGTCGGGCAGCCATTTTTCCTGATGGCCAATTCGCACGATCCGCATCGGCCATTTGCTGGGAGCGAAGGTCGGAAGAACCTCGGGTATCCGTCACCGAGTCGAGTCTATACGCCGGATGAAATTACCGTGCCGGGATTCCTTCCGGATTTGCCAGACGTGCGAAAAGAAATGGCGCAGTATTACTCGTCAGTGCATCGCTGTGATCAGACGATTGGCGAAATCCTGCGAGCGCTTAAAGAGTCCGGGCAGGCTGAGACTACGGTGGTGATGTTTGTCAGTGATAACGGCATTTCCATGCCCTTCGCCAAAAGCAATTGCTACCTGTCCAGCACCCGCACACCGTGGCTCGTGCGCTGGCCGGGGAAAGTGAAGCCGGGCGTTGTTGACCGAGAACATTTCATCTCGGGAATTGATTTCATGCCGACGATTTTAGAAGCGACAGGAATGCCCATTCCGCCTGATACGGACGGACGGTCATTTCTATCCGTCCTCAACGGCGAAAAACAAGCCGGTCGCGAGCGTGTCTTTACCTGTTACAACGATACGTCCGGGCGCAAGGCGTATCCGATGCGTTGTGTTCAGGACTCTCGTTTTGGGTATATTTTTAATGGCTGGTCGGACGGAAAAACCAGCTACTATTCTGAGGCGTTGGCTGGATTGACATTCAAAGCCATGCAGCAAGCCGCCGCGACACAAAAGCCGATTGCCGAACGCGTGGACGTGCTGGTGCATCGAACGGTTGAGGAACTTTACGACGTCGTTGCGGATCCAAATTCATTGCACAATTTGAGTGCCGATCCGGCCTATCATGAGCAGATGAAGCAGATGCGCGCGGGGATGCTGAAATGGATGGAGCAGACCCAAGACCCGTTGCTTCCGAAGTTTCGTTCGTCCGCTGCAATGAAGGAGTAGGAAAGCGGTGTATCCCACATTATCAGCTCAATAACATCACGGAATTCCTCTATGAAATCGCTCATTGCTTTTTGCCTCATCGCTGCCACGTGTGCGTTTGTTTTCCCAACGCATGCGGCAGATAAGACTA
>JBAXUS010000053.1:0-35276 GCA_037129555.1 Planctomycetota bacterium
GTGAGGCGAGCACGGGCCAAGCTTCAAAAACTGCAATCAGAGTGAAGCACTACACTAGTTTTCTTGATTGGCGTGAAAGATGCGTATAGTCCTCTTGCAGCATCGAATGCAGTTCGTATGCTGAGTTTTCCTGCGGTGAGTGCGGGGAAAAGCATCAGAGGCTGGAGCGCATTACGCTGTATGCGACACGCGACCATGATCCATCCGATCCGATCGATTTTCATTCTGGCGGCCTGTCTTGCGACTCTTTCAATTCGCTCCGCCGATGCTCTGATTGAATTGAAAGCCTCTGACGGTACCATCAAGACTCCGCTCACTCTAAAAGCTGATGATAAAACCAAATTCACGGTGCTGATTTTCTTTCTTCACGACTGTCCGATCTGCAATGCGTATGCACCAGAAATCGAGCGCATTCGATCCGACTTTGAAGCCAAAGGCTTCACTTTTTACATCGTCCACACTGATCCGACGATCACCGTTCAAACGGCCCAACAACACGCTCGCGAGTACAGTCTGAAAAGCACGGTACTACTTGATCCGACAAACCGTCTTGCTCAAAAACTGGGTGCCACCGTCACGCCTCAAGTCGCGATTGTCGGCGCGGGTGAGCGGCTGTTGTATCTCGGGCGAATCGACAACCTCTATGCTGATTTTGGAAAACGCCGGCCAGAAGCGACGGTTCGCGATTTGCGCGCGGCATTGACGGCGCTGGCGTCAGGCTCCCCGGCTCCACCCGCCGGAGGTCCGGCAGTCGGTTGCTTTATTCCGTTGCCGAAAAGCGAACCGCCACACAAGAATTAACGCGGAGTTATCAAGCCGTTTCTGATCACATACCCGAACGAGGAGACTCTTATGAACAATCGACTGTGCATCTTGATCGTTGTCACTCTCAGCGCAACGTGGCTTGGTGCGTCTGAAAATTCTGTCACGTTCAATAAAGACATCGCGCCGATTCTGTTTCAGAATTGCACTGGCTGTCACCGTCCAGGCGAAGTCGCGCCGTTTGATTTAATAACGTATCAAGACGCATCAAAGCGTGCCAAGCAACTCGCGCGCGTCACGCAAAGTCGCTATATGCCCCCATGGAAAGCCGAACCCGGACACGGCGAGTTCCTCGACGAACGCCGATTGACGACCGACCAGCTGGCTCTGATCAAGAACTGGGCAGACAACGGAGCGCCTGAAGGAGTCGCTGCGGATTTGCCTGCAGCTCCGAAATTCACCGATGGCTGGAAATTGGGCGAGCCGGATTTGGTCGTGAAAATGCCTGACTCGTTCACGCTTCAAGCTGAAGGTCGCGATGTCTTCCGCTGCTTCGTGATTCCACTGAAGCTTGACGCCGATACGTATGTATCCGCCATCGACTTCCGACCAGGCAATCGGAAGATCGTTCATCATGCGCTCTTCTTCCTCGATTCGAACGGCGTTGCTGCGAAGAAGACATCCGCTGACGGCAAGCCTGGTTTCGAAAGTTTCGGCAGCCCAGGCTTCGTTCCAACTGGAGGTCTTGGCGGATGGGCGCCCGGTTATACTCCGCGCCCGCTTCCCGATGGCATGGGTAAGCTCGTTAAAAAGGGCAGCGATCTCGTCATCCAAATTCACTTCCATCCATCCGGAAAAGAGGAGCAGGAGCAGTCGACGCTCGGGCTTTATTTTACCAAGAAAACGCCGGACAAAGTCGTTGCGTCGATTCCCATTGGCAGCCGCAAAATTGACATTGCAGCCGGCGCGACAAACTACAAAGTCACTAAAGATTTCACCGTTCCTATTGATGCGGAAGTCGTCGGACTGACGCCTCACGCGCACTACTTGTGCAAGGAAATGAAAGTCACCGCAACGCTCCCGGACGGTTCAAAAAAATCGATGATCTGGATCAAAGATTGGGATTTCAGTTGGCAGGATCAGTACCTCTATAAGACGCCGATGAAACTGCCCAAAGGCACCAATATCGCGTTCGAGTATACGTACGATAATTCAGCTGATAACCCGCGCAATCCAAGCAATCCGCCGAAGGCCGTTAAATGGGGGCATGAAACGAACGACGAAATGGCGTTGGTCTTCCTGTCTTACGTTTCGAAATCACAATCCGATGCCGCAACGGTCCGACGCGCGGCACTATTTAACGGGTTTCGGGATATGGTTAAATAATGAATGCAGCACGGACGGCGCCACCCGAAGCAAATTCAGTCCGGCACACGATCTGCGTAATGTCTATTCAGTGACGGTTTAATGGGGCTACGTGTTCGGAAATCCCGCACGTTTTGAAGGAGAATGCAACATGAGTGTCAAGATTGTCTACACGCTGGGATTGGTTGTGGTGTTGAGTGCGTTCACGAGCGTCCGCGCGGCGGATGGCGATAAGCCCAAGGGCGGCGGCAAGAACCTTCCCGGTATGCTGTTGGAACACGCCGACGAGTTGGGTCTGACGGCTGATCAAAAAGCCAAGTTACAAGACATGGCCAAAGGACCGATGGGCATTCTGACCGACGAACAGAAGACCAAGGCGAAGGAATTAATGCAGAAGGCTCAGGGCGGCGACGGTAAGAAGGGCAAAAAAGAAGGCGGCGGCGACGCGAAGAAGCCGGAAGAAAAGAAACCCGAAGACAAAAAGCCGGAAGAAAAGAAGGAAGAAAAGTAAGGTGATAGAGTACTACTTGATTGGAACTGAACCGAATCGGCGGCGGGAACGAATAGATTCAAGTACCGCCGCGACGAATGAACCTCACGATATTTTAAAGGAGCGAATGATGAATACACGCGGATGGATGACGGGCTTGGCAATGGTAGCAGTGGTCTGCACAGCGACGGGTACTGCGCGAGCGTTTGAACGCGGCGCGGCGATGGCGGGTGGACCGCTTCAGCACATTATTGAAGCACGGAAAGAATTGGATTTGACTGAGGCGCAAGTCACCAAATTGAAGGCACTCGTAAAAGAATTCGAAGCCAGCCACGATACGGGTGCGATCAAGGACAAGATTAAGAACAATCCTGAAATGCGCGAAACGATGCGTGAAATGAAAGCCGCGAAAGAATCCGGTGACGAAAACCGCATGAAAGAACTGCGCAAGAAAATGCTCGGCGAAGAAGGCGGCAAGGGCGGCATCGCCAAAGGCGAAGGTGGACACGGCGACTTCATCAAGAAGATCGCAGAAATTCTGACGCCTGAACAAATGCAAAAAATGAAAGCCATGCGCGAAGCCAAGGGCGATGGCCCCGGCGGCAAACTCGGTGGCAAGGGCAAAGGCGATAACGCCCCGACAGACAAAGCCCAGAAGCCCGACGCAACCAAAGGCGTTCCGAATCCGTTTGAATAATACAAGACGATTGAGGTACTTCGTTTTCTGCACCTACAGTGTCAGGGCACCCGCTTCATTATGGCGAGTGCGCTGACACTGTTGTTTTAAATGGGACTTTTTTTTCGCACTCCTTGCCGGAAATAAGTGTAGTATTTAATCAGCATCCGACTCGATCCCTGCTCACACTCTTTTTGGAGATGACGTCATGACAGGACCTCTGAACACTCGCGAAACGTGTCATGATTGTGACGACCGCGGCCATGCGCCGGATCGTCGACGGTTTTTGGTGACGGCGTTGGGAGCGGCGATTGCTGCCGGAACCGCGCCGCTTGGCGGACTGGTGCGAGCTGATGATAAAGTCAAGGTTCCCGAAACGGCGGTCAAAGCGCTGTTCGATTCGCTGACCGAAGCGCAGAAGAAGGAAGTGTGTTTTGCGTGGGATTACATGGACCCGAATCGTGGGTTGCTGCGGACTCGGGTATCGAATAATTGGCATATTACCAAGCCGGTGATCAACAGCGATTTCTTTACGGCTCCGCAGCGGTTGTTGGTTCGCGATATTTTCGAAGGGATCGTCCAGCCGGAATGGCAACCCAAGATTGACAAGCAATTGAAAGACGACGCGGGCGGATTTGGCAACCAGCAGAACATTGCCATCTTTGGCAAACCTGGAGACGGCAAATTCGAATTCGTGATGACAGGTCGGCACATGACGATGCGCTGCGATGGGCATTCGACGGATCACGCGGCGTTCGGCGGGCCGATCTTCTACGGTCACGCCGCCAGCGGTTTCAATGAAAAGCCCGGTCATCCGAACAATGTGTATTGGGAACAGGCCCTGCAGGCCAACAAAGTCTACGAGATTCTCGATGGCAAACAGCGTTCGAAAGCAGAAGTATCGAAGCAGCCTGAAGAGGCCGCTGTGGCATTCCGCGAGAGCCCGTACGCCGGAATTCCGATTTCAGAATTGACCGCTGATCAAAAAGCTGTGGTGCAAAAGACGCTGGAGAAACTGGTCGAACCGTACCGCAACTCCGACCGCGAAAGCGTCGAGGCTTGTCTGAAAAAACAAGGCGGATTGGATAAATGCTCGCTGGCGTTTTACACAGACGACGACCTCGGCAATGACCGCGTTTGGGACACATGGCGCTTGGAAGGCCCGGCGTTTGTGTGGCACTTCCGAGGGACACCGCATGTCCATGTGTGGGTGAATATCGCTGATGATCCGAGCGTGAAATTGAACGCGGCGGGATGATGGTGAACGGTATTTTTTTACCGCGAATTTGCGCGAATTTACGCGAAAACGGCTAGGGCAATTGAACACGAAATAGACGGAAGGGACGAAACGAATTCTGGTGGCAGAGCACTTACGATTTAAACGTAGTGCTCTGTTACTTGTTTTCTATACCAATAGTTGAGTGCACTTTCCCCTGATCTCTTTTGATCTCTTTTAATTACGCTTCGCAGTACATTTAAACAAAAGGGACGTAGCAATGTTAATCAGCTTTCAATGCACGCAATGCGGTCAAATTGTTCATGCACCAGAAAATGCAACTGGGAAGAAAGGGCGTTGCCGTTACTGCAATGCTGTTCAAGAAGTGCCGTTGAGACAAAATTCCATTCAAGAGCATTCTCAGGCACCCCAATTGTCACATGACAATTCCCATAACAACGAATACATTGATTCTGAAGAACCACGTGAAATCTTAGTAGCGCAGAGTCACGCATCAAACGCGCTTGCAACAGATAATCGCATCCCGTGTCCTTATTGTTCTGAACTTATTTTGATTACGGCAATAAAATGTAAACATTGCAATGAATTCATTGACGGACGAAACACAAATAATTTAGCTCACAACCAAGGATATGGCTATTTACAACCTCAAGCACTGGCACCGCAACAAAATGTAAATGTAGTTGTAAATAATCAAATTGGCGGTGGTCAAAAAGAGCAGCGATGGAGCGCAGGTGTTGCAATGGTTTTAAGCTTTCTAATACCAGGTTTAGGTCAAATGTATAAAGGTCAATTGCTTAATGGCCTTGCGTGGTTCGTTATTGTCGTGATCGGATACATAATATTATTTGTTCCTGGGCTAATATTGCATTTATTTTGTATTGCTGGTGCTGGCATGGGTGATACAACCCGTTAAAATTGACATGTTGATGCATGTATTAAATGTTTAACCTTTGTGTTTGAGTATTTAAAGGCGTGAGTTTTAAAAAGACATATATTTATAGTGCGATAAATATGACACAACCATCATGATACTGGAAATAGGCCTAAGGAAGTCGCATACATGGATACAAAGACTGTTATCGAAATGATATTCAACGAACCGGAGGCGTTGAAGTATCCTAAAATTGTCGAAAGTTGGACCGAAAGGATAAATAATGAGCTTAACTGGAATCTTGGTTATTTTGACCCGAACGACACAGCAGCAATTATTTCTCAATTAAAATGTCAAGAATCGAATAGCCAAGGACGGCACACATTTTTTGAAGTTGTATTGGGCGGGCTTTTTGCCCGTTCTCAATATGGGCCACGATACGAACAAAATATTGATGGACTTACACCTGATTGGGTGCTTACTAATGAACCTTATTGTGCTATTGTCGAAGTTGTGAGTATTGACCCCTCGGCTGAGGTAACAAAGAAACTAAATAACGAAAGAATCGAGTACGATGGTGATAGAGCGGTAACGCTTTATGACGCGATACGCAAAAAAAAAGTTACATACCAAAACGTTATTGATCGAAAGAACCTGCCATTTGTAATTGCTGTTTGTCTTAGCCTTGCGACCTCTTTGCGCGATGAGCAGTTAATCGACACCCTACAAAATGCCAAATACGGTATATTCAATGATTCTCCGCATGTAAGTGGAGTACTTTATTTCCAATCTCGTGTTCCTTTATCAACTTCTTCTTATGCGGAACATTGGCATTATTATTATTGCGCTAATCCAAACGCACGAATGCCTTGGAAAAATATATTCTAATTTATAATTTTCATTTTTGCTTTACACAATGTGTTGTAAACCAGCGTAGTCGTAACAATGTTTATCTGAATTCAGTGACAGAGCACTCATTAAAAATACTGTGCACCCTTTCACTTATATCCAGGGTGAATTGCCACTGCTTAATTCTTTCGTAGTTTAAGTCACCTTATTACTTGTCTACCAGCAGCACTGGGCGAATTATTCCGCCTAGAAAGAGCTCCGTCATTCGGGTGTGGTCCACTCGGACTGCGATGCTGTTTGTGCCGTCGTGGACTGCGGGGGTGATGTCTACTTCGAAGGGGAGGTTGCGTTTGAGTGACTCGCCGACTTTTACGCCGTTTACGAAGACTTCCGATGCGCCGTCTACTTGTGTGAAGACCAGCGCGAGTTTGCGGCGTTGAGCTGGTGCGGTGATGGTTGTGCGGTACCACATCACGCTCATTTTGTCGGGCAGACCTTGCGCGTCGAGGGTTTTGCTGAAGGTTGCGACGCGTTTCCAGGCGCTGTCGTCGAAATCGGGCTTGGCGAAACCGGCTTCGAGGCCTGTGCCGGGATCGTCGTAGGTCATGCGCCATTCGTCGGGAAGAACGGAGACCAGTTTGTTCGGAGCGGCTGTTGCTGCGGCACCGATGTCGATGGATTTTGACACGAAGCGGCGGAGGTAGGACGTCGCGTATTCTTTGTTCGCGTAACCAACGCCAGCGAGGTGATCGAGGCGCGCGGTCATTTTGGTGAAGACGCTTTTGGCTTCGGCGAAATTCCCGGCGTTCATCGCGTTCACGATTTGCATGTACTCGTCGGCGCTTTTGAAGCCTTCTGCGTGAACCGCGACTCGTGCGGCGTAGTGCGGGTCTGTGGCGGCGGCATCCGTAGCGCGCTTGATCCGCTCCCGGCACTGCGCCAGGAATTCCGGCGTGTACAGCAGCGGGATTGCAAAGAAGCTGCCGGAATGGCAATTGAGTTTCGTTTGGGCTGCGTCGATGCCCATCCAATATTCTTTCATGATCGGTCCTGCGTTGGGGCCAAAGAATTTCATGAAGTAGTCATCCATGATCGCGTCGACATTCGCGCCGGGCGTGTAGGCGAGTCGCACGGCGAGATAGATCTGCGGGCCGTAAATATGCCAGTTCGACAGCGTTTCAATGGTGAGCGCGACGCAGCCTTTGTTTTTTAAATATGGAATGTCGTGTTTCAAAATAGAGAGGCGCGAGGTCGGCACTGTGGCTTCGGCGAGGTCGTAATTGTATTCGTAATAACCGATCTTACGCGCGGCTTTGGCCCAGCCTTCGATCATCGTTTTTTCCTGCTGGCACGACGCACACATCGGGTTGTCCATGCTGTGCAGACGGCAGTAACGGATAGGGGCGATGAACGCGCAGAGATTCGGTGCGCAGGTGATGCCTGCGGGCGGCTGGGTGTAGTCGGCGTAGCAATAAAAACTCAAGATCGATTCCGGCGATTGTTGCGCGACTTTTGCGCCGATGGAATTGAAGAAATCGACGTATCGCGGCGCCATGCTGAGCGTTCCGGACGAGGGCTCGATTTCGTTCGGGTGGTCCTGCGCTTTGCACGCGGCACATTGGCAATAGCCGCGACCGTCGGTCGGCGACAGGGATGGATGGAGGTTACCGCCTTTGATCCGAGCGAGGACCTGATCTGCGAAATAGGTTAGCAACGCAGGGTTGGATGTGCAGAGCCAGCCCTTCGCCACGCGATTGCCGTCGGCTCCCATCGCAAAAAAATCAGGGTGCGCATCGGCGAGCGAATTGGGTACGTAGTTGCCCCAGGAATGGGCGTGGCTCATGGTGACGCCACCTTGGCCATTCCAGATTCGCCAGAGGACAGAATTCGCGCCGAGCCAACTGGGGCCTTTGGGATTGCGGTACATGAATCCCGGCGCTTCGGAGATGTCGCATGCTGCGACCGAGAGCGTTTTCGAGGTTGGATACACTTCGCCCAGCGGCGAGTCCATGAAGTAGCGGCATCCAAGTTCTTCCAGAAAACGGCAGACGGCTTTGATCGTTGGCGCGCTTTCTGATTCGCCGCCTGTGCAGGTCTGTCCGCCGATTAAAATGCGATTGTTTTCAACGACGATGCGCACGCCTTCGTGGCTGGGGCTTTCGATCGCGTCGAGTTTCAGTCCGGCTTTGACGGCTGCGGTGCCGACATAAATTGCGATGCCATCGGCGGGGGCGGTTCGAGCAACGGGCAACTTCGAACCGGTGATTTTTTCGATCCAATTGGCAAGCACGTCCGCAGCGAAGGCATCATCGTGTTTGGATCCACGTACTGGCTTGGCCGCGCCTTTTTTGCCTTTGGGAATGTCGCGCTCCACTGCTGCAGGTTCATCGATGATGATCGTCCCGAGGGCCTTGCCGTCTTTGACGATTTCGACGCCGCGAACGGCGGGGTGCATCAACATTGTTGAAATGATGAAAACAGTGATGCCGTGTGACCAGCCAGTAATGGGGCAGGTTTTCATGTGGATTTATACACCTGAATTCCGGTCCGACGGTATTTTCTTTACTCTTTCAAAGTAATGGGCTCTTTGCAGTGATTCACTCGTTTATTTTGCGCCTGGGTATTTTTTCAGGACGCCTTCGACATGCCAGTCCAGGAGGTTGTTGAGTGTGTCGCTGTTGGTGATGGCGACCTGCCGGACGAATGGCGTGGCGACGACCCCTTCTCTTTTGAACATCCCGGCGTCGCGCCAACGTTTTTCCGTGGCGTCATCCATCAATGTAAAAAATACGACGTAGAGGATCAACGGTTGAGCGCCTTTGGGCGGGGCTTCGAGGTTACTCATTTTCAGCCAGTCGATCTTCTGGTTGCCCATCATGGATTCGAGCAAGCCTGGTGGGCGCAACCGGTTTTCGAGCGCCTGTTGAACGGAGCGTCGGAATCCTGAGTCGCGGGCCGTTCCGGCGACGGCATCCCACTTCGTCGCACCCGATGCGGGCACGATGACGGCTCCGGGAGTTGACGGGACAGCGCTTGCGACCATTTGCGCGGTCGTCGCGGATTGGTACCGGAAAATGGTACCACCAAGGCCCAGCACCAGAATGACGGGAATTAAAAGATAGGCGACAGGCAGTTTTACAGGCTTGGGTTTGGGTTTCGGGATGTGCTTTTCGAGGTAGGCCGGGATGACATTGGGCACGACGTTACCGCGCGCGCGCGGGAGTGCCGCACCGGGGGAAGGGGACGGGTTTCGATTGCGTTGCGCGATCTGTTCCAGTTCGACTTCTCGAACCAGCTTTTCACATTCCTCGGGATTTCTCATTCGCACCCTTCGTCTTGATGAAGCGCGTTACCCGCGCTTCATGAACCATTGATTCCACGCTTCGTATTTGTTCGGCAGCGTCTGGCCGGTCATCGATTTCAGCGATCGCCATGCGCTTGCAGTCACCACTTCGGATGAATCACCCAATTTCCCAATCAGAATTCCGATTGTTTGCAGATTCGGCGTTGCCTGTCCCAGCACGGTGCAAGCGGCGGCTCGGACGCGAAAATTAGTGTGGTTGGCCAGCGAGCGGAGGTGCATGGTTTCCTTGTCTCGCAGGAGGACCAGTTTTCCGATCTCTTCGACCAACATGGGTGCAAGAATCAGCGATTCGTTCTTGAGCATGTCCTGCATGACGGCCAGGCGTTGTTCACCGTCAGCCGTTTCTGCTTCGATCCATAATTTGGCGTTGTCCGTGGAGGCGAATGCGCGCCCCGTGATGGAACGCAGCGCACCGATGACTGTCGCCCTCATACCAGAATCGGATGAGTCGATAAGATTGATTAATGCCGGGACGGATGCGAGGGACTTGCAGCGACCGAGTGCAAGGACGGCTTCTTTCTTCAGCTGCGGATTGGGGCTGGTCAGGAAGGTCAGGACTTTGCCGATCAGTTGCGGATCGTCGGCTCGGGTGATGGCTGCAAGCGTCACCCGTTTGACGTTGGCGTCGGGATCGCTGAGCAGAGACAGGAGCAGGTTGCGCGAGCCGTTGGTGTCAAGTTTCTGCAACACTTCGACCATGTGCAGGCGTTCGGCGGGTGAGGCTTTCATACGGCGCTTGGAGCACAGTTGCACGAATTCAATGGAGCCGCCTTCGCGCGCGGAAATATCAGTTAGAGCTTTCATTGCTGCGACCTGAACGACCAGTTTGCGGTAAGGCATGTCGAGCGGCGTTTCAAGAATGAACATCAAATTGCCGATGACTTCCGGGCCGGCCAGTTGCCCTAGCGCGGTCCACGCTTCTTCGGCTTCTTCCAAAAACGGAGGGGATTTCACGACGTCGACGAGAATGGGGACCGCATCTTTATTACCGAGTCGCGCGAGTGCTCGGATGGTTGCGATGCGCTCAGTAGCATTCGATGGTGTTGCTGGTGCGGTCAACGATTTGAAGAGCGCAGGCGCGGACGTGGCTCCGCCTCCAACCAATTTGGCTGTGAGCGCAGCCGTTTCCTCCGTGTCGATTTTGAGTTGCGCGGGTAATGACGCAGATGCTGAGCTTACAGGCGCGGCTTCTGTTGAAGGGCGAGTATTGTTTTCTTTTTTTTCTGATCCCGCCTCGGCGGCTCCGCACGCGGAACACACGAAAAGGCAGAGTCAAAGACAGAGTCGAACGAACTGGTTGATTTGCATGCTTACATGTCCACTTCCCAAGAGGCCACGAGGGTGACGGTCGTTTTGATGCCGGGCGAGGTTGCGGCGGTGTCGTAATGGAATTCGCCAAGGCCGCTCAATGTTACCGTATCTGCAATGACCGCGCCAAAGAATTCGCCATTGCCCGCCACTTTGGCGGACGCATCAGGAGCATACACCGTTGCGTAGATATTTCCCTGTCCGGTGACGTTAACTGTCCCAATGCTGGCACTGACGACGTTGAAACTGCTGGCAATTTGGGTGTTGTTGGTCAAACCCTGTCCGGCCATGTCGAAGCTTCCGTCTTTGTCCTGATAGATGTTGACTGTTGCACCTGCAGCGAGAACGATTAGACCCTGGCCGCTTTGCTTTAAACCACTGTCGAGATAGATATTGGTTATTCCTGCAGCAAAGGTGACCGTGCCGCCGGTTTGTTTAAAATCACTGGCGAAACGGTAATTGCCGGCGGCAATCGTGACAGTGTTATTGCCGGAGTAGCTCATGGCTGTGAGTCCACTAGGCGGTGAATAAATGTATGACGGCGTGTCATACAAAGCGGCTGCGGCAGTTGTGCTGCCGGTGACGGTGGCTCCACCGGTCAGGCTGACCGCCATACCCGGGCCGGGGGTGGCGTTGCCGTGAACGATGATGTTTCCGACGCCGTTGATATTCATGTTGCTGCCGACATTTCCACCTGCGCCGACAGTGGCATCGTAGATATCTTTGCCGCCTGCTGCTGCGACCTGAGCTGCATAGGTTGTGCCGAGTGCGGAACTGAATGAATCGGTCTGCGCCACACCGGTCAACGTGACCCCGGATTTTCCGAACGCTCCGGCTGAAAAAACACCGGCGGTTTGAGGGAAGGTGACGATTGCAACGAGCTTACGATGGACTTGAGGATCGAAGACTATAATGGACGAGTTTCCCGTTGACGAATAATGGTATTGATCGGATGTGCCGTATTGCGCGTACTGGTAGGTGCCGATGGAGGTGATGGTCAACGTGCCATCCGCGTTACGGACCGTGCTGACGGTGTAATTTTTTTGAATACCCCATTGCATAGTCGGACTACCCACGGTGTGAGAGGCACCACTTCCGAGTGTTCGATTGGCGTTGAGTTCGGCGATGGCATGGCTGATACCGGACTGAGCGAGAAGCAAGGCCTGATAGCGGTCGCGTGTGTTATCCACCAGGGAGGCGTTGGCCACCGTCATTTGCAACAAGGCGATGATCATTGACATGAGCAATGACAAAACCAGAAACACGACGACAAGGGCTGTACCCTTGGGTCGTTTGGTTGAGATGAAAGATCGTGTGGTCATGGCATACCTCCTGAAAGGTCGGGCGTTCGAGCGTTTAAAGTTCATTGAGCAGTTGCACACTGCCTTGGGAAATGATCGTCATGGTGTTATCGCCTGTGGCAGAATTAGCGATCAACAGGTCATTGCGTTGCTGCAGAATTAAGGTGATCGTGACGACATGGGCGGCAGTGCGGGTAAAATTGACGCCTGTCACGGACACGTTGTAACCGGGACCGTTAATGCCTTTGACGGCTGTCACCGATGTGGCGGTTGAGGATAATTGGTTCGATAAAATAGTGGTCTGTGCTGTTCCGCCGACAATCTCATCTCGCGCCAGATACCGGTTGCCATTTGCATCGGTACTGGTGTAGTAACGGATTTGATTACCAAAAACGGTATTGCCAGCGGTGTAGCCGGTGCTGCGTGCAAACGTAATGGATTGGCCGTTGGCATCAATGGCGAAGTTGGCATATTTGGAGCCGGAGTCTTTCAATTCTTTGGCCATCAATTCAAGAATATCCGAGCCTTTGGCATCCATGCCACCTTCGAGCGAGGCGCACGCTACACCCAGCATGCTTTGCTGCATCGCCATTGTCGTGGCACCGATGAGCACGGTGAAGATTCCAGAGGCGATCATGATTTCAATCACTGTGAAACCACGGGCTCGTTTACGAAGGGGATGGAGGATGTTTTTCATTTCGTTTGCACCATCATGGTGTTGAGTTTGAATTCCCGGCGACCGACGGAACTGTCCCAGCTGATTTCAATTCGGAGCGGCAGTAATTTGTACGAGGTAGAGACGTCCGTGTCGGAGGCAGAACCGTTTGAATTCAAATCCATGGGCATACCGAGATCGGTATCGTTGATGGTCTCGTCCAAGGCGCCAGCGGCGTTGGTTGGAAAGACGAGTTTTCCGGTGCCATTGGGAAGAGGCGTAACAGGGAAAGAGTTTTGAGCACCGTTTGGACCGTAGAACGTGAAAATGGTCTGAAAGGATTGGGTTTGAATCTCGGCGAGTTTTTGGCGCGAAATATTGACGGCGATCAAGTCGTCATGGTTGGCCGTTTCAAGGGCGGAGATGGATATCAGCGCGGACATTGATCCGAGAATTCCGATGGCGAGAATCGACATCGCCACCATGAGTTCGATCAGGGTCATGCCATGCGGGGGGGGGGGATGGTGTAGGGACAGATTTTGCAAACATGGTATGGGCCTCCGAAATCAACATGCACATCGTGCACGCACTATATCCTACTCCATTATATACATCATATGATCGACACTTCATCAAAATTTACATAGCAAATGATGCACCAGTGCATACCGACCATGACTAAAATTCTGAGTTACGGACACATGATTTTCAAGCACGTATGTAACTCCTCGACAGAGAACGCATTCTTATCGTATGAGACTTTGGGACAGTCGTCCATCTGACTCGAATTCTTAAAAAATCGATTGTAAATGGACGAGCAAGTTCGTTGTATAGGTGGGTGTTTCATTGAAATAAGCGATAAGAGTCTATTGATATAATATATCCTTTTGATCGACTTTGTGAGTTAAAGTCGCACGATGTGATTAAGTGGGAATGGGAGAGGTTTTTGATGAGAGGGTGAGCGGGAACGGCGTTCGGCTCCACGAAATTTAGGCACGATGTGATTGTATGGGAATGAGGATTGATACGGGCTTGGTTTCGCAGCTACGCTGCTGGGCTGATTCGGGGTGGCGGTTCCGTGGGCTTGTTTGCTTCGCTCGCTACACCCACGGCTACTAGAACTTGCGCCGCTAAAGCGGCTGAAGGCACGATGTGATTTTGTGGGAATGGGGATGTGGATGGGTTAATTGTCGATGCAAACGACGCGACGCAGCATTGTTTTCGTGAAAAAGCAATGCTGCGTCTGCCTCAGTGGTTTGGGATAATTGCTTATCCGGCAAAGCTGTAGTCGTAGGGCTTGCGCATTTCGCGGGCGAGATGTTTGTTTGCTTCCGTAGCGCCTTCGCCGGTGAAGACTTCTTTTTCAGGATCCCACTGCAATTTAAGGCCGGTGCGCAGCGCGATGATGATCAAGTGGCCGATGCACGCGGAGCGGTGGGCTGTTTCGACGTTCGCGACGGGATCTTTGCGCGTTCGGATGCAGTCGACAAAATTGCCCATGTGATCGTTGCTCACGGGGAAGCGGACGGCCGTCTCGGGCAGCGGGTCGCGGAGAAGTTTCTTGTCGCTGGCGGTGTGCTCGTCGCGATTGACCCAGATCCAGCCTTCTGTGCCGATGAATTTGATACCGTTGCGCTGGCCGCCTTTGTTTTTGACTGCGCCGGTATACTCTTCGTCGAGCGTGGTCTTGACCGTTTGGCGGATATCGTTGGCCCACAGGAGCGTCGCTTCGAATTCGCTCGGCGTCGTGTAGCCGCCCTCAATCGGAGGCGTCACGACTTTCGCTTCGATGTTGATCGGTCCGTCTTGCCCAATGCCCCAGCGCGCGATGTCGTTGTGGTGCGCGCCCCAATCGGTGACCGGGCCGCCCGCATAGTCGTACCACCAGCGGAATTTCTGGTGACAGCGCTCGCTGACGAAGTCCGCTTGCGGAGCCTGACCGAGCCAGAAGTCATAGTTGAATTCGGCGGGAACGGGAACACTCTTGAACGGTCCCGCGCGAAAGCCGGCGGGGACGATGACCTGAACTTCTTTCAACTTTCCGATACGCCCGTTTCGGACGAGTTCGCAAGCGAGGCGGAAACGAACGCCGCTGCGCTGTTGAGTCCCGGTTTGGAATACGATCTTGCTATCTCGCACGGCCTTGATGACGTGCCGACCTTCATCAATCGTGAGCGTGAGAGGCTTTTCGCCGTACACGTCCTTGCCTGCTTTTGCTGCGGCCATGTTGATCAGCGTGTGCCAGTGATCGGGTGTGGCTTGGATCACGGCATCGACTTCTTTGTTTTCAAGAAGCTTGCGGAAATCCGTATAAGCCGCCGGGGCTTTGCCTTCTTTTGTGAAGCGTTTCACGGCTGAATTCACATGCGACTGATCCACGTCGCAGACGGCAACGACATCGCAGAAACGTGTCGAATTCTGCGCGTCCCCTTGCCCCATTCCGCCGCATCCGATGAGACCAACGCGCGGACGATCATTCGGGCCGATGGGCCGCTTGACCGGTTCATCGGCCTGCATTTCGCGTTGCACAAACCACAGCGGCAAGCCCGTTGCAGCGGCGATCACGGAGCAGCGCTTGAGAAACGATCGGCGGGAGATTTGAAAGGGTGCGTTCATGCGAGATTTTCCAGAGTGAGTTTATGCCCACAAATTGGCGTAAAACAGATCATGCTCACACTCTACAGGCTCTCAATTATTTACGCTATTTCCGTTTCGAATTTTCGCACTATCACGACTCAGAGAACAATCGTTGTTGTCCTACAAACTCTGATACTTCAGACAGCCATACATCATCATCGAAACATCCTGGAGAATAGATTCGAGAGTGCGGTCCGGTTTTTGGTCGATGGCTTCCTGAACCAGCGTCGAACCTTTGTTGAAATTCTCGTAAGCCGATTTGAGCAAATCGTTGCGGCGAGTTCCACGGTCCATGCTGTCGGCGGTAGCTTGCCGATACGCCTCAATACCGCTCTGAAGTAATTTTGCCGCGTCCTTCATTTTCGGGTTGGCATCGGAAGTCAACGGATCGAGGTTCAGTTTCAATCCGCTTTCAGATGACGCAGGCAGCTTTGCCGGAGCGGCTGAAATGTCCGCCAGTGTTTTTCCTTTTGCGTTTACGTCTAACTGATCCTCATTCACGGCGACAGCAGGCGGATTATTTTTTTCCGGCGACATCGGCGTGACGGGCTTTTCTGGAGGAACTGCTTCAGAACTTTTCGGCTTATCGGCATCAGCAACCGCGACTGTTGCGGATGCCTCAGGCTTGGCTCCGACCGCCAACAATTTCTGCATGGCCGATTCGAAATCCGTGTCTTTCGTTTCGCGTGTCAGACCGCTGATGATGTTCTTGCGCATGGCGCTGTCCAGCGGCTGCTTGTCAGCCATTTCCGCCAGATGCGTCCACTGTTCGGTCACTTTATTTTTGGCTTTCAGAGCCGATTCGGCGATCGGTCCCTTGTACGCTGCGAGCGACGACAGTTCGACATAGGCGTCGTGCAAGTTGCCCTTGGCGATAAGTTTCTCGCCGCGAGACACCTTATCTTTGAGCGAATTTTGAATGCCGGCGATCAGTGTGGGCCACGATCGGATCACGTCGGCAATGGCATTGACGGAATCGGGAATGGGCTGCTGCTTGACCGGATTGCCATACGCATCCAGCCAGAGAATACAGGGCGTCGATTTGATGCCCGACAGTTGAACCAGTGGTCTGATGGTCGCACTTCCCGGCGCGCCGCGCACGGCCGCGAACATGACTTCGCTGGCATCGCCGAGCGCCTGCCAGGCGAACATCTTTTTTGCTTCAATATCAGCCTTGTGACGCCAGACCAACAGCATGACGGGCTTGTTATTCTTCTTGGCCCACTCCAATGCGTCCGGAACGGAGTCGTGCCATTGAATCTCGTCATTCGCTCCATTTTTATCCTTCTTGCGCTTTGCTTCCTTCGCGCTGGCAGAATGCATAGTCGCCGCGAAGCAAACGAGCGCGATAAGGCCCACAATGGTACACGTCAGGCTGCGTCCGGACGTAAATTTTTGATCGATGACGTTCATCATGACTCTCTCACATGAATTCAGATTCAAAGCACTCTGCCTGGCTCTATCACACATGACTACACCAGTGGGAATGCCCACTGGTGCGATCTTATACGCGGTTGACGTGGCTTACTTGGTCTTTTTATTCTTCTTCTCGCCCTTATTCTTCTTACCGTGTTTGGCTTTGTGGTCGGCTTTGAGTTGCTTCTTCTGAGCCTTCGTCAGAATCTTCTTGATGCCGTGCTTCAATTCCTTCTTCGTCTTCGCACCGGACAACGCTTTGATCTTACTCTCCTGATCAGACGTCAGTTTCAATTCCGAGCCGTGCTTCGCGAGGAATTTATCGATCTTCTTTTGAGCGTTGAATGCCTTCTTACCCTTCTTTTCTTTCTTGCCTTTCTTGCCAGCCTTGTCCTTCTTTTTGTCCGCCTTCTTTTCTTTATTCTTTCCCTTCACGAGCGTCGTGTGCGCGGCGGTGTCGCTGGCGGCCAACAGCTCCGGGCAGCTCGTCACACAGAAAACCAAGGCCAGCGCGCTGATCAACAATTGCTTTCGCATTTCCGTCTCCTCCGTATAAAAAGGTTCGTTTGTCCTGCACTGAAAGAAACAAGGCGGGCTCGCGTCGAAACGTTTGAAGAATTTTCAGAATTATTTTCAAACGCTCCGGTGATGTTGGGTGCCGCATTATATTTTTATTTTTCTCCAAACGCTTTCGAACCGATACGCCTTATACCAATGACGATGGATGACACGGGAACAACCGAAGACGCCTGGGTGCGCGAAGCCCAACAGGGCAGCCGGAGCGCGTTCGACGCCTTGGTCGAGCTCCACGGTCCGCACGTACTCCGGTACATCCAAAGTTTTTCGGCCAACCGCTACGAAGCAGAAGACCTCTCTCAAGAGGCCCTGCTCCAAGCGTATCGGCGGCTGGAGACGTTCGAGCCCGGAACGAATTTTCGCGGCTGGCTGTTGAAGATCGCGTGTCGGACATGCCTGCATGCCCGGCGCAAAAAACAGCCCGCCACACCGATCGACACCGACCACATGGCCGCGATTGCCGCGCCCGATGCGGTCCAGGAGGACGGCGAATTGGACGCTGATGTTCGACGCACCGTAGCGACTCTGCCCGAGGACCAACGCACCGTCGTCCACCTGCGTTTCGTCGAGCAGTTGAGCCACGCAGAAATCGCGCGGATCACCGAGTCCGAAGTCGCCACCGTCCGCTGGCGACTCTTCCAAGCCCGGCAGACGTTGCGAAAAAAATTGAGCGCCTGGGCCCCCGAAAGCACGCACCCAGTAGCCACGGCACACTAAAGAAGGAGCTGACACCATGACCTGCGACGATATTCAACTGCTGCTGGAGAACGACGCCCCCAGCCCCGCCGAGGCCGCCACCCTTCGCGCCCACCTCGCCACCTGCGCCGACTGCTCCGCCTACGCCGCCGAGATCCGCGAGCACGACGTCCTGATCGCCCGCGCCCTCTCGACGCCCGCCGACGCCGTCGCGTTCGAGCGCCTCAAATCCGGCCTCGCCAACCGCATCGACGCCGATCACCGAGCGCGTTCCCACTGGCGTTGGATGCCGCTGGCCGGTGGAATCGCAGCCACCGTGCTTGTCTGCATTGGAGCCGTCTGGCTCGCAAAAACGCCGAGCAACGATCCCGACATCGCGTCGAAAGATTCGACGAAAATCGTCGCGCCCGACACGCTTCTCACCGGCAACGTCCTGACTCAAGTCGCCGACCTGCAGGCCAAAATCCGGACGACGCAAGTCCTCGACGAACTCGTCCAGCTTCAGACCGCCATGGACGCGCCTGACGATCAGGACGGCAAGTCCACAGCCGAAGACGCCGAAATGTACCTCGAACGCATCCTCGCGTTGCACAGCGCCAACGAAGTCGCCTACCGCGAAACGCTCCGCGGCGTCGACCGCTCCGGCGTCTCAACGCGCCTGCGCTCGCTGCGCGACAGTCTCACCAACGACGCACCCAAACCGATGGTCGCCGCGCTGAACCTCGCCATCGAAACCTTCGACCACGCCGGACGCATCGCCCGAGCGCAAACGAAAGAGGTGGCCTGTGCAAACTAAACGCGTCCTCGCTGCACTCCTCCTGCTCGGCACCACGCTCGCCACGACTTGTTTCGCAGCCGACGACGCGTCTGACGCCTTCGCCGCAGCCGAAGCCAAATACCACAAGGGCCACTACAAAGAAGCGCTCGCCGACTACCAGGCCTTCCAGCAGCGTTTCCCGAAAGACTGGCACGCGGAACAGGCGCAATTCACCGCCGCGTTTATTCTTGAAAAGAAACTCAAAGACAGCTCGAAAGCCGCCGCTGCCTATCAGTCGATCTCCGTCGCCAAAGCCGGTGCGCCGATGAGCCACATGGCCAAATTCCACCTCGCCGCCACCCTGGCCAAATCCGGCGAAACGAAAAAAGCCATCGCTCTCTATGAAGAACTGCGCACCAACTCCGACCGCTCACGCACCCGCGAAATCAACCGAGCGATCAAATTCCTCCGCCACGCCACCCCAGACGACCTCTCCGACCCCTACGCGTGGGGCGAAAAGTGGAAAGGCAAACGAGTCCGCAAACTCAAGAAATTGAGCGAGTCCAAAGAGTAGCGCCCTGGCTTATTCATCAACCCCACCCGTCCCCTTCACGCCATCATCACGGCTTCAACATGCGGGTCGATGGCGTTGGCCGTGGCGCTGAGCGCGCATGAAAGCGCGGCGAGCAAGGTGAGGGTTCGTATCATCGTCAGGGGCATCACGTTCACTTTCTTGCTCGCGACAGGAGACGAATTCTATGCCTTTTTCCGACGCTGCTCAATTGATTCGACGGACCACGCTTTTAACGCCCGCATTGCCATTCTACTGTCGCAATACGACACACAGTTGTACGCCATGAACTTCAAGAAGCGTCGGACGGCCGCGTCTTGTACGGGTGTAAATAAATAAAACCGCTGATCTCGGCCAGATAGGGAGTAAATCGTATGATCGATACTGTCAGACTTTAATTCTTTGTAGTGCCTAATTGAGAACCGCATATATGCGGGAATGTTAAAGCGCATTCCCTTTTGGTCCATAAACGACAGACTCCACGAATACCGCGCGATCACTTCATTGGGGATGGAACGCCAGTCGTCGCATGCGTCCAAGGCATGTGCCCTTGCACATTCGTCTCGCGAACCATAGCCATCTAAAACATCGGCCTCACGAATTGAGACACCGTTTTCCAGATGAACGCCAGCAAAGGCGCGTTCGATGTATTCAATTACGAGTTCGACGTTAGTTGCCATGGGATGTAGAAACCCCGGAAGAGGCTGCGTATTCATTTTCCAAAGAAATAATACTCAATTTGAAAGTATACCGCAATCTTCAGCCACAAATCTTTATTGCTCTCATCGTCACGGTCATCAAGTTCTCTTTCAACGATACAATTGTCTAACAGCGCGCTCAACGCCCGAGCCTCATTCCTCATTCGGATCAGACGGACCGTAGGGCCCATTCGTGACGTGCCGTTGGTAGGATTCCTTGAGTAATGCGATCGCAGTGGCTACATCCTCTGGCTTCCTGATGTAGAAGCTGATCCAGCCGCTGGCGGGGAAAACATGGTGCTTCTCCACGATGTTTGCGGCGACAAGCTCATTCCGCCGCGCCATTGGAAAATAGATGTCGAGCAAACCATTGCTATGGATATGTCCAATCTCGCGACGGAAGACTCTGAATTCAAGGCCACCGAAGCGGTGCCGCGATTCACCAGTGTCTGACCACGTTTTGACGGCCTGCCTCACCTCGTCGATGTAGTCAAGAACCTTGCGTTGCGTGATGAAGGTTTCGATCTTCACGAACGTGTCGAGAAGATGCGGCAGGAATGGGATGCCTTTCAAGAAGGACAGGTAGCGGGTCGCGAATTCAAGTATCAAGTAACGATCTCGGTCGGGGGTTCTTTGTACATAATGATATCATCAATTTGCAAATCCAGCGTGCGACTTGAACTTTCCTCACTGCGCAACGCCGCTGCCGCAATCCGAAGCCCGAGCACTTTGTATCCGTCTAAATTGCCGATTACGGCGTGCTCCTGAATGTGCTCTCCTGACAATTGGAATCGAACGGCCGCGGCTTTTTTGTCGATTTTACCCAAGGCGTTGGTGATGCTTTCAAGCAGAAGGGCGTCGTCTTGGGACATGATGATTCTCTCCAAACAACACAATGAATTGCGGATGTCCTCAACGTTACTCCATTGCTAGCAACTCGCACGCTTTGCGTCCGTTATTTTTTCCCAATACAAAAGACTTCTTTCATGCTGCGGTGGTAAAGCCGGCCGCGGGCGTATGAAATGGAGTTGAGGCTCCACGTTTGCCCGGTCGTGCCGAGATCATTGACGGCCAGCAGCGCTTTTTCGTCGAGCACGGCAGTGGTGCCGTCAATGACATAAGTTATACCCAGCATCGTCGTGAAGTATATCTTCCCTCCGACTGCGGTCGGGCCTCCGAGGAAGCCCCAATACCAACCGTCGCCCTGGGAGCGTTTGTCGCTGACGATGTCAATACCGCGCGAGTTGACGGTGGACGAAACTTGCGGCTTGCCCCATATGAATGTGTCATCTTTACCTGCCTCACGCACGACGGAGACGGGAAGTTCGAGGTATTCGACTTTTCCGGATTCGATGTTGACGCGACCTACACAGTAGGCGGGACCCAGTTTCTTTGTCGCTTCCGTGTAACACAGGAACCAATGCCAGCCGCCGCCAATGATGTTGCAGAATTGCGCGGGGTAAACTTTGACGGCGGGCGTCTGTTTCGCGAGATCCACGCCGGAAAGCACTTCATACGCTTTCTTTGCCGGATCGAAACGCCGCCAATCAACACTGGCCGTTAGCGATTGAGTTCGCAGGACCTTTCCGGAAGCGGTGTCCAGAACGATGTGACTCGAGTTATCGATGTCGATCCACGGCGCAACGGTCGGCGTGAAATGTTGCGTGTACATCGCTTTGCCTTTCGGCGACGTTTCAAAGCGCCAGATTGTCTTTCCTTCGCGCCCCGGGGCGAGGCTTGTGAGGCTCAATCCGACGGGCGTTTCCGGAACGCCGTGATAAGCACCGCGTCCTTGCATCAACGCGAGCGAGCCGTCTGCCAGAGAACCGATGACGGGTGTGTTGTAATGCGTGACAGCGTCGTCTGAAATCCACAGCGTCTTTCCCGTGAGTTTGTCGATCCCGCGCACGTAATTCCACGCGTCCTTTTCACGCTTTGGATCGTCCAGATCGCGCGGCTCCATATTGAGGACAGCATTGCCGATGAGGATCGGCTCGAATTGCTTATTGAACGGGCGGCCGCCAGTGGGCTTCCATTCGCGCAGCCAGATTTTTTTTCCGTCAAAGTCATAACAGCCCATCGAGCCGCACGCGTTGAAGAACCAGACATGCTGTCCATCGGTGACGGGCGTAGGTGAACTGGCGTCGCTGAAGAAATACGCCGGAACGCTCGACGCGGATCCGGGCAATGGAGCGGTCCACAGAATTTTTCCGTCTCGCGCATCGATGCAATAGGCGACGACATCGCGTCCGGCCGGGCGCTTGCCTTCTTCGGGTTTGAGCGTCGTCAGGAAAATGCGATCGCCCCAGACCGCGATGCCGCTTTGTCCTTCCTCGGGCAACGCGGTGCGCCAGACGATCCCTTCGTTTCGTGCGCCGCTCCATTTAATCGGAGCGTCCGACGCATCCACCGCCCACGACCCGTTGGGGCCGCCGGCCTGCGGCCATTGATTCTCTCCGCCTTCAACGGGAAGCGACGAAGCCAGAAGTTGAGACTCGAACACGATCACACAAACAAGCAGAATAGTACGAAGCATGGGCGGTTCTTTCATGTGAGGGATTCGAAAAATCAATTAATGTCCGGCGGTCTTGTTTGATTTTGTGTCGAGCGCTTTGTATCCGGGCGACGGAATGAATGTCGTGACAGCCTTGCCATCATCGAGATTGAAAATTGAAACAGTGCCGTCGTAGCAACCGACTGCAACTCGCTTTGTGCCGGAATGAACTGCAACGGCGTAAATCCAATCGGTTAAAGGCGCGAACGAAATTTTTGATTCGGCTCCAGCGTAATCAAATTGTCGCAGCCTTTTGTTCGCACCGCCTAAGAAGATGGTTTTCTCGCCGACCGCAAATTTCAGCACATCAGGTTCATCCAGCGTACGGACTTTCTTCGCGTCAGCTGCGGACCATTGTTGAATTTGCTTCTCACGTCCGGCGCTGATGATCTCCTTGCCACCGGGCGCAAACGCGACGGCATAAAGCGGACCCGTGTGCTCCCGATACGTGCTGACGAGTTTTCCGGATTCGATGTCGAAAACTTTAGCCGAGCGATCAAGGCCCACGCTTGCCAGTTGCTTGCCGTCCGGACTGAACGCGACGGATGTGACGGCATCAGAATGCACAGACAAGTGGCGAATGCGTGCACCGGTTTCGACGGTGAAAATATTGATGTGATGATCGGCTCCGGCAGTCGCGAGGCGTTTCCCGTCGGGGCTGAATTTCACGTCCATGATCGCATCGATACTGCCTGCCACTTGCATGCGCATCTCGCCCGTCTTGAAGTCGAAGAGCCGCACTTCTCCAAATTCTCCGGGGGCTCCGCCGGCGGCAGCAATCACGGCAGCGTCTGGATGAAACGCCAGTGCAAAGATACGTGGCGCAACGTTTGAAATGCGACGCACCAACGCGCCGGTCGACGCATTCCAAACCGTCAATTCGCGGACACCGCCCACCACGAGTTCAGAGCCGTCGGGACTGAAAACAAGCGCGGTGACCGGGATGGGAAGCGTATAGGATTCCGGCGCTTTGGGATGTGTGCGCGGAGGTACGATTTCGACAAGCGCTGCAGATTTTTCAGTACCATCAAAATGAGCGCCTTCAGCGATCCAGCGACGAATAATCTCCGTCGTTTCTTTCGGAAGTGGATCGGATTTCTGCGGCATGCGCTCCTCGGTTTCGGCCGTGACGAGAAGTTTCCACAAGTCGCTTTTTTCCGGCTTCCCAGGGACGACCATGGGGTCGCCATCGTCTTCCTTACGCATCAGGAAGTCGAACGAATCGACACGGACGCCGCCTTTTGCGGACGCCGGGCCATGGCAAGTCTGGCATTTTTCCAAAAGAATCGGCGCGACCTGACTGCGAAAACTGATCGCATTGTCAGCCGCGATAAGGCCGCTGACAGAGAGCAGAGCCGAGACGAGAAACAGTATGTGTTGGGAGCGAATGGTCATCGTGAATTAGTGTCTGAAGACAAACTCCCGGAGATTTAAAATAGTCCACGCGATGTCTTCAACCGCCGCCATCCGGTCCGGCTTGGACTGGATGTAATCTTTTGTTTTCTTGAGTTCGTCCGGGCGAGGAAGTCGACAGAGCGCAGTGAGGTATAGCTCCGTGATAATGTCGTCGTCGGACTTCTTCTGCTCGACCAATCGCTTCGCGACACTGGATGCGGATTGCAACCGCTGGTGGACGGTTTGGCTGTTTGAAAGCTGAAGCGCCTGCGTCAAACTAGGCTGGCTTTGGCGTTCACACGCGCACGAACTCTGCCGCGCCGGTTGGCCGAACGCGACGAGAAATTGGTTGTTCATCTGCGGTGCGGGCGTTTCGGTGGCTCGTGTTCCGGTCGGAAGATTGCCGAATTTTTCGGGCGTGCCGGTGATTTGGCATACGGCATCGAGGAGTTGTTCGGCGGCGAGAACCTGCGGGTGCGTGTGCGAAAAATATTTTGAGTCGTCTCGGTTGAACGCGTTGGGCGTGGAACTCGCCTGATACGTTCGGCTGTTGAGAATCGTTCGGATAAGATGCTTGCGATCAAAGCTATGCGCGACGAAATCCTGAGTCAGAGCGTCGAGCAATTCGGGATTCGCGGGTGGATTGGATTCGCGGAGATCATCAATGGGATCGACGATTCCACGCCCCAACAATTGCCACCAGATTCGATTGGTTTCGACACGCGCAAAAAATGGATTGGCAGGAGTTGTCAGCCAGTCGGCGAACGCACCGAGGCGATCGGCCTCGGGCGCAAGTTTGAGTTCGCCGGTTCCCGGCACCCACGGCGGCATCTGTTTGCCCGTGCGCGGCTGAGTGATTTCACCGCGATGGGATGCGAGGATCAGCATTTCATCCGCGCGCAATCCTTTCCGGCGTTGCAGGCGTTCAAAGAATGCGCCGAGTCCGTAGTAGTTGTTTTGCGTCCAACGCTCGAAAGGGTGGTTGTGGCATTTGGCGCATTGCAGACGCGAGCCGAGAAAAACTTGCGCGGTCATTTCGGTGGCCTCGGCCGTGTTGGCGGTCGTGCGGAAATAATTCGCGGGCGGATTTTCAAACGTACTTCCCTGAGCGGTCAGAAGCGCGTGCGCGAAGCGGTCGTAGGGCCAATTTTCCTCCCACGTTTTGACGAGCCACGCGTTGTATTTGTGCGTCCCGGCGTCTCCCACAGTCGCCGCGCTGATACGCAGCAGGTCGCCCCATTTGAAGGCCCAGTACCGGGCGAACTCTTTACGCGCGAGCAACGCATCGATGAGCTTCGCGCGTTTATCGGGAGTTGTGTCGGCGAGGAACGATTTGGTTTCGTCGATCTTTGGGAGGAGACCGATGGTATCGAGGGAAACGCGCCTTAAGAATTCCGAATCGGAGCATGTTTCCGACGGGAGAAAGTGGAGTTGCTTGAGCTTGGCAAAGACGTGTTCATCCACAAAATTCGCCGGAGCCGGGGCATTCCATACGAAGCCCGGGACGTCGCGGACGAGCGTTAAATAGCACGTTTCGACGCGGTCCAAAAATCGCACCGAGATCGCTACCTGTCCGCGCCCGTTGCCGACGACGAAACCGTCGGAGTTGACTGTTGCGAGCGCATCTTCGGAACTGGCGTACATCGCCAACCGAGTGATGTCGCGTTCGGAATTGTCGCTGAAGGTTGCGACGACGCGGAGTTGCTGGGTGTGCGCGGGCCATTGCAACACTCGCTTTGATGACGGCTCAATGCGAATACTGGTGAGTGTGGACGCGTTGTCGGCGTCGAACCGGCAGCCTTGTTTGATCCAATCCAAAAGCAGACGATATGACTCGTCTGTTTTGCGCAGTCGCAAGCCCCCGCGGTGAGCCACTTCCATCAGCGGCTTGCGCAGCAGAAGGCTGGTCTCTGGTTCAGGCATGTTAATGCGGCGGTTGAAGAAATCGCGCGTGAGGGTCGTGCGGTCGGAGTCGGGATCAAATGCGACCATCGAAATCGCAAAGCCGCCTTTGCCACTTGGTGCTCCGTGGCATCCACCTGAATTGCAGCCGTTCTTTGAAAGCGCTGCAAGAGTACCGTAATGAAACGAAATCGTTTCGGGTGTTCCCTGTCCCAGCACTTCAAGAGGAATGCGAAGATCACGGCCTCCTACCGAAACGACGATTTCCGCTTTTCCGTCGGCAAGGGGTGTGACCATCCCGTTCATGATCCGGGCGATTTTGGGAACATTGATTTTGAATTCAGCGGCGCGTGTCAAATCTTTAACGCGTCCCTCGGCGTACAAACCAGTAACAACGATTTGCACGTAACGCAACGGCGAGTCGAGTCGGATGGATGCGGGTGTGATGTCAACGCGCTCAGGCGTCCCAACAACAATCGGTTCGAGTGTTGGGACGGGTTTCTCAGCTTCAGATTTTTCGGCAGCGAATCCGAACGACACGCAGATTGCAAAAAACAGGGCGGCGTGTGGTTTCATTTTTTCACCCCGACGCTGGCTTGAGCGACAATGCGCAAGGAAATCTTTTCGAGTCGCACTTCTTTGGTGACTCCTTTATGGCTTGCAAGTCCGATGGCATTGAACGTGTAGGAGCCGGGTTTCATATCCGGAGCGCAGGTGACTTCACATACGAAATCGGTCTGGTCTTTGATTCGCCCGCCACGACCTCCGGAATGTTGAACGGCGACTCCTTTTGGAGCGCCTTCGAATTTCAAATCAACCGGCTGATCGAACGACGAATCAAGCGCCATTTGGCGAATCACGAACGACGTCTTGCCAGCGTCCAACGCAACGGACACATCCTTTTTCTCGGCCAATTCAAGCGCGAAAAAATCGGGAGCATCGGGGCCGACACAGACGACGATTGCGTCGCGCAAGAGGTGCGGGACTTGAGGCATGGACAGCAACATTTTCGCAACGTGATCGTCTTTCTTTTTCTTGGGATCATGTTCCGGCAACGAGGCCGCAGCAATGTACTCCTCCCCACCCTCTTTGGTTCGGCCTTTGATGCGGAGATGAAACTGCGATCCGAGGGCAACATCTGCGGGCGCTTTGATTTTGATTTGCGTGTCGTTCTTACCCTTTTCGATCACGTTGTTTTCGATTGAAAATCCGGGATGCAACGGTGTGTCGTCGGCGCTGGCGAGTTCGAGCGTTATGGCGTCTTTAGCATTGCGGCGCTGTGCGGTGACTTTCGCAGAAAACACGCCACCGCGTCCGACGACGAAACGATCGTCAGAGACTTTGAGCGCAAAGCCGCGGTCATTGCGTTCGACGTGAATTCCATAGACGAAATCAGGCCCGCCATTGCCTGCGGCGTCTTCGACCACAACTTGATAAACGCCATCTGCTGGCGCCTTAAAAATGGAGACGCATTCGGTCGTCGCGTCTTTCTCGGCCTTCTCATTGTTGCTGATCTGCGCACCCGCTTTATCAAGCACGGCGATGTAAACAATGGCTGGAGATCCCAATTGCCGCGTGATAGGAGTCAGGGCAAAGGATTCGCCCTTCTTGGCTGGGAATTCAAACGTCTCCCGCGCACCTTTCTTTTCAATCCGCCCCAGAATGGTGCAGGGCGCTGCAATCGATTTGCCGGATCCGAACACAACGCTTTCGCTCGCACGAACGGATGAATAAGCGGCTGGTTTGTCCGGAGCGAAGCGGACGGCCACCGGAGTGGACTCGCCTGGAAATTTGGGAGCGGAGACGTTGATTGTCCCGACACCCTGGACAGCTTCGCCCAATGCGGAGACGGCGAGCGTTGCTCCGGGCGCGGCGCTGGGCGGAAAGACATTGGTGACGAGAGGAAAATCGCCGATACGGATGTGGTAGCGATACAGGCCGCCGCCGTTGTAGGCGGAGTCGCGGATTTCGAGGATGTGCGGGCCGCCTTTATCTGAGCGATGGCGTAATCGGCAGTCACCGCCGAGTCCGGGCGTGTCGTCCACGGCGATCAATTCGTTGCCTTTTTCGTCGATCAAACGGACGACGGGATCGAGCGCGGAGGCGATGCGCGCGGCAAAAATGTCGACGGAGACGCTTTCGCCAGGTTTCAGATCGAAGCGGTAAAAATTCGCGCGCGTGGCGTCGGTTGTGCCTTCGACCGCACAGGGTAACGTGAGCGGTTGAGCTTTTTCGATGCTGTCGATCGACTTGCCGCGTTTGGTAACGGGCAGTTCATCGACGTAGAAAAACAGCGGGCCGGAAAGGCCTGACGCGGTGGCGATGCGCATGAAGCCGATGCCGAGGCGAGCGTCTGCGGGCAGCGACATCTTCGCAAACAATTCTTTGCCGTCGTCCTTCGCGGGCTTTCCGTCTTTGGATTTTTCGGCTGAAGTCCATTCGACTTTTGCGCCAAAACTGGACCACAATCCTAACGGCTTTTGTAGATTTGTGCCGCTCCAGCGGACCTCAATCGTTTCGCCCGGCCGAACGGAAAAGGGTGTGATGCCGGTTAATTCCGGCGACGTCGCTGCGGCCCGGCACAAGCCCGAGGCAACACCCAGCACACATCCCAGCACAACCCAAAAGCGCGGCACGTTCAGCTCCGCAACGAACTTCATACCAACTCCTTCATCACGTCGCCTTTGTGGGCGAGGAAGATAGGGCGGCCGTCGGGTGTGTAGAGTGGCTTCTCGCGGTCGATTCCAAGGTATTCATATACAGTGGCGGCGTAGTCTTCAGGCGTGTAAGGACGGTCGGTGACATAACCGGCTTCGCTGTCTGTCTCCCCGATGATTTGGCCACCCGGAACGCCTGCTCCGGCGAAGACGATGGAGTACGCATTCGTCCAATGATCGCGGCCCTTGGTCTTGTTGAGGCGCGGTGTCCGACCAAATTCGGTGACAAAACAGACGAGCGTTTCCTTCAGCAGCCCACGTTGATGCAGGTCTTCAATCAGCGCACTGAAGGCCTGATCGGTCGAGCCCATCATCACCCACGTGCCAATGCCGTAGCGCCCAACGCCACCCTGCGCACCGGCAAGATTGCATGTGCCGTCGGCATAGATGTAATCGTGGTGATCCCAATTCAAATTCGTGCCGTTGGGGACTTTGTTTGTCAGCGGTTCGCGGACATCAACGGTGACAAAACGGACACCGGATTCGATGAGTTTTCGTCCGACCAAATAGCACTGCCCACGATGGCCGCGCCCATAGCGATCACGCGTCGCATCACTTTCGGCTTTGAGGTCGAACGCGGACATCGTCTTCGGATTGGTGAGCAGATTTTCGGCCTGGTCGTAGAACGATTTCATGGCGTCCGCTTCGGGCGCGCCCTGAGTCGCCAGGCCCACATCGAGGTTGCTCAGCAAATCGCGTCGGTCGCGGAAACGGCGTTCGTCGATTCCGGCCATGAGGCTGAGATTTGGCACTTTCCAATTCGTGTCCGACAAATCGCTGCCAGTCGTTTTGAAGACGGAAAAACTCGGCGGCAAAAAGCCAGTGCGGGTCATAGCGGCTTGTTCGTGGTTTCCCGGCACCATGATGTAGGGCGGCAGATAGGAGCAGGCGCTTTTCATCCGATATGCGACAGCGCTTCCGATGTCAGGCATTTCGACGGGACCGCCGGGAACTTCACCGGATAAAATGTACTGTGTCCCTCGCGGGTGGTCGTCCACTTTGATCTTGTGATACATCGAGCGCACCACGGCGAGTTTGTCGGCGACCTTCGCGGTTTTGGCGAGCAGTTCGGTGAAATAGATTCCTTCAACGTTGGTCTTGATTGGCTTGTACGGGCTGCGATGTTCGGACGGAGCGTCCGGCTTGGGGTCCCACGTGTCCATCTGGGAGACCCCGCCCTGTTCGAGAACCACGAGGACATTTTTGGCGCGGCCAAAATGATTGCCTTTGCCAGCAGCCAGAGCTGGGAATTGCGCGGCGGCGGCGAGTCCACCGGCGAGACCGATGCCCAGAAAACTGCGACGGCTCAATTGGCTGTGCCGATGACTACCCGAAATCATATTCACGCCCGCGAAGTGGTCGATTGATGCCGGTTGGTATGTCCGGCGAAGCCTCTTCAATGTGTACTCCGAACACAATCGGTAAGCATGAGAATTTGAATTAATACCAATCTCAATTATCTCAATTAAACTCCGTTCGCCTCGAAAACACTATTTTTCGAGCGGCATTCCGGCCCGGCGTTGCGCCAGTCGTTCGGTTCAAATGTGTCTCCGCCAAAACGACGCCCTGGGCTGTCGATGAACTCTGCCTCGTCTTATCGCCACGCCATCGAGCACGGAAACATTCTAGATTCCGGCGCGGTTTTCGACAAAATGGCGCAGGTCATTTTCGCGCTGGATATGGTTGAGTTCTAATTCGAGCGCGGCCTTTCGCGGCACATCGTCCAGCACAGCAGCACGCGCCCGTTCACGGCCGGGCACGACCGCACTGAAACCAGACGACGCACGGCTGCGTCTGAGTTGGTCGGCGATCGCGAGCGGATGCTTGACGCAAAACATGAGTTGAGTAGCCGGTCTGATACCAGATCAGGCTGGGAAAGGTGATCAGGTCAAGGCCGGTCATCACACGCTTTGGATAGACAATCAGTACTTCCAACTGATCGAGATGTTTTTCAATCCAATCTTCTCTGTCTTCCGGCTTCACTCGGTGTCGGAATCGGAGGTGTTCGCATTGAGGAGGACTTCCATAGCGGCCTAACGACCTCAAGCTCAGCGACCCGGCCCGCGAGGGCGTTCGATTGCAACAGTGACGCGATGGCCGGGTTCGCTGCAGCGCATGGTTAGGCCACGGGTGAATCATATCAGGGGACGACAAAGTGCTCGCTGTCTGCCTGCGGCTCAAAGAGCCGCCAGTGCTCCGCATACTCGTCGTGGCTGCTGTCATCCGGGAAAACGTCGAGGCGGTAGTCGTGACCCAAAGCCAGCGAGAAACCGCCCACATCATCCGTGGTAACTGACAACACAGATGGCGAAGCACTCGCGAACTCAACGCTGAGTGCTGTGGCCGACTGGTCGAAGCGGCTCTTGCCCGGCGTATCCCAATCGTCGAGGGCGTCGCCGTCTGGACTGTAGTAATAATCGCGGTAAGCAACGACGATGCGACCGTCACGGCAAAGAAGCCACGCGCACTGAACGTGGATGGCCCAGTCGCCGACCGTCTTCGTGCCTCCGCGACGAGTAGCCACCTCGCGCATCTCGCCAAAGTGCAGCCACAACAGATTGGCGGCGCGACCAATGGAACGCAGCGGAAGACCGACGAGTGGCGTCAGTGCTTGCTGGATGGCCGTAGTATTCATGGCGCGCGCGAAGTGGCCTAACATGGTATTCAACCGCATCCGTGCGGTCTAGCATGGCTTACAGATTACCGCATTTCTTTGTATTTTAATAGGATGTTTTTTGAATTATGATCGGAATTTGACCTATTATTTTCCGACTAAAATGCGGTCTAGTAAAATCGGAGAAGTCGTGAAATACCGCAGGTTATTTGGATACGAATTTTGGTAAAAGTGCTTGAAAAAGGGGGATGGGTTTTCGTTGTATATAAGGAAAGGTCGGGCTGATTGGATTGAGCGAGATTGATATAATATATCGTATGTGGTTAATTCTGACGAGGGTGGTGCACGATGTGATTGTTTGGGAGTGGGAATGGCAGAGGGGGAGCGGGATTTATGTCGCCCCTTCAGGGCTAGGGTTTGAGGTGGGATTTCGACCTGGGCTTTACAGTCCGGACTTCAATCCAATTGAAAAGATGTGGTCAAAAATCAAAGCATACTTACGCAAGGTAAAAGCCCGAACGAAAGAAACTTTGTGGGAAGCTATTGGCGCAGCCTTGAAAACAGTCACTGCGTCCGACGCACTCGGCTGGTTCGAATCCTGCGGCTACATTCGACCGTGAAGTGCTCTAGAACGGACCAGCGCTACTGGAACCATTCTTTAAACGTTCTAAAAATATAGAGCGAAAAGAAGACGAAAGCAATGAGGGATGCCACAAGAATCAAGCAGCCTTTGATCATCGGCCAGGACTTGTGCATGTCGCGGTTGTCGAACGAAATATCCTTATCGATCAGATCGGATTCGTTGCTCTTCGAATTTTTATTCGGTGCACTTGAGGCCATGTCGTCGCACTCCTGTTTCTTCGCGCGTGTGTGTGTGTCATGTACTGATAGCCTGCCGTCAAAAAAAGACGCGCGACCGTTGCTGTTATCGGCCGCGCGCGAATGACACTTCATGATCTTTTGATCAGCGGATGATTCTTAAAACTTTCCCGAACCCGTCTTGCCTGCAACTGCGTAGTACGTGAAATTGACCTGGCTCGCCAGTGACAGTTGCGAACCATCGCCAAAGACGACCGATACCGGTATGTTGACTGCTGTGCCGAACGTCGTGTCATTGATCGCGCCGCAGGCATCGAAAGCGGACTTCAAATCGGCGTTCGTCAAGCGAATCGAAATCGTCCCGAATTTTGGATTCACAACCATCTTCATTCCACCCGCGCCGTATGCCTTATGACTGATCGGGTCGTATGAGAACGTGAACTGCATGCCCGCGACTGTCACCACGCCGTCAACGATGTCGCTGCCCGGATTGTAATTCGCCAAATCTTGCGACACAAGCGTCGTCGAGAACGTATCTTTTCCGAACGTCTTGAAGGGCAGTTTGAACGCGCCTTTAACGGCACTGCTTTCGCCAGACGAGCCGCCACCGGTCACCGTCACGATCAGGGAAGCTCCGCTGCTCAAGTTCGTTGCGTCGGTCACCGTGACTGACACCGTGAACGTTCCAGCCGTCAAGAACGTGTGATTCGTCATCGCGCCGCTGCCCGTCGAACCATCGCCGAAGTTCCACGTGTATGACGCAATCGCGCTCGAACCGGCGATGGACGCGCTGGCGTCGAAGCCGCTGCTTAAAGGTGCCGCACCCGAGAGCGGGCTACCCGAAACCATCGCGCTCGGAGCCGTACCGCCGGAGTTGACATGGGTGTTTTGGCCCGGGTACATTACGATGGCTGCGGCGATTTCGTCCGAGCTCAACTGCGTGAAGCCGCGATCAATCGGGTACATCACGGATGTCGACGTGTTTGTGTGATTCAAACCGATGAAGTGGCCAATTTCGTGGATCGCGACCGAATTGATGTTGCCTGCAGCTCCCTGCGCCCAGCTGAAATCCCGGTCGTTGAAAATGATATCGCAGTCCACGTAGTTCGAGATCGATCCGATCGTGTAAACCGAGTACGTGATGCCCAGCGTGTTCGACGTGAAATCGCTGCTTGGATTCGCGTCCCACGCGACGAAGTTGACGTTGTCATTGCTGCTGTGCGTCAAGCTCGATGTCGTGCCCGTGTAAGCGAAATCGAGGCGGCAGTTCGCAATCGACGCCCACTTATCGAACGCGGCCTGAACTTGCGTGAAGCAATTCGCGTTCGTCTTCGAACCGTGCGTGCTGTACTTCACGACGACTTTTCCACTCTGAATCTTGTTCGGATTGTTCACGTCGTCCAAGTTCCACTTCGGGCCTGAAAGATTGTAGGCCATCGAGTAGCTGCCGCCCAACGTTGCACCGGCGATCAGCGCGGCGGTCATCACCAACGCGACCGACTTCATCGACGCGCGGGCCGTCGCGCTTTGAGTGGCGCGGCGGCGCATAGTGACAACCATCCCGGCGCAGATCGCCATGAAAGCGAAACCCAGCGCCAAGCTCCACGTTTCGTTCGAGCGCTGGGCCGCATCGTGGAGCAAAGCTGCATCGACCGCCGCGACGCAGGTCTTCGTCGGATCGCAGACGTGCGAGCCGGACAACGGCAGTGTCATCGCCAACTTGATCGGGCTGACAGCGGGCGTTTCGTTCGTGGCGTAGGACGAAACCATCGTGCAGAAGTCACTGTAAGGAATCGATTTCGTCAAGACATCAGCGGCGGCGTTGCCATCGGTCGTTTCCATCGCTTTCGGACACAGCGCACTTTCAACGAACGTCTGGCCATTTCGTTCGACGATGTTGAACTTGCCCAAACCCAAGTCCTGCATCATGTGGCGACCTTGAGTCGGATCTTTGATGAAAACCATCGCGCGTTCGCCGATTTGGAATTCAGCCGAATCCGCCACGAAATAAACCTTGCCATCGCGCAAACCACCCGGCAAATCCAGCGTAATCGTTTCAGGCAAAGCACCTTTGAGCGTCTTTTGGACAGATACTTCGACGTACGTGCGTTGGAATTCGTTAGCGTCCATTGTAGGGTAGGAGCGCTTCAAAACGGTCACTTCAGCGACTGCAAACGCAGTCTTGGTCATATCTTGCAGTGATGTTCGGCGGTAGGAAGCTGCGGTCGAGAAGAAGCTTTGGCCACTGATCGTAGCGATGGCGATAAGCATTGCGAAGACAGTTTTGGCGTTACAAGCGGGTCGAAACATAGTCAGTCCCTTTGAATTGCACAACGCTAAATCACATTGTGCTTCCATAAGAACTATACAACGCACGACGTGCGTGTCAACGTGAACTCGACATTATCGGAAGCAAAATAGCTGCACCAGTGCCTTTACGGGGTGTGCCTATAATTTGTTTAAACTATTTCATAGAATTGACTTGCATAAAATGAATATGCCAAAATACTGCGCTCAATGGCGCGATATATTTCAAAACAGGATCAAAATGTTTTCGAAATAAGAGCTATCGGACAAAACCCCCGTGCCAAGATGCGCCACGCCGGGCAAGCGGGACGAGAAAGACGAGCGCGGCGTATTTGAAGACTATGCCAAGAGTACCGATCAGTGGCACCATTTTTTGTGCAAACCGTGATCCATGATCAGATTCAATCGGTGCCACCCGCCCGAAATTAACATGCACATCCCATCGTATTAAAATAAAAAACGGGGAAGTACACGAAACAAATTACGTAAGTTTCGTGCACACCCCCGTATCCTGTAATTCCACGCGATGCAACCAAACCTAATCGCGCTTCGGAACGCCTTCATTGGCCTTGTGCGGCGGCGCGAAGAAGGGGAAGACAGTCAGGAAAGGCACGTCATTGGCGTTGACGTTATCGCCGGTCACGGCTCCCTTTGGTCAACAAATTCAACTCCGCGTCAATCACCATATCCAGGTCGAAAAACGAGAGGCTTTCAAGCGAAGAACTTAATGGGGGGC
>JBAXUS010000530.1:0-1610 GCA_037129555.1 Planctomycetota bacterium
ATCGATCGAACTACGGTGCGCTGTCAGCGCTCTTTGCTCTTCGAGCGACTGGACGAATTGCGCGCAAAGCTGGTGGCGAAATTTTCTGGCCGCGTCCGAATGTCGAATCCGCCGTAATCGAATTGAATGTCAAGCCATGGAGCAACGAACTCAAGCCCGATGCTTTGTCCCGGGACGAATCCGTTGCGTTTCAAGAGTTCATCAAAAAAGTATTCGCCCAGCGCCGCAAAACGTTGCGCGCACTGCTCAAGCCCGTGAGTGTCCCAGCCATTCCCGGCGTCACGCCCGATTCACGTGCCGAAGCGCTCAGTCCTGAAACACTGCTCGCCGTCTTCCGGGCGCTACCAGCCTGATCGGTGACGCAAGTAGGACGGGCTCTTGTTCCACTTCAATCCGGGCACTCGCGGTTGCCATTTTGCCCGCACCGGATAAAAGAATGCTCACAAATTGTTCACTTAAAAGGAGTCGTGAAACGATCATGAAAAACATCATCATTGGAGTCGTGGTTCTGGCCGTCATCGGTGGCGGAGTAGGATTTTATATCCATCAAAAACAAGAAGCGAAGAAGGCCGCCAAAGCTGCGAACAAAAAGCCAGCCAACCCCAACGCGCTGAAAGTCGGCCTCGTCACACCCGGCCCCTCGAACGATGGCGGCTGGAGTCAGAATGCGTACAAGGCTGTCGTGAATCTCGAAAAGGAATTGGGGGCCGTGACCTTCAAGTCCGCGAAAGGCGGCGAAGATGCGCACACGAGTTTTCGCAAATACGCGTCAGAAAAAAAAGCCGATGTCGTCATTGGCCACGCCAGTGAATACAACGACGCCAAGACCGCTGAAATCGCAGCCGCAAATCCCGGCACCGTGTTCCTGATCTCGGGCAGCGACAAGTCGGATAAGAATGTCGTCGGGGTCCGCTTCGTACTCGAAGACGCTACTTTCGTCCTGGGGCAATTGGCCGCATCCATGAGCAAATCCAACGTCCTCGGCTGCGTCGGCCCTGAACACTTGCCCGTGATCGAAAGCACGTTCGAAGCATTCGTCCAAGGCGCGAAGTCTGTCAAGCCCGACATCAAAATCACCGTTAAATGGACTGAGAAATCGTCCGACAACGCGCGCGGAAGCGAGATCACAAAGCAACTCATCAGCGAAGGTGCCGACTTCATTTTCCAAAATGCAAACGCGGCGGGACAAGGCGTGTTCGAAGCGGTTCAGCAGAACAAAGACAAAGGCGTGTTAGCGTTGGGATCCAACGATGACCAAGCGCTGACGATGACGCAATTCGACGACATCATCCTCGCATCAGCAGCGCTCGACATCTCCGGAACCTACCTCGGAATTTGCAAAAAAATTCAAGATAAATCGTTCGAAAAGAAGACTCAATTCGTCGGTATAGCTCAGGGTGGCGTAACCGTCACATTGAACAAAAAACTCGAAGCGAAAATCCCCGCCGAAGTCAAGAAATTGATCGACGGGACGATAGAGAAACTAAAAAAAGGCGAGTCGCTCTACACGCGCAAGGAATTGAAATAGTGCGCGGCTCTTTAAAATAGGAGATTTTCCATGAACAACATTGTTCTCAAAACCGACAGCTACAAGCTCAATCATTGGAACC
>JBAXUS010000531.1:0-1602 GCA_037129555.1 Planctomycetota bacterium
GGGACGCTTTTCAGCGTGATCAATTTGCGCATCCAGATGTTGTCCGTCTTCCAGATCGTGCCGACCACCGCACCGGGTGTTCCCTTTGTACCGAACCCAGACACGCCGTCCTTCCAGCCTTCGCTATTGTAATTCTGCCAGGTCCATTCATCCGTGTTCGGGCGAGTCGTTGTGTACTGCCATTTCTGTGGGCCTTTGCGAGCGTCGGGAAGCGGATCGACTCCGGCGTCTGTGGAAACGACTTTCGCGACGACAGGCTTGTCGCTCGATTTTCCGGACCGGCCTTCGGCTTCGAGCGCGGCGATTTTCTTCATCAACTCGTCTTCGAGCGCAGCCTTTTCTTTCAGTCGTTTGTCATAGTCGGCTTGCTGGTCGGGCGAGTGAATATCGATGGTGATGTCGTGCGACGACATGTCACTGACGTCTTGAATGAACGCGAGCATGCTGTAGTAATCTTTGGCGAGGATCGGATCCTTTTTGTGGTTGTGACAACGCGCGCAATTCATGGTCATGCCGAGCACGGTCTGGCACGTCGTCGCAAGGATGCCGTCGAGCACGTCGTACTTGGCGAGCTTTCTGTCGGCGGGTTCGTCGTCCCAAATATTGAGGCGGTAGAAACCGGTCGCGATTTTGGAATCGGTCGTCGCGTCTTCGAGTTCGTCGCCGGCGATCTGTTCCTTGATGAAGCGGTCGTACGGCTTGTCTTCGTTGAACGCTTTGATCACATAATCGCGGTAACGCCACGCGAAGGGTTTTGGGCCATCGCGCTCGTAGCCGTTGGTTTCGGCGAAGCGGACAAGGTCGAGCCAGTGGCGGCCCCATTTCTCGCCGTAGTGCTGCGATGCCAAGAGCGTGTCGATCAATTTCTCATAGGCGTCTGGTGCAGTATTGGTGACGAACGCGTCCACCTCAGCGGGCGTCGGCGGGAGGCCCGTCAAATCATAATAGGCGCGACGAATCAGCGCGATTTTGTTCGCGGGAGCCACTGGCGCGAGACCGCTTTTTTCAAGATCAGCGAGGACAAATGAGTCGATGGGATTCGCGGCCCACGCTTTGTTTTTCACGTCTGGAACAGCCGGTCGCACGAGCGTTTTGTAGGCCCACCAATCGTCGGCTTTCTTGACTTTTTGCTCGGGTTCTTTGTGTGCTGCGGCCACGTCGGGCAGTACCGCTTCGGTGCCGGGTTTCCACGGCGCGCCGGACGTGATCCACTTCGTTAAAATCGCGATCTGCTCGGGCTTCAGCTTGCCGTCGGGCGGCATCGAATGGTCTTCATCGCGGAACGTGAGCATGTCGAGAAACAGGCTTTTTTCGAGCGCTTTCGCATCCATGGCCGGGCCGCCCGATCCGCCTCGGAGCATGCCTGCGCGGGACGTGAGATACAAGCCGGCTTTGACTTTCGCTTCTGCTCCGTGACATTTGAAACACGCGGACTTGAGCAGCGGCTGAACGTCTTTTTCGAAGAACGCAATCTGCTCCGGAGTCGGCGTCGCTTCGACCGCTCCCGCACTCATTCCGGTGACAACCAATACGACCATCAGTCGGGTTATGTTTTTCAAATTCAGCATGGCTCGACGTTCCTTAGTGTGCTTTCGACGTTGC
>JBAXUS010000532.1:0-1600 GCA_037129555.1 Planctomycetota bacterium
TAATCTTGATCGCTATATCCTTATTCACCGTCGGCAAAGCGATCTCTAAATTCGCTTGGTCCTTCACGAATTCGAAGTCCATCGAACCCGTCTTCACCCCTTTATACGTGTCCCAGTATTCAACACGGTACTTCCCCGGTCGCAACCCGCCGATATTCATCTTCGCGCCCGACACCGGCTCCGGATCGCCGTCGCCCAACGGCGTCATCTGATGATAAACCCACACGTACATCCGCCGATCCGACTTCATCGCGCGTCCCAGCAACGCCGTTTTTCCGACCGCGCGGAAGACCGGCTTCATCGGCGGTTCATCACCGATGGGCCTGAAATCCTCGCCGTCCATAAATGTCCGCAGCGCCGTGTAATCACCGTATCGGTTATCGAAATGAATGTGCAACCACCACCAATACCCCGTCGCACCGCTCAACGGCACAGCCATACTACCCCACAACCCCGCGTGAAGATCAGCGTCCAATTGGCTCTTCGTATTCGTCTCTTTTCCAGCGTCCATCCCCATCCAATGCCGGCCTTGCTCCTCGACCAGCGCGGGCTTGTTGAAAATATGGAAGCCTTTGAGCGACCCATCTTCGTTGCCCATCCAAAAATCATGCAGCGCCGCGCCAGCGTCGTTGCCACCGCCTGCAAGTTCATCAAATGCCGAGTACGCGTTGCTCGTGGCGATGTCAATCTCCGGAACCATCAACGTCCCTTCGCCGCGTACAGGGTGGCTGAAATGCGTCGCGACGAGATGACGATTCGGATCCATATTCTTTAAAAACGACGCCATTTCAGCGTGCCAGTTTTCGATGTTCGGAGCCGGGAAATCCGCTCCGCCGCGTTGACGCAGATTCAAACTCCGTTCGTATTCTTCGGTGAATTCAAGTTCGCTGAATAGCGCGAACGCCATGACCGCAGGCGAATGCCCATACCGCGCCGCGACATACCGCAGTTTGTTCTGATGACTGATCTTCGCTTCAGCGCGCGTGAATATTTCGCACGGCGCCGGAAGCGGTCCGCCCAATTTCGCGTTGTACGGATTATTCTTCCATTCCGTATCGATATCGAGCGTGTACTGCCCGTGATTCGTGACCGCGACATTCAAACGAATGTCTTTTTTCTCGGCAAGATCAATCACATAATCCATACGCCACGCGTTCTGTAAATTGTAACGCCCCAACCCCTGATACCCCGGCCAATCGCGCCGCCACTCCAACGCGCCCCACCACGAACACATCCACACCCGCGCCCAACTGATCCCCGCTTTTCCGAACGCGTCGAAATACTCGTCGTATTGATACGTGCCACGTTTGCCCAATTTATCGATGACGCCGGGATTGAATTTGTCCGAACGATACGGAATGCGCGAATCGCTGGGACTGCGCAGACACGGCCCGATCGGAAAGAAGAACGAACCGTCATCGAATTCAAAATGCCGTTTGTCTTTCGCCACGCGCACAAATCCGTGGAACGGCTTTTCACATTCAGTGACCGTAAACGCCTTCGCTCCGAGATCCAACGTCGCCGTAATTTGCCCTGGGACGAATGTGATTTTATCGACCGTGCGTCGTCCATCTTGATTGTGGCTGGGATAACGCGTGTA
>JBAXUS010000533.1:0-1598 GCA_037129555.1 Planctomycetota bacterium
GGCGGATTCGGAAATGATTCCCCGTTTTGCATAATTGGGAATATCAGTCGCTTGCGCGTTTGGAAGAGTCCGTAATCGGGACCATATAGCACGTAGCGACGGAGAAAATGACGATCCAGTTCATAGCCGCGTAACTCACGAATGCCATTGAAGAGCTCAGTATGAATATCCTTGTATTTCTCGGCCAGAAAAGTCGGGACGTTTTCGAAAATCAAGCGGCTCTTCGGTGTCGCAGCGAGAATCGGAATCATTGCGAAAATTAGCCGATTTCTTGGGTCATTCGGGTTCATCCTTCCCCCCTTAGAAAATCCTGGGCATGGAGCCGTAAAAACATGAGTTCCTTCCCACGTATTTGGATTCGCAATGCCAAAGGAAATGAGTAAATCGCGCGCCAGAGCAATTGTGCTGGGATCGAGTTTCGCCAATCGCTGCATGTCAAAATTGACGGCCTTAACGTCTCGCATGTTCAGTTCATGCGAGGCGAGCATCCAGTCGTCGTAATCGATGGCGGCGATGACTCGCGCGCCCGCCAGAACTGCCCCAAGAGCGGAACCTCCCAAACCACAGAACCAAGAAATTGCTTCCATAGTGTTCATTAGGCAGCTCCCTTCTCGAACGGCACCGTTTCGCTGCTAAATTTTGCATCTGTAGGCTGTTGTGCTCGAAAACAAATCCAAACATCTTTTCCCAATCTCGCGGCATAAGCAGCGGTCTGCTGCACTTTTGGCTCATTTAATGCTGACGAGACGGATTGACCATCCATTGCTTGCAGATCGACGACGATGACACCGATTGATGGCCCGCGAAATACGTCTCCGTCATAACGCATTTTCAATTCATCGACGAAAGACGTTGTGGCCATTGGCGTCCGGTCTTGAATCTCCAACGGAATCCGTCCGTTTTCAATGGTTGCATGCGGCTTCAGCTTACGCTTGTGGAGTTCAATGAACTTTTCGAGGATTCGGCCTTGGGGATCGGCCGCGTATGCCGCCGCTGCCTTTGAAAATTCGCCTTCAAGAACTTGGGTCTTGCGTGTCGCTTTGCCCGGCTGCTCAGCATGAATCCGCGCAGATTTACATTCTTGCTTAAACAGGCGCCCCAATCTGACAAAATTCCAATAACTTCGAGGCGGCAACTTATCGACATTAAGGCCAGCTGACAATAGAAGCTGCCAGGAATTCAGTCCGTCATAGAAAACGCCCTTAGATGCCCCAAGACACTTCTTGACGACGACACCTATTTGAATCGAACTGCGTTTTTCCTTTTCGGCGACTGTTTTGTCGGCGTCGCATGCGGATTTAATGTCCCAAGAGCGCTTCGCCAAGGCCCAGCCTGCATTTTCGACTTTGCATTCGGTATCGAGCCAACCCTCAATCGCCGCGCGGACCGCTTCGGGGAAGCCATCAAAAGTCGGCTCCCCGACTTTTTTACCTTGGGGATTCTGGGCAACGTTTTCGGTCACCTCCGAATGTTTCGGATTTCGCATCTCAGCCGTCAATTCCACTAAACGGGGCATTGCATTGCAATCGACCAACTGATCCTGTGTCAACATGTTTTATTTCTCCCGCGCAACCTGAACCATTCATGTTACGCAGGTT
>JBAXUS010000534.1:0-1587 GCA_037129555.1 Planctomycetota bacterium
AGCTGGCCGCCGGTGCGGGCTGCCGGGGTCGGTGGCGTGGGACGCGTTGCAAGCGTCTGCAATGTGGCTCAATTCGAGTTACGCTATTCACATACGCCATTCACCATATAAACGACTCTATCATATAGAACGCGAATAGCTTCCAAAGCCGAAGGTCGTGGGATCGTACCCCATCGCCCGCTTATTTTTAAACCCTTCCCCAGCCAGTCCCTATAGACAAATTGCGCAACTTTTGCTTGCATTCTGCGCCTCGACCGCTAAAAAACCTGTACCCCGACCTGTACCCCACAGGTCAAAATTGGGCGGAATTTCGGTTAGAATCGGAGCTCTTTATGTTTCCATCCATCGCAACCGTCGCCAAGGCGTATACGCCGACACTGGACGAGGGTGTTTTGAGATTCCGGCACCCATGGGTTCTGGGCGATGATAAAAAGGGCAAATGGATTCGTATCGGCGTGGCAAAACTGTTGCCGACCGTTCAAGGCCAACTTCTTGAAGACGCGCAGAAACTACTGCAAAAAGCACCTTTCTTGACATCTGACGCTCCTTCCGTCGATTCAATTGTTCTCGAACCGTATTTCCGTGCGATCACTCGTGCTAAGCCGCGTGAATATGATCTCGACTATTCAAACTCTTTCAAGCCTGTGATCACCGATAAAGAAACGGGGGAGAAAACCGAGATACCGTTAATGGATCCGATCCCTGACGAGTATTATATTGTCTCGGGTGCCGCACCGGACGGCCGCGAAGAAGAATTTTATAATCGGTATAAATTGGGCAAGGTCGTGAAGGACCATATCAAGCGTCTGAACAATTTGCTTGCTGCCGAGCGACGCGAAAATGAGCGACTTAAAAGTGTCATCGAACGCCTCGGGCGGACGATGGGCGAGAAAAGCGATGACGAAAAGAAATTGAAAGTTGGCGAGTGTCTCAAGCATTTCGAAAAGTCGTTTCGCGTCCAGGAAGGCGTCAGCGAAGGACAGCGCGACGACGTTCTCCGGCGCGTCAAAGTCGTCCTGGAAAAACTCGGCCACGAGAAACACTACGCTCGAATCACCGAGAACGATCTAATCGCCGCGGTGACAGCATCGGGTCCTAAAACATCGCGCGAGCGCTCAAAACGAATCCAGTATATCAAACGCTTCTGCACCTGGCTTTGTCGGTCTACTGAAAAGGGCGGCTTGGGCTTCGTGGGCAATCCGGGATCGGATCTGAAAGCAGAAGGTGAGAAAGCGATTCAGGCTAAGCGCCGCGCCACCGGCAAGGTGTCAACCCTCGACCCGAAGCCGTTGTTGAATAAGCTCCCGCTCTATTAGCGGACATTTTTGGCCGTCATGGGCTACGCAGGACTACGGCGCGGCGAAGCGGCCGGTCTTACTTGGGATGCGGTCGATTTCGAAAACAGGATCATTCACGTCCGCGCGAACAAATTTTATCAGCAATTAAAAACTGAATTGTCGGAACGACCTGTCCCACCGTTTCAAGAACTATGGAAAATACTTGAAGAGCATCGAAAGGCGGTCACGCATCCAGAACTGGTGTTCCCCCGCTTGAATTGGGAACGGTGGACAAATCCCAGTTGGCTCA
>JBAXUS010000535.1:0-1584 GCA_037129555.1 Planctomycetota bacterium
GGTTCTATAAAAATTCAGCGAACACGACGCATCCCGTTGGGGGAAAAAGTCCGAATGCGTTTGGATTGTATGACATGCACGGCAATGTGTGGCAATGGTGCGCGGATGGTGTACGGGACTATTCAGTTATGAAACAGGCCGATCCCAGTGGTGCAATGAATGGAGATGAGGCGCGCGTGTTGCGCGGCGGTTCCTGGGACTACAGCCCGAACCGCTGCCGTTCCGCGTATCGGGACGGCACCACGCCGGGCGCTCGGAGCCTCAACTTTGGGTTCCGGATTGTTCTGCCGCTGGACTTTTAACCCTTTTTCCTTTTTTCTGTTGCCCTTTATCCTCCGCGAAGCGGACGATTTTTTGCGCCGAAGGCGTAATCAAATGCGGTTGACGGCTTCGGTAAAATAACAAATCACAAATGCCAAATCACAAATAGGCCGTCTCACTTCTTCCCGCGCTCCCGCTCCACCACATTAATAAACAGCGTCTCCAACTTCTCCCGACGACGATGCGAGCCGACGTTTTTCGCGCCCAATTTCGTCGCTTCGTTCTTCAATTGATTAATCGCGTCGTCACTCAATCCCTGCACATCAATCTCAGTCACATCGCCCGTTTCAAGCAAATCCGAGACGCGGCCTTCGAGTTGCAATTTTCCGCGATACAGCATCGCCACGCGGTCGCATACGTCTTCGACATCCGAGAGCAGATGCGACGAGAGCAACACCGTTTTGCCCTGGCGTTTCAAATCCAAAATCAAATCTTTGATCTCGCGCGAACCAATCGGGTCCATGCCGCTGGTCGGTTCGTCGAGCAGAATAAATTCTGGATCGTTGATCAAACATTGAGCCAGCCCGACGCGTCGCACCATCCCTTTTGAATACTCGCGCAACGGCCGCTTCCGAGCGTGTTTCAATCCGACGCGTTCGATTAATTCATCCGTCCGTTTGCGCCGGAGATCGCGCGGCAGATCGAACAGCCGGCCATAAAAATCGAGCGTCTCTTCCGCATTCAAAAAGCGGTGCAGGTACGACTCTTCAGGCAAATACCCGATCTTCTGTTTCGCTGCACTGTCGCGCGGATCGGTATCGAGCACCCGCACACTTCCCGATGTTGGAAAGATCAATCCGAGAATCAATTTGATCGTCGTCGTTTTGCCTGCGCCATTCGGTCCGAGCAGCCCGAAAATCTCGCCGCGCTTGACCGTCATATCCAACGCATCCAACGACCGCACCGTCGGACGCCCCCATATATCAGTGAAGTCCTTGGTCAGCTTCGAACAGTTCAACACATCCGACGAAGTCGTTGACATATCCGTTTCCATTCCCTGGGATGAATCTCACATCACGCGTCATTCATGACTACGAACGACAGCCCGAAAAGGATCGCGGAAAACAAAATGCCCGCAAGGAAAGAATTCGAGGGCGTAATCGAGATCGTAATATAAGCAGGTGACACCCATTTCCCATTTCCGTTGCGTTCCGAATTTATACGTTCAATTGCGGTGTATCTAATTTCACGGTGAAGCGGTGACTATGACTATGCGAAAATCGATTTTAAGTTTTGGGCTGGCTCTGTGTGGGATGCTGGCCG
>JBAXUS010000536.1:0-1581 GCA_037129555.1 Planctomycetota bacterium
TCCACACCGCGCACCAAAAGGGCATCATCAAGCGGTATTACGAAAATAAGGGCGATATCAATTCACAGAAACTCAGTGAGATTGTGTCGGATTTGTACTTGGAAGAAAACGCAGCAAAGCAAAAACGCCTCTGGGCCAGCGCCGAAACCGCGCTGATCAATCTCGGCGCGAACGCAGCCCAAGTCGAGCAAATCGTTGCCGAACGCAACCTCGGTGCGCTCGCTAAAATGGCTGAAAAATTGTTCTAAATTGATACCCGTGTTTCGGGTTCCGAGTTACAGTGAACTCGAAACACGGAACTCGAAACGCGGAACATTCCCAGGATCAATTCGTTGAATCCCATTTCGTCCAACTCTTCCGTCTCGCGCCGCTCGGCGCTCAGTTGGACGCTGCTTCTGCTGCTGCCGAACGCCGCATTTTTCACGTTGCTGTTTTGGCACGTGAGCCCCACGCGGGTCATCGCTGAAATCTATTCAATCGAAGACGGTGTGCCGTCCATCAGCCGCCTTCCTGCCGCGTGTGGTGTCGCAGGTATCGCGCTCGCATTGCTCCGCTATAAGCGCCCAGTGATCATGGCCCGCCTTGCAGCATTTTGTTGCAGCGCCACCGGAATCAGTGTGTTGTTTTGCGGAACTGCGTTGGTCGTCGCAGCGTTGCTCGGCGTCTCGTTTTTTGACAATCTGGCCCGAGCCATGTGGGGCGTCGCAGTCCTCGTCTGCGCGACCGGAATAGGCCTGCGATTGCTTGATTCAAAACAGTTGGGTCTCGAATCCAAACACTTTGAATCACCGCTCGAACGCATGGTGCTGTCCACCGCGCTGGGATTGGGAGTGTTGAGCCTGTCCGTTTTTGGGCTCGCGTCGTTGGGATGCATGAGCGCCGGATTGTGGCGGGTGATCGTGTTCTTCTGCATCGCTGTGAATTTTCTGAAGACGCGTGCTCTCGCCAAAGAGTGGGTTGCCACCGCTGAAAAACGGCTGAACGAAACGCCGCCGTTTATTCTGGTGGTCGCGTCGTTCTGTGTACTTTATTTAATCGCGCATGCGCCGTTGATTTGGAATCTGCCCGTTGAATACGACGTGTTGGAATACCATCTCGGCGCGCCTGCTCAGTATTTACGCGCTGGGTCAATGAGCTTTTTGCACGACAACATCTACGCGACATTCTCCGAAAATGGCGAGATGATTTTTCTACTGCCGATGATGCTGGCCGATGGAAAAATCGCGGGCCTTCCCGGTGCGCACGTGTTGCTGACCGCTTCATGGATTCTTTCAATTCTCGGCACATACGCGCTCGCCCGGCGTCTGGAATGTTCGATGTCGGGAGCATACGACCGCTCCGCATCACCCGGCCCCATTGCCGCCGCGTTGGTGTTCGCGCTCATCCCAATGGGCTCGCAACTCGCGGCTGATTTTTACGTCGAACACATTCAATCGCTTTTTCACATCGCAGCACTTCTGTGCGGCTGCGCGTTTCTCTCCGATTTTAAAATTCGCCGTTTGTTCAACGACCGCGCGCGCAGCAATCCAACCGGTTGGCTGATCTGCGCAGGACTGTTCGCCGGTTTGTGCAGCGGCGCGA
>JBAXUS010000537.1:0-1568 GCA_037129555.1 Planctomycetota bacterium
TCAGCGAGAAGGAGTTGCGCGCGAAGATTGAGGGCTGGAAGCAGACGTTGATGGCGGTGCGCATCAAGCGTGTGTGGCCGGGACTTGATGACAAGATTTTGACGGCGTGGAATGGATTGATGATCGCGTCACTTGCTCGGACATCGGTGATTTTGAACGAGACGCGTTACAAAGATGCCGCGTTGAAATGCGCGGAATTGATGGTGAAAAATCAGAAGACGAAAGAGGGCCGCTGGTTGGCGACGCAGCGCAAAGGGCAGAGCAAATTGCCCGCGTATCTCGACGATCACGCGTTCCTGGCGATGGCGTTTTTAGAACTTTTTGATGCGACGAAAGACGAGCGTTGGAAGGGCGAAGCGGTTGCGTTAATGGACGTATTGGACAAACATTTTTCGGATCCAAAAGGCGGCGGGTATTTCTTTATCGCCGACGATCACGAAAAGTTGCTCGCGCGGACGAAGGACCCGATTGACAAAGCGATTCCGAGTGGCAATGGTTGGGCGGCTCAGGCGCTGGTCCGATTGTGGAAGATCACAGGCGATGAGAAGTATCATCTGAAAGCGAAAGCGTTGTTCGCGGAATTCCAGGGCGCGATGGAGCGGTTGCCACATGCGATGGAAAGCACGCTGCTGGCCGCTGCGTGGTTCCATGATATTGAACAACAAAAGGGGTTGGTTGCGAAGGCTGAAGTCAAAGCTGAAACGAAGATCAAACAGGGCGCTGTGACGGTCGAAGTGTTCGCGGGTGCGACGGCGTTGAAGCGCGGGCAGGCGACGGCGGTGGCGGTGAAATATACGATCGATCAAGGCTGGCATATTCAGGCGCACAAGCCGGACGATCCGATACTCAAGCCGACGATGTTTACGCTCTTCAACAAAGCTCTGGGAGAATTAAAGGACGACAAATTTCCGGAGCCCGTTGAGCTGCTGATTCCGGATGCAGGGAAGTTAAAAGTGTATTCCGGCGAGGTGATTGGCACCGCGCAATTGAACGTCCCGGCAACCGCGCCACTCGGAAAAAGCGTGATCCGTCTCGAAGTTCATTTCCAAGCGTGTGACGACAAGGAATGCGACCAGCCGCAGAAAGTTTTCTTGTCGCTGCCGATTGAGATCGTCGAACCGACTGCGGATGTGAAGGCGGCAAACGAGGCGATGTTCAAGACGAAGTGATCGCGACGAATTCGCGCTATTTCAAGAGGCCTGATTTCTGGGCTTTCGCGATATAGCCTGACGTCACTGTTGTGGTGAAATAACGTTGATCGAAGAGAAGCACGACTGGTACTGAAACAGTCGTGCTTATGGTAAAGTTCAACAGTCCTTCGTCAGCCAATGCGCTCGAGAAAGAACCCTTCAAAAGCTTGATTGTGAACGGAGCGGTTTGCGCGGCGACAAGTCCTTTTACTGACTTGATTCGAACTTTGAAGCTTGCGATGCCTGGAAGGGACGCGAGGCCATTTGATCCGAACGTAAATGTTTGCAACACGCCACCGACATCCAACGTCGCTGTTTTTCCGGTGATCGCGAATCCCTGTAAAATCGGCAGGGTACCGGTCAATGTAATGGCGTCGC
>JBAXUS010000538.1:0-1568 GCA_037129555.1 Planctomycetota bacterium
GCGACGCCATTACATTGACCGGTACCCTGCCGATTTTACAGGGATTCGCGATCACAGGAAAAACAGCGACGCTTGATGTCGGTGGCGTGTTGCAACCCTTTACATTCGGAGCAAACGGACTCGCAACCATTCCCGGCGCTGCAAGCTTCAAGATTCGAATCAAGTCGGTAAAAGGACTCGTCGCGGCGCAAACCGCTCCGTTCACAATCAAGCTGTCGAAGGGCTCTTTTTCGAGCGCGCTGGCTGACGAAGGACTGTTAAACTTTTCCATAAGCACGACTGTTTCAGTGCCAGTCGTGCTTCTCTTCGATCAACGTTATTTCAATACAACTTTGACGTCGAGCTACGTCGCGAAAGCCCAAACATCAGGCCTCTTTAAATAGCGCGAATTTATCGCATTCACTTCGTCTTGAACATTGCCTCGTTTGCCGCTTTCACATCCGCAGTCGGTTCGACGATTTCAATCGGCAGCGACAAGAATACTTTTTGCGGCTGATCGCACTCCTTGTCGTCGCACGCTTGGAAATGAACTTCGAGACGGATTACGTTTTTGCCGAGCGGCGCGGTTGCCGGGACGTTCAATTGCGCGGTGCCGGTCACCTCGCCGGAATACACTTTCAACTTACCCGCATCCTGAATCAGCAACTCAACGGGCTCCGGGAATTTGTCATCCTTTAATTCTCCCATTGCTTTGTTAAAGAGCGTGAACATCGTCGGCTTGAGTATCGGATCTTCCGGCTTGTGCGCCTGAATATGCCAGCCCTGATCCATCGTATATTTCACCGCCACCGCCGTCGCCTGCCCGCGCTTCAACGCCGTCGCGGCAGCAAACACTTCGACCGTCACCGCGCCCTGTTTGATCTTCGTCTCAGCTTTGACTTCTGCCTTCGCAACCAACCCCTTCTGTTGTTCAATATCATGGAACCACGCGGCAGCCAGCAATGTGCTTTCCATTGCATGCGGCAACCGCTCCATCGCACCCTGGAATTCCGCGAACAATGCCTTCGCTTTCAAATGATATTTCTCGTCGCCCGTAATTTGCCACAATCGAACCAACGCTTGAGCCGCCCATCCGTTGCCACTCGGAATCGCTTTGTCAATCGGGTCCTTCGTCCGCGCGAGCAACTTTTCGTGATCGTCGGCGATAAAGAAATACCCGCCGCCTTTTGGATCCGAAAAATGTTTGTCCAATACGTCCATTAACGCAACCGCTTCGCTCTTCCAACGCTCGTCTTTCGTCGCATCATAAAGTTCCAAAAACGCCATCGCCAGGAACGCGTGATCGTCGAGATACGCGGGTAATTTGCTCTGTCCTTTGCGCTGTGTTGCGAGCCAACGGCCTTCTTTCGTCTTCTGATTTTTTAACATCAACTCCGCGCATTTCAACGCGGCGTCTTTGTAACGCGGCTCGTTCAAAATCACAGACGTCCGAGCAAGCGACGCGATCATCAATCCGTTCCACGCCGTCAAAATCTTATCATCAAGTCCCGGCCACACCCGCTTGATGCGCACAGCCATCAACGTCTGCTTCCAGCCCTCAATCTTCGCGCGCAACTCCTTCTCGCTGA
>JBAXUS010000539.1:0-1556 GCA_037129555.1 Planctomycetota bacterium
TCAGTTGAGAGCATTGAACAGCCCTGGACGGTTCATGATTGTGCCTTTTACTTGGCGATTTTCGAGAAGGTGGTCTGAAGAGGCTCGTCGCTGTTTCATGTGGGTAGCGTGTCCAGCACCCCTCCGGCGATGAGGTAGACCATCAACTTGAGGTTGTGCTTGCTGCGATAGCCTTTTGCCTTGCGTTTGGCGGCCTGGACGTTTCCGTTGATGGCCTCCAGAAGTCCGTTTGAGATTCCGCTCGCGATGGACCGCAAGATTTCATCGGCTTTGCCCATGATTGTTCGCGCGGCCTTGATCATGGGCTTGAGGTCGGAAGTCTCGACCCACGCATTCCATCTGTTGAGGAACTTGCGTGCGCTCGTGACGCTTGGGCTTTTGAACAGGTCCTGCAAGTTCAGGCGCATTTGCCAGGCCTGCATCGTGTCGAGATTGGCGGCTTCCAGCTTGACGAGCGAAGCCCTCTCTTCGTCGGTTAGGTTTTGTAGGTTCTTCAGCCACAGGTATCGCGTGCCCTTGATCCAGTCGCTGGTCCTGGCCTCGCCGCGCCGGACCTCGTCAACAGCGTCATTGACCAACTTGACGACATGGAACTTGTCGAAGGTGATTTTGGCGTTGGGGAAATTCGATTTGACGCCGGCGATGAAGGCCGCGCCCATGTCGATCGAGGCGTCGGTGATGTTGTCCTTCTTGCCGCCGTGCTTTTCCAGAAACGTCGCGAAGGCCGCAACCGTCGCAGCGTCCTTGCCATCGGTGACGAAGATCACCTTGCGACGGGCGATGTCCACGAACAAACTGATGTAATCGTGGCCGCGTCGCGCGGAGGTTTCATCCGCCGCTATTTGCGTCACATGGGCGAGATCGAGCGCGTCGACGGCTTTCGAAATGTAATGATCGAGCACGCGCCAAATGCGCGTGTCATGCTCATCGACGATTTGCCCGACATTGGCGACCGGCATGGCCTTGGCCATCGTCAACAAGAACGCCTCGAATAAAAGCGTGAACCCCGAACCCGGCCGCCCCCACGGAAGAGAAACCTGTTTCACGCCGCATTTGTCGCAGGCAGCGCGCGGAACGCGCGCGTGCAAAACCGTTTTGTGCTGAAAGAAATTCAGATGCCGCCATTGCTTTTCCTTGGCGTCGTGGACTGGACATCCCGCCGCCCCGCAGGAGGAGCAGGCAAACCGGCTGCCCGGCAAAAAGTCGATATGAAGATCAAGCTGTTTCAGATCGGCGTCGAACTCCGACCGGCTGATAAACCAAGGCGCGGAAAGCCCGAGCGCCGCCTGAAAAAGATCCGTGTCACGCATGCATCAGAAAATACGCGGAACCAGCGGAAACCAAAATATTCAACTTGTGGTTGAAACCTCTACCCACACGATTCAGCGAAGAGCCAAAAAAAATGACAACTTTGTTCGGAGAAGCTGAAGAACGCAGACTGAACGAACTTCTTTTTAACGTTGGTCCTAAATTAGAAAAACTGTCCGATGAAGAGTTAAACAAGGTGGCTCGTGATTGGATCGATAACATCGCGCTAAATTAGACAAATACCGGAC
>JBAXUS010000054.1:0-35258 GCA_037129555.1 Planctomycetota bacterium
TTACACGACGTTGTTTCAAACGAAGTTCGCGATTCCTCCGGGCGATGCGCATCATGCTGTTGAAGCGACGCGGGACGTGCATGCGAATGGGCGCGTGATCGCGATTGCTCCGCACATGCACTTGATCGGCCGCGAAATGAAAGTGACGGCGACCGCGCCGGACGGAACGGTCACGCCGATGGTGTGGGTCAAGAATTGGGACTTCAATTGGCAGCACCAATATTTTTACGCAAAGCCATTTCCGCTCGTAAAAGGCACGAAGGTCAAGCTCGAAGCGATCTTCGATAATTCGGCGGAGAATGCGAACAACCCGAGCCATCCGCCGAAGCTCGTTAAGTTTGGTGAAGGGACGAATGACGAAATGGCGGGCGTGATTTTGCTGACGGTGGACGGTGCGAAGAATTATAAAGTGGCGACTGTGGACCCGGCTGCGCTGGCGCGATATGTTGGGAAGTACGCTCTGGATATTCCGACGACGCTGGACATCTCGCAGGACGGTGGCGCGTTGAAAGCGCTGGTCGACGGCAAGGGCAAAAAGGTGCCGCTGACGGCGGTCTCGGATACTGAATTTATTTCACACGAGCCAGAAGCGAAGCTGACGTTCCGCAAGGATTCAAACGGGGAGTTTGGATTGATTGTGGTGGAAGTAAATGGGAAGCATCACGCGGGCAAACGCGTCAAGAATTAACACAATTGCAAATCCGTTAATGCAATGCGCGCTGATCGAATTAGAATTAGTTCGGACACGATCATAGCATTGTATTTACGGAGAATTCACATGCCTGCCAATCCCACCGTACGCGTCGGACACTCGCCGGACCCTGATGACGCGTTTATGTTTTACGCGCTGACCTATCCGCAATTTGACACCTCTCCAGAAGTATACGACCATTCGTTGATCGATATCGAAACGCTAAACCATGACGCCCAAGTTGGGAAGTATGAAGTCACGGCGCTCAGTTTTCACGCGTATTGCTACGTCGCGGACAAGTACATTCTGCTGCCGCACGGCGCGAGTTTTGGTGACAATTACGGGCCGATGATCATCGCGAAATCAGCTCCGGCAGCGGATGCGAAATTCGAGAACGCTCGAGCGTGGTTGGAAGGCAAAACCATTGCGGTTCCGGGCACGCGAACGAGCGCGTTTTTGGCGCTGAACATGTTCGCGGCGGGCGAGCAGGCGTTGCGACCTTCGACGGGCGACGTGTTGGATGGGCGCGACAAGGAATTGGCTCTGCGTCCGAATTTCAAGACGGTCGTCGTGCCGTTCGATGAAATCATCGCTCGCGTAGCGTCTGGTGAATTTGATGGCGGCTTGATCATTCACGAAGGCCAGTTGACCTACCACGAAGAAGGCAGTGGTAAGTTGCAGAAGGTGGTGGATCTCGGCGAATGGTGGCATGTTCGAACCGGTGGTCTGCCGCTGCCGTTGGGCGGAAACGGGATTCGTAAAGATTTGGGCGCGGATCGAATCAAGCGCATCAGCAAGCATCTGCACGATTCGATCAAATGGGGCCTGGACCATCGCGAGGAAGCACTCGGGTACGCGCTGCGCTATGCGCGCGATATGGGCAAGGACAAAGCCGATAAATTCGTCGGGATGTACGTGAACGATTACACGCTGGACTACGGCGAAAAAGGCCGAGCGGCGGTGCGGCGATTCCTTGATGAAGGCCGGCGCTTGGGATTGATCACGGTGCCGGTGCGGCCGGAGTGGACGGAATAGAACTACTGAGGGTGCATCACCGGACTTGCGATAGACTTTCCCCTCTCCCCTTGAGGGAGAGGGCCGACGAGACAGTTGTTCCGTCTCGCGGGGTGAGGGGTAAACGTTGATTAATACCAGCGCGCTATGTAAAATCAGCGCCTTCCCCTCACCCGGCGAGCGAGTACGCTCGTCCGCCCTCTCCCGCAAGGGGAGAGGGGAACGGCAACCGCAAGTCCGGAGATGCACCCAACTGCTGTCGTGTGATCGTGAGCGCATTGTGTTGATGCGCGATTTCATTTAAAATGCGTTGATACATGGGAGACAGGGTAGTGGAACGCATTTTTATCAACACGCAGGCGCATACGGAATTTATTGACATCACGCGCGAATTGAAAACGATGATCGCGCGGTTGTCATTCAAGAATGGAATTCTGCATCTCTTCGTCCCGCATACGACCGCAGCCGTCACGTTGAATGAGAATGCCGACCCGTCGGTTCCCTATGATATTCTGTGTGCGATGAATCAGGCGGTGCCGTGGATGCAGCCGCATTTCCGTCACGCGGAAGGCAATTCGGCGGCGCATGTTAAGGCGTGCATGCTGGGATTTAATGCGTCGGTGTTTGTTGAAAACAGCGAGTTGATGCTGGGGCAATGGCAGGGCGTTTTCTTCTGTGAATTCGACGGGCCGCGCCAGCGACAGGTGTGGGTTCGCGCGGAGGCCGGTGTGGCTCCGCTGCCGAAATTCGGGAAGTCCAATCCGATTTAAGTGGACCTTTAAGAACAGCGAACAGATTTTTTAACCGCGAATTCACGCGAATTTTCGCGAAGAAAAGGCGGCTCGCTGCGCTCGCTTAGACAGCGGATGTTGGGAATGGAGATGAGCGTGGAAGGCAAATCGAAGCAAACGGTTTTAACTGTGAAGTCAGGAACCCCAGCGGCGAAGCGGGCGGTTGCAAAGTTGTTTGGGCGGTTGGCCGCGATGGAGCATCTCGACAGCGCTCCGTATCGCGCGCGCGTGAAAGCGCTGTTCGGAAAAGTGCTCGCGCCCGAAGCGGTGGTGGCCCGGATTCTCAACGATGTTCGCGATCAAGGCGACGCGGCGTTGATTCACTACGCTCAGAAAATTGACGGCGTGCCGTTGACGCCAAAGACGTTGCGCGTCAGTGATGCGGAGCGAATTGCGGCGGCGAAGAGTGTCTCTCCGAAATTGCGTGCAGCGTTGGAACTGGCGGCGGAACGGATCGCGGATTATCAGCGGCGTTTGATGCCTGCGGACATCGCACCGCGCGCGGCCAAGCATGGTCCAGCGGGCGTGAAAAGCGGACTGGCGTGGTCGCCGTTGCGGCGGACTGGCGTGTATGTTCCAGGCGGGACGGCGGCGTATCCGTCGAGCGTGTTGATGAACGCAATCCCGGCTCAAGTGGCAGGCGTCAAAGAGATCGCGATTGCGTCGCCGTGCGGCAAAGACGGAATGTTGAGCGCGGGCGTTTTGTGCGCGTGCGAGATTCTGGGCATCACAGAAATTTATCGTTTGGGCGGGGCGCAGGCGATAGGCGCGCTGGCGTTTGGAACGAAGAGCGTCAAGTCCGTCGAGAAGATTGTTGGGCCGGGCAATTTGTTTGTGATGCTGGCCAAACGCGCGGTGTTCGGGCACGTGGATATTGACATGCTCGCCGGGCCCAGCGAAGTGCTGATCATTGCAGACACATCAGCGCGCGCTGATTTCATCGCGGCTGATTTGCTGGCTCAAGCAGAACACGACGCGTTGGCGTCGTGCGTGTTGGTGACGGACTGCGCGGAACTCGCGAAAGCAGTCGAGGCTGAACTTAAGAAGCAGTTGGAGACTCTTCCACGCAAGCAGATCGCTGAAGCGGCACTGCGCGATTGGGGGCTGATTGTTGTCACGCCGAATTTGGAGGCGTCGATTGAATTGGCGAACGATCTGGCACCTGAACATTTAGAAGTGTTGACGGAGAACGCGGCGGCTGTCGCGACGAAGTTACATACGGCGGGCGCGATTTTCATCGGGCCGTATGCGACGGAACCGCTGGGCGATTACATGGCGGGGCCGAGCCACACGCTGCCGACGGGCGGAACCGCGCGAGCGTTTTCGGGGCTGAGTGTGTATTCGTTCCTACGGCGGACGAGCTTGATCGAGGCGGACGCGAAGGGGTTGAAGGCACTGTCGGAAGCGATTGCGACGCTGGCGGATGCGGAAGGGTTGGAAGCGCATAAGCGAGCGGTATTGATTCGCGGCTAGGGATCAGCGATTGATTTCGTAAATGCACGAATCGCCGATCGTTTGGAGAGGGCGGAGCGCTCCGGATTTGATGGCATTGTCCAGAGCTGGGTCGAACGCTCGGATGTCGCCTTTAATATAGAACCAGCGGATGGAGTGATCGAGAAACCACTGCGCGTCGAAGCCGTTTTCGACGTGGGCCATGTACTCGTCAAAGCCGAATTTCTGGGACGGATCGCACGAGAAAAAGCAGATGTTGGTGAGGCGTCCGTAGAGGATGACGGCCTGCGATCCGCCATAGGGGTAGAGATGCTTTTCCGGACCGATGTGATACGCCGTGCATCCCAGCGCGAGCAGGCCGGATTCTCTGGCGAGGTGTTCATCCACCCAGGCAACAAGTTTTATATCGTCATGCGTCACGCTGCCGAGGCGACCTGTGTTCGCGACGGTCACGGCAGAGCGTCGTAAATCGTATACTCTTTCAAATGGAAAAATGGCTGCGACGGTGCATGTTGCGGCTGCCAGTACGATTTGTTTTGTTCGGACGGAAACGGCGTCGAGCGTCACGACTAAAAGCGTTGACGATGCGGCGAGTATGAAGAAGAGTGCGACGAGTTGTGTTCGCAGCAGCAGCAAGCCCATGTAAGTTTGCAGCGTCTGACAATCCCAGGATTGAGTGTTGGGAGCGAGCCCACCGATGATGAACGCCGTGCCGGAGGTGAGTGCGATCCAGGCGATGAAAGCGGCAGCGAGTCCGACCTGAAGCGGTCGCGCGGTTGTCGATTTTGAAATCAATCGTGAAAGCGTAAATGCGGCCACTGCGAAAAGCGCTGCTGCGGCGGGGAGCCATCTGAGAGGCGGAAAAAGGTCGAACGGTTCTTCGATTGAAACGTTGAAGGCAAGCAAGGGCGTCGAGGCGATTTGTTTTGCGCCTTCAGTGACTGAAAACGAAATCGGTTGTGACGCTCGCGTTTGGCCTGCGACGTCGGGACGGACATTGTGCCGGGATGAAATGAGTCGGCTGTAGTAAGGATCGCAGGCGAGCACGACAGTTCCGATGATGACCACAAATACGAAGTAGGTGACGATAGTTCGGAGGAGAGATTGCGACGCGCGTCGCGTTTGGAAACAGAAGACGGCGAGTGAGAGTGGAGTCAGGATAAGGACGAACGGCGCGCAGACGGGATTGAGCGCGACGCAGAGCCACGCGAGCATTGCGACTGAAAACTGGATGAAGAAAAAGGGTGCGCGGCTCAGTGTGGAATAAAGTGTTGGGAGAATGCAGAGCGCAGCGAGCAGTGCCGGGGCGGCTTGGCGCGGGGTGCCTTCATAGTGGTCCCACGGGCGCAGATTATAGAGCGGAAAGAGGCACAGGAACGGAATGATCCCGGCGTGAAGTAGCGGGAGATTTCGACGCAGTGCGAACGCGATGGAACCCGTGACGCAGGACAACGTCGCGAGTGTCAGAACGATGTGCTGTAGCGCGATGGCTTGGACGAACGTGAGCGGTGCGAGCGTTACGGCAACCGCATTGATCGCTCCGAAACCGGTGGTGTAGATGGCAGGATTTCCGTTGTTGAATGTGCCGGTTTGCAGATACATCCGGGCTAAGAACGCGTGGCAGAGCGGGTCGCTGGATTGGACGTGGAGCGCGCTGGAGACGTCGCGAAACGCGAGGAACAAGCAGAGTGCGAAGAGTGTGTACATGAAAACGGCGGGCGCATTTTCGAGGAGAGTTATTCGTGTTGGGATGCGCCGAGTTGCGAAGACGGCGATGATGTGGAGGGCGAGCGCTGCGTATTTGAGAGCTGACAATTCGACGATGCCGAACGACGCGGGCCAGAAGAAAGCGATGAAATTTCTGACATAAAACCATGCGACGACGAGCGCCAATCCGCAGAATATTTCAGCTGGGAAGAGCAGGTGATGGAATCGTTTGGTATCGGCGGGCAGGTGACGTGAGAGCATATTCCATCCGAGCCATTTGAGGACGGAGATGTAAATGGCCATCCCAGCAAAAAAATAAAATTGATCGATACGCACGACTCGTGACGATGCGTGGCCTGCGACGATGCATGCGAGATTGAAGAGCGCTGGGAGCGAGATGACGAGGGCGAACGCGAGCCAAGTGGGATCAGCGCATAATAGGAGTGCGGATGTGAGAGTGCGGAAACGCGATGGCGTCGTAATGGATTGCGCTGGGTGTGTTTCGTTGGTCATGACGTGGAATCCACCCGAGGAGGTAGAAGTAACGATCAGTGGTTTACCCATTATGAGGATCAATTGCAAGTGCCGCACGACGGTGTGATATGGGTGTTATTTAAGGACGGTAGGCTACCCAGTCTTGACAAAATAAAATTATTTTTTTCTAAAGAAAAAATAGACTTGCGCCAAGGAGAGATTAGCGTTATATAACACTCGGGCGCTCATTGTGGGCGGTGGGGACGCGACAATCACTTTTTAGTGGAGGATGTTCCGATGGCCAAGGGTAACAACGCAGCGAAGAAGGAAGTCAAGAAGCCTAAGAAGGACGCGAAGGCCGCAGCTGCAGCGCCCGCGAAAAAGAAGTAAATAAAGTTATACCGCGTTAGGGCATCTTGAAAAACTTTCGGTGCCCCACCGCTTCAACCTTCCACGAAGTTCGACCTGAGAATTTAGACACTCGACGAGACATAATCCGAATGGTCTGAATACGGTCGAGCTTCTCCGCACCGCATTACGAAATAACAAGACCCGGCCGGGTACTTTGTTTTCGAATGTAACTTTTAACTATTGTGCGCACCGTTATTTCACTCGTTCACTGCTTTTACGCATTTGCTATTGCCATTCCAGCCGGCGCGGTCAATTCCGTGGCAGGTGGTGGTACGTTGCTGACTTTTCCCGTCCTCCTTTATGGCTGCGGGATGTTGCACAACCGGGCCAACGCGACCAACACAGTCGGTCTGATTCCCGCTGCATTTATGGGCGCTCGCGGTTTCAACAGCGGTAACGGTGAGCGAGCGTTTGCGATCGGAATGTGGCCGTTTTACGCGGTCAGTTTTTTTGGCGGAGTGGTGGGGTCGGTGTTGATGTTTTACACGCCGAACGACCAATTTAAAGCCATCGTGCCGTGGATGATTCTGATGGCGGCGGTCATTTTTCTACTCAACGATCCCATCAATAATTATTTAAGAAAATTGCGCGGCGAGCATGATGCTCATGCGCCCGGCGTTGAGACCGCATTTCGTCCCAACACGAAGGCGTTGATCTTTCAATTTTTTGTCGCGGTATACGGTGGTTATTTTGGCGCGGGAATTGGAATCATGATGCTGGCGGCCTTGAGCATTATGCGTGCGGGCGATATTTACCGGATGAATTTTTTAAAGAATCTTGCGGCGGTCACGATCAACGGTGTGGCGTCAGTGATTTTTATTGCGCTGGGATTGGTGGAGTGGCCGATTGCGTTGTCGATGGCGGTGGGCGCAGTGCTGGGCGGATGGTTTGGGGCTGGGATCGCGAAGAAGATCGGCCCGCGCTGGGCCCGGCGCATTGTTTCCGTCGTTGGGATTTTGATGTCGGTGTGGATGTTCATCGACCATTTTCGCAAAGCCTGAATGACTTGAATTTCATGCCGGGATGCGTTAGACCAATACGTGTGCGAAGTGTATGGCATTCACGCGCGGGGAGCGGCCCGCCTAGCGAAGAGGTAGCATGAAAAACGGTATCATCATTGTGGATCACGGCTCCAAGCGCGAAGAGAGCAACCAGATGCTCGAACGCGTCGCGACTTTGTTCGCGGAGCGCTTTAATAGCAAACACGAAATCGTCGAACCGGCGCATATGGAATTGGCCGAACCGTCGATTGCAACGGCGTACGCGAAATGTATTGAGCGCGGCGCAGCCCGGATTGTGGTTCTGCCCTTCTTTCTCGGACCGGGCAAACATTGGACACAGGACATTCCGCGATTGACTGCTGAAGCAGCCGAGAAATTTCCCGAATCGCATTGGCACATCGCGCCAACGTTGGGCATCGATGATTTGATTTTTGAATTGCTCGACAAGCGCTTGGGCCATTGCGTTGAGCACGACTACGTATGCGAAAGTTGCAAAGATACCGTGCGGTGCGGGCGGTAAAAAACGTCGAGCGAAATTGTCAGCGTCGTATCGGGACGGGCTGAAAAGCCCGTCCTATTTTTTTACGGCGAGGTCATTGATTTTACAAGTTTCATGGCGTAGGAAAGTGTGCGGAGGTCGCGTTCGAGTGCGCCGTGGACGAGGATGGCGAGGGAGCGGGCAAGTTGTTCCGATGCCGTGGCGCTGATCTTAAGCGGTTTGACGGTGCGGCGGATGTGGAGGAGCGCCCGATGCGCTTCGGGGCCCAGCCAGAGGCCGCGTTCTGCAAGGTCCGTCGGACGCGATGGATCGGCGCTTTTGCGGCGGATGTCGATGCACGGTTTGCATTCAATTCCGTTAGCTGAAATCCAAACCGTTTCGGGTTTCGATCCACGTTCAAAGAATTTTGTGTTGCAGATGTGGCACTGTTCGAGTGGTGCGAGAATGCCTTCGATGTCGAGCGCTTTTAACGTAAATCCCAGCACGAGCGATCCGGCGTGAGCGGCTTGCGCAGCGAGCGCGTCGCTGGATGCTGCGAGCAGATCGAACAATTTTTCGGACGAATCGTCGGCACGAACTCCGTCTTCATGCGCCGAGCCAGCGGTGTGGCGCGTCAGTGCTTCGGCGAGTTCTGCGAAATAACATCCGGCCGCGAGCATGCGATACGATTGCCCAATCGGCGGACGCGCACGTTCATCCCATTCTTTAAAAATCCAGAGTTGATCGTCCGGGCGCGGGTAGACCAGGAGTTCGCCGCGCGCAAGGAGATCGAAGCCGCCTTCGAATCCTTTTTTGGGCCAGCGCCGCGAGCCTTTGGCCATTACGTGAAATTGCCCGAGGCGACGTCCCAGCGCGACCACGATCTGGCTCGAATTGCTCTGCTCGCGGACCCGCAAGATTTGGACGTCGTCTTTGAGGATGGGCATGATTTTTTCACGAGCCGCGCACTTGCGCGCGCGACTCGTGAGATACGTTAATTTCCCGCGCTCATACCCACTCCGCTGCGCGCCCCGCGCGTACTTCCACCAGACGAAGCCGCAGCGCTGAGGCTCGGTTCCGGTTCGGCAGGAATCGCGGGAAGAATGCTCGGATCGTAGTCGCCGATGCGGCGGAAGACCAGTGCTTCGCGCTTCGCGTCGGGCAGCGCTTCGATCGTGCTCTTGACCGGCACTTCGCCGCGCAGAATCGATTCGCTGAGCGGATCTTCGATGTACTTTTCGACCGCGCGGCGCAACGGTCGCGCACCCATGTCGAGGTTCGTGCCCTTTTCGATCAGGAACGCGAGCGCCTCGTCGCTGATCGTCAGCGCGATTTCTTTTTCCTTCAAGCGCTTCGACACCTGTGAAATTTCCAGATGGACGATCTGAGACACGTCGTCTTTTGTGAGGTGATGGAACACGATGACTTCGTCCAAACGCGCGATGAATTCCGGACGGAATTCTTCTTCCATTTTCTGGAGCAGCTTCTTCTTCAACTCATCATGATTATGTTCCTCGGTGCGGCGACCGAACCCGATGGAACCGGAATCTTTGATCAGCTTCGCGCCCACATTCGACGTCATAATGATGATCGTATTTCGGAAGTCCACGCTGCGACCGTAGCTATCAGTGAGCTTCCCGTCTTCCATGATCTGCAACAGAATGTTGAAAATTTCCGGATGCGCTTTTTCGATTTCGTCGAGTAGCACGACGGAGTACGGGCGGCGTCGGATTTTCTCAGTCAACTGACCGCCTTCTTCATACCCGACATAGCCGGGCGGCGCGCCGACGAGTCGCGAGACCGCGTGGCGTTCCATGTACTCGGACATGTCGATTTGAATCAGCGCTTCCTGCTCGCCGAACATGAATTCTGCGAGCGCTTTTGCAAGCAGCGTTTTACCCACGCCGGTCGGACCAAGGAACACAAACGAACCGATCGGGCGGCGCGGATCTTTCAACCCGGCGCGGCTGCGGCGCACGGCTTTCGCCAACGTCGCAATGGCTTCGTGCTGGCTGATCACGCGTTTATGAAGGGACGTTTCCATTGCGAGCAAACGCGCGGTTTCTTCGCCGCCCATTTTCTTCAGCGGAATGCCGGTCATTTTGCTGATCACTTCGCGGACCGTTTCTTCGTCCACCGTGCCAACTGTTTCGGACGACGACTCTTTCCACTCCTTTTGAATCTTTTTCATCTGTGTACGAAGGACTTCGGCCTTGTCGCGGAACTCGGCGGCAATTTCAAAATCCTGTCCGGCAACGGCCTGCTCTTTTTCGAGTTCGAGCTTGGCGATCTGGCGCTCCATTTCTTTCATGTCCGGCGGGCGCGTCATTTTGCTTAGTCGTATTCGTGAACCAGCTTCGTCGATCACATCGATGGCCTTGTCGGGCAGGAACCGACCGGTGATGTAACGATCCGAAAGCTTCACCGCTTCAGAAATCGCACCGTCTGTAATGGTGACGCGATGATGGGCTTCGTAGCGGTCGCGCAGACCTTTGAGAATCTGAATCGCTTCGTCCTGGGACGGCGGGTTCACGAGAACGGACTGGAAGCGGCGGGCGAGCGCTGAATCTTTTTCGATGTACTTGCGGTATTCATCGAGCGTGGTCGCGCCGATGCACTGCACTTCGCCTCGGGCGAGCGCGGGCTTGAGAACGTTGCTGGCATCGATGCTACCTTCAGCACCACCGGCTCCGACAAGCGTGTGCAATTCGTCAACGAAAAGGATCACGTTTTTGGTGCGGCGAACTTCGCTCATCACGGCTTTGATACGCTCTTCGAACTGGCCGCGATATTTCGTTCCAGCAACCATCATCGCGAGATCGAGGACGACGACGCGCTTTCCAATCAGCAAGTCCGGAACTTCGCCATCAATGACCATCTGAGCGAACCCTTCGACGATGGCGGTCTTGCCGACACCGGCTTCGCCGAGTAGCACCGGATTGTTCTTCGTGCGGCGGGCGAGGATTTGCAACACGCGTTCGATTTCATTTTTACGGCCGATGACAGGATCGAGCTTGCCTTGCTGAGCAAGCTCCGTGAGGTCACGGCCGAAGCTGTCGAGCGCCGGGGTCTTGCTGTCCTGCTTAGCTTTGTCCTGCGCATTGCCGCTGGTGGACGTAGCGCCTGTACCTTCGCCGATGCTGGCGTGCGCTTCGCCGTCTTTTCCGTGCTGCGTTTCAGCGCCGAGGAATTCCATGACTTCGCTGCGAACGTCTTCGAGCTTCAAATTGAGATTCATGAGGACCTGAGCTGCGAGGCCCTCCTGTTCGCGCAGGAGTCCGAGCAGAAGATGCTCGGTGCCGACGTAATTGTGGTCAAGCGCACGAGCTTCATCGATGGCGAACTCGAGAACTTTCTTCGCGCGAGGCGTGAACGGCAACTGTCCGATGGTGACGACATCGGGCGCCGATTTCACGAGCTTCTCGACTTCGAGGCGGACTTTTTCAAGATCCACTTCGAGGTTCTCGAGAACGTTCGCGGCGACGCCGGAACCTTCTTTGACGAGCCCGAGCAAGATGTGCTCGGTGCCGATGTAATCGTGATTGAAGCGTTCAGCTTCCTGGCGGGCGAATGCCATGACTTTGCGCGCGCGATCTGTGAACCGATCAAACATGTCTTTATCCCCAGTCAAATCGTCTCGTTCAATTCGTGACAACTAGTCCGCATGAGTCTAACAGAACTTCTTCGAAACAACATTCAATAGCGACGGCAATTCCGCGACGTTATTCAGTGCGAAATTTAAACGGGTTCAATTCTAATACCCGATGAAAAAAACGCCCACCTTAATTAACAATAAATCGCGCCAATTTGACGCGATTCTAAGCGGCAAAGGACCATCAGATAGAAACGTGTGCGAAGGGTGTGCCGAGCCCGATCAAAAAATCGCGTGCCCCTGCCAGTGCTCCTCAATCTCCTGTTCTCCTTATCCCCCTAAAGCCGTTCGCCGTTTTCGCGTAAATTCGCTTAAATTCGCGGTAAAAAAAGCCGTTCGCCCTTGCCGTTTCCACGAAAATTCGCGGTAAAAAAACGGGCCTCACAGCATTCTGTGAGACCCGTTTTCTGGCTTCGAGTTTCTATTTACTTCAGTAATTTCAAAAACTCGCGCATCATCGCCGGGTGGTCAGGCCAAGCCCGAGCGGAGACAAGATTGCCGTCCACAACTGCTTCGGCCACGTCGAAATTCATCGTCGCTTGGTACGTCCCACCTGCGCGTTCAACGTCGGACTTCAACGCAGGATATGCCGACATCGTGCGGCCCCGGCATTTGTCGCAGGTGACCAGCAATTGAGCCGCGTGACAGATCGCAGCGATCGGTTTTTTCGTGTCGAAGAAATGGTTGGTGATCTCGACGGCGTGCGGTTCGTTGCGGATGTACTCGGGTGCGCGTCCGCCAGGAATCACGAGGCCCGCGTACTCCGACGGCACGACCTGCGCGAACGACAATTTTGCCGGGATGCGGTAGCCGGGTTTTTCAGTATACGTTTCGAACTCAGGTTCGAAATCGTGGATGACGCTACGGATGACTTTGCCATTCGGAGAAGCGATGACAGCATCAAAGCCCGCTTCAAGCAATCGCTGAAACGGGTACATGACTTCGAGCGATTCGGCACAATCGCCGGTTAAGAGCAGAATTTTGCGAGTCTCGGACATGGGATGGTGCTCCTGTTTGTTTTCTAATTGAAAATACTACGGTTTCACGACAAATCCAACAAACGCCGGCCCACTGGCGACTTTGTACTGCGCGAGTTTTTCGAAGGTGCCTTTGGTTTCGTCACGTTTGAAGACCGTGATGTAGTCCTTCGCCTGGCTGGCTACGATGGCGAATTTGCCGGTCGGATCGAGCGAGAAATCGCGTGGGGTTTTGATCTCGCCGCCGCCGTTTTCATGCGCGACGAACGTTAAATTTCCAGTCGCCGCATCGACCGAATAAATCACGATGCTGTCGTGTCCGCGGTTCGATCCATACACGAATTTGCCGTCCGGGGAAATAACGATGTGGGCAGTCGATTTGCCCTTCATGTCGGTGCCTTCAGGTTGGGTCGGAATCGTTTTCGGATGCGACAACACGCCCGTCGTTTTGTCGTAATCGAAGCGATCCACGGTGCAGTTGCGTTCGTTGATCACGTAGCCGTATTTCGCGCTGGGATGAATCGCCATGTGGCGTGGTCCCGCTTTTTCAACGCTGGCTTCGGCGAACGGAACCGCGTTCGGCGTCAACTTTCCGGTCGCTTCGTCGAACAGGTATTGGTTCACGTGGTTGCTTCCCAGGAACGGAACGAAGAGAAATTTGCCGGAAGAATCGAGCGCGATTTGATGCGCGTTCTTGCCTCCAAGAATCGGTTCGAGCGGCGTGCCTACAGTGCCGTCCGCGTTGATCGGAGCGATGCCGATGTGGCCGCTACCATAGTTCCCCGTGAAGACCCATTTGCCGTCGGGATGCACCAGAATGTGGCACGGCCCACCGCCGCCTGCGGACGCTTCGTTCAATTGCGTCAACTTGCCGTCTTTGGGATCGATGGAGAACGACGTGATTTTTCCTGGAACGATTTCGTTCGCCGCGTACATGAATTTCCGGGACGGATGCACGGCGAGATACGTTGGATTCTTGCCACAATCCGACGTGCTCAATTGCTTCAAGTCGCCGGTCGCGGAATTGAATTCAAAGCACGTCACCGTGTTGTTGTAGCCGCCAATGTAAACGAACGGATTGGCGTCGGCTGCGTGAATCGGGGCGAGCGCGACAGTCATCAGCGCCACGATTAGTCCCAGCACGAGTCGGGACGCGGGCAGGATATGGATTGAAGTCAGCACGAACTGTTCTCCTTGAGATGAATGAATAGTTAGGACGAGTTGACTACACCTGAATCGCGCCGCGAGTTGCCGGGAAATGTAATTGGAATTCGGATGTTTGAAAACACAGACGGGCTAAAAGTCCGTCCTACGATGAAGAACCGTAGGACGGACTTTTAGCCCGTCTGTTCATGTGTTCTAGTCGATAATTCTTACTTCCGCTTCGGCGCGGCGGGCGGAGCGGCCTTGTCTTTCCCGCCAACGCGGTTCGTTTGGAATTTGCTTTGCAGCACACGGTCGAGCGCCGCTTTGGGCATCGGGCGGACGCGGCCATCCACGGTCAATACGTGGTACAACAAACGACCGTCGCCTTTCACCAAACTCGTCGGCTGCTTTTCGTAACACAGGATTTCGTTTCCCAAATCCAGCAAGCTGCGGTTGGGGACATAGACGATGTTGCTGAGGTCGGCGTTGTCAATATCCTGCGCCGTTTGCAACGCGCCACGATTGAACGGGGATTCAAAGATGCTGATGTTCTTCGGATCGATGTAGTTCGACGACAGCAGGTCCGAGAGTTGCGGCGGGAAGCGGTCGAAGTCGGCGGCGTACAATTGCATGTACAGCATGATCTGCTTGAATTTCAAATCAACTTCATCCGAGACGCCGCGCTGGCGCTGCGAATTGATCGCCGGCCACGCGACAGACGCAATCAATCCCGCGAGTGATAAATTGCCGGTCGGCGACGAGAATTCGGTCAACACGCCTTCGCCATTTGACGCGAACGTCCGCGCGGCAGCCATCGGGAACAGGTGCGGCTTCAGCGCATTGATGCTCGGCAATTGCGCCACTGTGTCACGGTCCACCAGCTCTGCTTTCGTGACGAGCGGCAGCAACGAGTTGTATACGTTCGCGAGTTTGGCGAGATCGAAGTAGGTGATTTCGTTGCGCGATTCCAAGAACGATTTCATCACGTCTTTAAAGCGCGGATCTTCGGCCAAGGACGTGCGCGGTGAACCGCGTTGCGCCATCGCTTTGCGCATGGATGCCAGATCGTCGGAGAGGAGCAGGAAATGGCGCTGCGGAACTCCCGCTTCAGCATCCGTGACAAGTCGCGCCCAAGCAGCGAAGAACGGTGTGTTCTTGGACTCCGTGTTATTCATGTTCGCGCGTAGACCCAGTTGCGCGGTCGAACGGTCTTCGCCAATGGCCGATCCTTTTTGGTAGTGAATGGTCAAGCCGGAAGAATTGGTCGTGACATACGAAATTCCCGTTCCCTTTTCCAGCTTGTCCAGCAACTCTTTCATCGCAGGCTCAAGATTGTTGTTTTCGCGATCCAATTCAAGGCAAACGACTGGCTGAAAATTGGACATGATGTGGGACCAGTTTTCGACTTTACCCGCGCGCGGTGCGTAATCGACGAAGACCGAAAACTCGCCTTTGAACAAGTCCATCTTCTTCTTCAAGTCAGACGGTTCTTTCGCGCCAATCGCGCCCCCGAGCCGCTGTTCCATGATTGTCGGGCCGCCGAAGAACGTGCCGAGGAGTTCCTTGTTTTGCGTGTAAATCTCGTGGAGACTTCCGCCCGTTGCCCAATAGAAAAGTTCGTCGCTCGCCACAAACCGTGCGCTGGTGCCTTTGCATCCTTCCATCGGTTTTGCTACGGAATCTTTGGACACCGGGAGGCGCACAAACAATTTCTCGCGAACCGGCGCGTTGGCTCCTTCGCCGACAGTCAATCCAAACGCCATCAATCCAGTGCCCGCATCAGCACCGCCGCGCATTGACATCATGTACTGAAGCCAGACGTTGCCAGCACTTTCTTTGCTCATCAATGATCGCGGATCGAATTGGACGTACGCCAACGACTCGCCTTTTTCATCGCGTCCGACCTGCTTGTACGCGCTCTGATAATTCGGATTCAGCGCCAGCGAACCGACGCCTTTTTTGATCGAGTAGCGTTCAATCGCTTCGGCGACCACACCTTTTCCCTGACCATACACAAACAAATTTTCGACAAATGTCCACTCTTCGTAAACGCCTAGTGTTGTGTTTTCCAAACCGTGCAGACGATAGATGCCTTTATCAGAATCGAAGTCGCGGTAATTTGAATCGATCGCCAATCGGCCGCGATAGTTGTCGTAAATCTGGTCGATGTCCTGCTGCCTGAGCACACCTGCATCACCGGGCGGCATCGATGCGATCAACAAAAAACGCGGCAGTTTTCCGCTGGTCATTCCAGCCAATCCAGCCGCGTCAGCATCAATCGAAATCGCTGCCTGAGCGTCGAGCATGGGCAGAATTTTAAGCAGCAGATCGACTTCTTCATTGCGCCGTTTGGTTTCGGCTTCGCTGCGCGTCCCGTCGCCTTTGACGTACGTGTCACGCAATTTTCCGAACGCCGTGGTGACCGGCGTCAAAATTTCATCTTCAGTGAGCAAGGCCTTGAAGGCTGAACGTTCGAACGCCGCCTTCACGCGCTTGATGTCCGGCGTCGATAAATAAAACGCCGCGTTCTCGGGAGCCAACAATTCCGGGCGCAATTGGCGCGTGAGCCGACGATCCGTCTTCGCTCCATCGTCCTTCACCGGTTCATCCGCAGCGAATGCGGCATGCGGTGCGGCCATGCACACTAATAAGAAGGTGAGAACGCCAAGGCCGGTGGCCGTAAGCGCGAGATTCCGCTTGATCATGTAAAAATACACCTCCGTTGGGCGCCTCAAGTGCTTCAGCTCAAACAGCAAGAACGCTCTTTTTAGTGCCCGCTTATAAGGATTGTTGCCTGTGCCACAACCCTACGAAAATAGCGCATATTCCCATTATCGGACGATTAGAGCACGGAAAACAGCAGTAATTTTGAATATCCGCCCAACCGCTGAGCCTTTTAGTTTCACCCCATCCGTTGCCGTTTTCGCGAAGATTCGCGTCAATTCGCGTTATTCGCGGTCAAAAGCCGTTCGCAGTTCGATTCGTGCCCGCTGTTTGCTACCGATCAAAAACCACGCCGAATCGGTGTACCAATTCTCACACCACTGCATTTTTGAGCCGACTGCTCAAGAACCAGCACTCGCTTATTTCGATTTCATCAACTTTTTTTTAATTCCCGCCCTCAAATCGCAAAAAAGCATGGCAAAAAACTTTGCTTTGGGGTACTAGAGAGTCTCTATTCAGATTTATCCAAAAAGGCTTCGCTCGGACGCGGTTTGAACCGCGTGCACGGGCATTTTCAAAAGGAGTGTCTAGGTGGTCAATTCAAAACGACTTCTCTGGGCCAGTTTCTTCAGCATTTTTGCTGCAGGAGTTGGGTTCGCAATTCGCGGCGGTATCTTGGGCGATTGGGCGAAATTGTACGGCTTCACGAACACCGAATTGGGACAGATCACCGGTGGTGGATTGACCGGCTTCGGCGTCATCATCATTCTCTTCAGCTTCATCGCTGATCGTGTCGGTTACGGCAAGTTGATGGTCGTCGCGTTCGTCTGTCATTTGTTGTCCGCCATCCTCACGTTGTCCGCCGGTGTTGCTTACGCGTCGGGTGGAAAAGACGCTTGTTTCCAAGCGCTGTACTGGGGCATGTTCTTGTTCGCCATCGGCAACGGCACCTGCGAAGCCGTCGTGAACCCGCTCGTCGCCACGCTCTTCCCGAAAGAAAAGACACACTACCTCAATATCCTCCACGCTGGCTGGCCGGGTGGCTTGATTCTCGGCGGTTTGGCCTCAGCCGTTCTCGCTGGCAACATCCGCTGGGAAATTCAGATGTGCTTGTTCCTCGTGCCAACCGTGCTGTACGGCGTGATGATGCTCGGCCAGAAGTTCCCGATCTCCGAATCGCTCAAGGCCGGTACGTCGTTCGGCAAAGTGCTCGCTGAATTCGCCGCGCCCGTCCTGTTGTTCCTGCTCGTCATTCACGCGATGGTCGGTTACGTCGAACTCGGTACGGACAGCTGGATCGGTAAGATCACGGGTACGATCATGGCCAGCCCTCAGAACGGTTTGCTGTTGTTCGTGTACACGTCCAGCTTGATGTTCGCGATGCGCTTCTTCGCCGGTCCGATCGTGCACCGCATCTCCCCGCTCGGTCTGCTCTTCGTCAGCGGCATTCTCGGCTTCTTGGGATTGTCTCTGCTCGGTCGCGCTGAAAGCGTGATCGGATGCGTGATTGCAGCGACGGTCTACGCCTGCGGCAAGACGTTCTTGTGGCCGACGATGTTGGGTGTCGCGTCCGAACAGTTCCCACGCGGTGGCGCCGTGACGCTCGGCATGATGGGCGGCATCGGCATGCTCTCCGCCGGTTTGCTCGGCGGTCCCGGCATCGGCTTCAAACAGGATTATTTCGCATCCCAGGAATTGCAGAAGACGCCAGCCGTTTACGACCGCTACAAGGCCGAAAACGAAAACGCGTTCCTCGGATTCAAGGTCAAGGGTTTGGACGGTGCCAAAGTGGGTGTCGTGGAAGACGGCGGCAAAGCCATGGCCGACGATTTGGCCAAGCTCGACGCCAACAAAGCCGCGCCGAAAGACAGCGGCAAGGAATTGCGCGCGTTGAACGATTGGTGGAAGAACATCGCTCAGAAAACTGCCGCCGACGACAAAAAGGTCGTCGAAGGTTCCGTACTCTTCGGAAGCAAACAAGCGCTTGTCTATACCGCGTTCGTCCCGTTGACGATGGCCATCTGCTACCTCCTGTTGTTGCTCTATTTCAAGGCAAAAGGTGGTTACAAACAGGTCCACATCGAAGAAGAAATCGCGGCTGCCGGCGCGGATATGTAAGCGTCGCGTCTCAAAAATGTGTCTTCAAAAACACCCTCTCGCCATTGAGAGGGTGTTTTCTTTTGAGACATTTTGATTTATTTTGGTTTTCCATCCTGAATTCGGTAACCACACGTCCGAGTGCGGTGTATGAAATAGTCCTGTTGCTCGTCATCGAAAACAGTTGGCCAAAACTTCACGTGGGTGCTTTCATGATCAAACGTCTCTCGCTGTCCCTGTTCGTGCTGCTCTGCACACTGGCGTCATTCGCCACGCTGCACGCCGCCGAGAAAATCACGCTCCAAAAGGGCGACCACATTTCCATCATCGGCGCCGGTTACGCAGACCGATTGCAGCACGATGGCTGGATCGAAACGCTGATCCAAAAAGCGCATCCCCAGCTCGAATTGGTGATTCGCAACATCGCTTTCGCTGGCGATGAAGTCGTCACGAAAGTCCGCACCGAAACCGGCGCGACGCGTGAAGAATGGCTCACCCGCCTCAAGACCGACGTTGTCCTCGCCTTCTTCGGCTTCAATGAATCCTTCGGCGGTGATGAAGGCCTTCCGAAATTCAAGACCGACCTCGACGCGTTTTTGAAAGAAAAACTCAAAGCCAACTACAGCGGCAAGGGTGCTCCGCGCATCGCCCTCTTCTCACCGCTCTGTCAGGAAAAGCTTCCCGATCCGAACATGCCGGACCCGACGGCCAATAACAAAAATCTCGCGAACTACACCGCCGCGATGGCCGAAGTCGCCAAAGCCAACAACGTCCTGTTTATCGATCTCTTCTCTTCGACGAAGAAGATGTACGAAGACTCAAAAGAGTCGTTCTCCTTCAACGGAATTCATTACACAGCGTCCGGCAACGAACGCCTCGCGCCGGTCATCTTCAAAGGTGCCCTCAACGCAGACCTCCCGTCCCCCAGCGGTGAATTGGACAAATTGCGCGCCGCCGTCATCGAAAAAAGCGAAACGTGGCACGACCGCTACCGCACCGTCGACAGCTACAACATCTACGGCCAGCGCTCCACGATCGCCTACCAGTCCGGCAAAGACGGCCCCAAGATTCGCAACGATTTCATCATGCACAAGGAAATGGATGCCCGCGACGTCATGACCGCCAACCGCGAAAAACGCGTCTGGTCCGTGGCCAACGGCGGCGACGCCAAGGTTGACGATTCCAACGTTCCGAAGATTCCGAAAATCGGTACCAACTTGCAAGGCACCAATCCCGACGGCTCGCATGTTTTCTTGAGCGGCGAAGAAGCGATCTCGAAAATGACCTTGGCCAAGGGTTGCAAAATCACGCTCTGGGCCAGCGAAGAACAGTTCCCCGAACTCGTCAAACCCGTGCAGATGAACTGGGACACGAAAGGCCGCCTCTGGGTCGCCGCGTGGAAGAACTATCCAGAACGCACGCCCGACAGCAAAGACGGCGACAAGCTCTTGATTTTTGAAGACACCAAAGGCACCGGCAAGGCAGATAAATGCACGACTTTCGTGGACGACCTCAACTGTCCGACCGGTTTCCAATTCTACAAAGACGGCGTCCTCGTCATGCGCTCGCCCTCTTTGCTTTTCCTCCGCGACACGACCGGCGGCGACAAGCCCAACTTTAAGGAACGCGTCCTGATGGGCCTCGACGCAGCCGATTCGCATCACGAAACGAATTCGATGGTCCTCGATCCGGGTGGCGCGACGTACTGCTCCGACGGTGTCTTCCATCGCACTCAAGTCGAAACCGCCAACGGTCCCGTTCGCAACACTGACGGCGGCATCTACCGCTTCGAACCGCTCACCAATCGCTTCGAACGCTACGTCCCATACGGCTTCGCCAATCCGCACGGACGTGTCTTCGATGCCTGGGGTACGGACATCATCACTGATGCCACGGGTAACGCGAATTACTTCGCGCCAGCCTTCAGCGGCCGCATCGACTTCCCGCAAAAACACGCAGGCATGGAACAGTTTTGGAAGCGTCCGTCGCGCCCTTGCCCGGGCACGGCGTACCTCACCAGCCGCCATTTTCCCGAAGAATATCAGAACAATTTCTTGAACGTGAATTGCATCGGCAAGCAAGGTATCTTCCGCGTTAAAGTCACCGACGACGGCTCAGGCCTTAAGGGCGAAACGCTCGAAGATTTGTTGATGTCCAGCGACAAGAACTTCCGCCCGGTTGGCGTCAGTGTCGGACCCGACGGCGCGCTGTATGTCCTTGATTGGGCCAACGCGATCATCGGCCATTTGCAGCACCATTTGCGCGATCCGAACCGCGATCAAATCCACGGTCGAATCTACAAAATTACGTTCGAAGGCCGCCCGCTGTTGAAGCCGACGCCGATCCACGGCGAGCCTATCGCAGCGCTTCTCAATGTGCTCAAAGAACCCGAAGACAACACCCGCATGCGCGCCAAGCTCGAACTCGGCAAGCACCCGGCGGCTGAAGTCATCGCGGCAACGAAGACGTGGGTCGCCGGTCTCGACAAGAACGATCCGAACTACGAACACCACGTCCTCGAAGCGCTCTGGGTTCACCAGTGGCACAACGTCGTCGATCTCGATTTGTTGAAACGCGAATTGCACTCGCCCAATTTCCGCGTGCGAGCCGCCGCCGCTCACGTCCTCTGCTACTGGCGCGACCGTGCGCCCGACGCGCTTGCGTGGTTCAAGGAATTAGCCAACGATGAACACCCGCGCGTCCGCTTGGAAGCCGTTCGTGCCGCCAGCTTCTTCGACGGCAAAGACCTTCCCGCAGCCTACGACGTCGCGTTCAACGTCCTCAAGCACCCGATGGACTACTACTTGAATTACACGTACCGCGAAACGATTAAGCAACTCAAATCGCTCAGCAAAACCGTCCCCGTTCCTGCTGATCCGGAACTGGCCAAGATGGTCGAACACGCTGAAAAAGCGCCGAAGCCCGCCACGGAAGATAGTGTGAAATACGGCCCGACGCGCAAGCTCAGCAAGCCCGAGCAAAAGGTGTACGATCAGGGGCACCAAATCTACACCCGCGATTCGCACTGCGCGACCTGCCATCAGTTGAACGGTCAGGGATTGATCCCGGCCATTCCGCCGTTGACGAGCAAAGAATGGCTCGTCGGCAACGACGAACGCTTGATCAAGTTCGTGCTCAAAGGCTTGATGGGTCCGGTCAACATCAACAACCGTCACTACGACACCAGCAAAGGCACTCCGCCAATGACCGGTTTCGAAGGCTTGCTCAATGATAACGAAGTTGCCGCTGTGTTGACGTACATCCGCCAGTCCTTCAAGAACGACTACGACCCCATCAAGCCCGAAGCTGTGAAAAAAGTTCGCGCTGCAATCGAGAAGAAGGCTGGCGCGTATGAGATGGCAGAATTGATGAAAGAGCACCCGATTGCCGGTTGGGAAAAGTGGGCCGATTACAAAGAACCCGAAGTCAATCCGGAAACGTTGCTCGCTCAATTCCAAGGCCAGTTGACCGGCGGCAACGCCGAAGCAGGCAAGAAGCTCTTCTTCGAAAGCGAGAAAGTCCAGTGCGCGAAATGCCATAAAGTCAACGGCAAGGGCGCAGACGTCGGACCCGAGTTGAGTAAAGTCGCCGCAGACGTAACGAAGACCCGCGCGCACTTCCTTGAATCGTTGATCCTCCCGAGCAAGATCATCACGAAGGGCTTCGAAACTGAAATGGTCAAGCAGAACGACGGCCAGGTCATCGTCGGCATCGTCAAAAGCGACGACGCTAAATTCCTGAAAGTCATGGGTGCCGATGGTAAGTTGGTCACAATCAAGAAAGAAGACATCAAATCCCGCAAGCAGCAAAAAGAATCCTCGATGCCGCCGATGGGCGAAGTGCTGAGCAAGACCGACATCGCCAACGTCATCGAATATCTGTCCACGCTGAAGTAAGAGTGGACGCGACAGAATTAAAGTGAAATCAAGAAACGCGCACGGATATCGTGCGCGTTTCTGTGTATATGGACATATCGATTTCCCACAAAGGACACGCCATGACATTCCGCATTCTGTTGTGCTTCGTTGCCGCGCTCGCGTTCAATTTATTCGCGCTCGAAAGTCCTTCCACCGATCCCGTTGCCAAAGGCCAGCGCGTGTTTTCGGCGGGGCACAGTTTTCATTTTGCCATTCCCGATTTGCTCAACGAAGTGGCGAAGGGTGGGGGATATGCGGATCACTCTATCGCTGGGAAGTCGATGATCGGCGGATCGAAATCCATTCAGCATTGGAATGTCAAAGACGAAGCCAACAAAGCCAAGGAGCTGCTCAAAGCGGGTTCGGTTGACGTGCTCACGCTGACGCCGATTTATCTGCCGGATGATGGCGTTGAAAAATTCGCGACGCTGGCACTCGAACACAATCCCAACGTTCGCGTCACGGTCCAGCAATTCTGGCTGCCGTATGACGCGTACGAACCGCATTATTATGACCCGCCCAAAATCCCCGCGCCCAAGAAAGTCGATCACAACGCCGCGACCATCGCCCACTTGCGCGAGATTCACACGAAATACTTCACTGAAATGGACGCACTGATTTCGAGCGTGAACACGAAGCTCGGCAAGCCGGTGATTGTCGCTGTCCCGTGCGGCCAAGCCGTTTTATCGTTACGCGAAAAGATCATTGCTGGCACCGCGCCGGGATTGAAGTCTCAGGAAGACATCTTCACCGATCCGCTCGGCCACGCGAAACCCGTGCTTTCGGTGCTGGTCACGTACTGCCACTACGCCGTCATCTATCGCAAGAGTCCCGTCGGCCTGCCGATTCCGAAGGCCATCGAAAAGCTCGGCGCGGACGCAGCTGCACTGAACAAACTTCTTCAAGAAATCGCCTGGGACGCCGTCACGCATCACGCGTTGAGCGGCGTAAAAACAGCAGAAGCCGCCACGCCGAACGCGAAATAAATGACGACGTTCGGCTGTACTGTGGCTGATTCTACTTCTTCTTGACCTCAGGTAGAATCGGCGGACCGCTGGTCAAAAACCCTTTGGCGTTAACTTTGCGTCTGTAGATTTTGCCATCCGAAAGCGCGAACAAATAGGACATGTCCGGGCCGGAGAGCACGATGCTGTCGACCGGTTTGTTCGTCGGCGGAAGAATCAATCCTGCTTGCCGTCCATTCGTGTCGTAGGCTTCAATGCCGTTTATGGTCGCGCAGTAATATCGACTGCGTGTGTCGCATAACATGCCGGTGCCACGATTCAAACTGGTGCGATTGAAGTCGCTGTAGCGCATCACGGGAATCATCGGCCCCGGCATTCCATCAGCTTCGACACGACACGCTCCGACCGCAGTATCGGTCGATACCGCCAGCGTTTCCTGATTCGGCGACAACGTGATTCCAATCGGGTGGGCGTTGTTCAATTTGATTTCGCGCTGCTTGTTCGGCGCTTCCCAAACAGTGATTTTATTTTTAACCGCTTCCGTGAAGTAGATGATTCCCCGTTGGCCGATCACGAAATCATCCATCATGATGTTCTCGGCAATGACCTCGGATTTGCCGTCCTCTCCAAATGAAACGATGTGCCCCTTGCCGGTGATAAACGCGTAAAGCCGGTCATTTGCGCCAAACGACATTTTGAAGACGCTATGAGCATTGGGCAGATAAGGAGTAATGGCCCCATTATTGGAAATCTTAAAAATGCCTTCGTCGAGCTTCCCTGGATTTGCGAGTAGTGAAAGGGGACTTTCACATGAAGAGCGATCGGAATCGCTGAAATACACATTGCCGCTGGAGTCCGAACACATCGCGCCAATACACGTCTTCCGTTCCTCCACCAACTGCCACCCCTCACCCGGAATCAAAATCCCCGACAGCGCCATGTCGTTCGGAACTTCCGGCGTCGGGTTCGGGAGCGGCTCTGCAGGTCGCCACAGCCAGCGCAGGGCCTCGGGCAAAATCGCGCCGCCCTGCTTGCCGCTGTGGCCACCGTCGCCCATCGTAAATTTATAATCGTAGCCTGCGAACTTCAGGGCGTTGGCCATCTCCTGATTGCTCAACGGCCAATTGCCATGAACATTGTCGAGATCGTTGCTGCCTTCCTGCAGAAAAATGCGGAACGGTTTGCGTTCGGTTTTGCGGATCGCTGACGGGTACCAAAAGCCGCCCTGGATGTTCGTGTAGCTGCCGATGTAGCTGATCACTTTGCGGAAATAATCCGGGCGAAACCACGCGGCTGTGAATGCAGCAATCCCGCCGCTGGAGATACCCCACACCGCGTGGTCTTCAGGCTTGTCGCTGAGCTTCGCTTGTTTCGCCACAAGCGGAATGATTTCGTCAATCACGAAGCTCGCATTCAAATCGGTTGGCGTGTCGTATTCGTAACTGCGTGTGCTGCGCCCCGTCGCGCCCGGAGCAATCGGGGGGACGCTGCCGGGATTAATGAAAATCCCAACGAGCGGCGGGATGCTTTTGTCCGCAATCAAATTGTCGAAGACCACCGGTGCGCGAAACCCACCCTTCGGCTGCACTGCTCCACCGCCGTCGAAGAAGACCATGAATGGATACGCAGTCTCTTTATTAAAATTCGGCGGGAGATAAATCCAATAGCTGCGCGCCGTGCCGGGAAAGAGTTTGCTGTCGTTCAGTTTGTATTCGGTCACGACGCCGTGCGGAATGTTGGGACGCTCTTCGGAGTCGGCGGTGAATTTATAATCTTCGCCTGCATGAACGAACGGAGCGAGGACAAGAGCAAGAACCAATAGGTGTCGAAACATGAAGCATCCTTTTCGGGGTTAATGAAGTGTTCTTCATACACCGAAAATGCTTCCGGGTTGAAAAATGAGTTCAATGCGTGACGGACGATTTCGTCGCAGCGCACTCCCTTAAAACAGTTTCAATCTTCTGTTGAGAGTGTTGACCACACTGTTTCATGATGATCACGAAAGTGCCAATGATAAGAAGCATGACCAATCCCGGCACCCAAGCGTTCGTAGCGATGACTGCGAGCGCGAAGAACGTAAAGCAAGCAAATGCTATTGAAAGACTAAGCGGTAGTCGTGCGCTCCAGTGAATGACGTACGTTCCGTCTGCTTCATCGACCCAGCCCGTCACGATGGGGATCAATCCGGTCGCGCGGCACCAGAGTTTGAAATTCGGAGGCGCGTTGTCGTGGACAAGTGTGCCGTCCAAGTAAACGAGGAATGGCTGATCGGAGTATGCTTCCGCTTGCGCATGGAGTGCTTCAAAGAATTCGCGTTGGGAGCAGGTGCATGGGATTGTATTCACACTCACACTCCCCCATGGGCGCTCACGCCTGCATTTGCGCTCGTGCTCGATGCTGCTTGGTTGCGCTGGTGTTTGACGATTTCCTCTGATGGCTGTGACGGCAGGCCAACGACGGCGAGCGATGCGACGTCGTAACCCATTCCCGGCAAACCATTCTGCCATTTGATGTCACCCGAATGCGCATCAAGGCAGAATAACTCGCCTCCGGTGTGAGCATAAACATGATTGTCTTCGACCAAGAGCGTCACGAATTGATTGAATGCACCGGCTGGAAGTTCGGTTCCCCAGATTTTCTCGCCATTGAATTTATTGATAGCGGTAACCTGGCCTTTAAGACCGATGTAGAGAATGTTAGATGTGTCCATGTTTATGCCTCGTATGAGAGAATTTAAATTCCCGATTACGATGTTCTGACCGGTTTAATGTGCAGCTCCAACGACGCTCCATGTTTTACTACAACCGGCTTGAGTTGCTCAACCAACGCGACAATCTCTTGCGCAGGCGGAACCACACATCTGATGATGATGTGGGCCGACGTAGGCGTTGGAGGTCCAAACTCGTGTATAAATTGCGGATCTGCCAATACGGCGAGATACGTATCTAATTTATCTTTCAAAAGCTGTTGAGTGCTCGGAGAGCCATCTAAATAGGCGCTGGCGACGAGCATCATATCGACACCACCGTCTACGCGTCGCCCGATGATGTCAATGGCGTCGGGGTTTTGAATCGGTGGAGAAGGGGGAGGAGTAGGTTTGCTGAAAAACCGGGAAAAGATTCCCATGATGATATTCCATTGAATGTAATCGTGTTATTTCAGAGCTGGTACGACTGTGTTGAATGTAGTCCCAATTCGGATTTCATCCATAGATTACTCACTCGGTTTCGGAATAACCATCTCCGCCTCACCATGCCACTGATGCGGAATGTCGCGCATGATCAACGCGTGATCGAACGTGACGCTGCCTGTTGGAAACACGGTTTCATCCGAGAAGAATGACGACTCAACATGCTCGACATCCAGAGGCTGGACCTGCCAGCGTTCGGTCTCAAGCCGGATGCCGTCGAGGCGGCAGCAATCGCTCGTGGCAGAATAGCCGAGGCTTCCGCGTTCGAAAAACGCTGACGATTCAGCCAGTGACGCGAAGCACGACGACGTGGGCAAGGCTTTGCTTTCACGCGCGCGAATGGCGACCTCCATGGCGTTATCGCGGGAACGAATGGACATCGTGATGGTGGGCGCTGTGTCTTTGATATCAAATGTTGCGAGGTTCTGTTCGCCCGGAAAAATCCGCCCGCCTGCAAATCCGTTCAGCCATGAACTGGTGTCGCGGCGCGGAATGTATACGCCTTCGCGCGCAGCACCTGACGAATCTGTCCATTCGACGGCAACACGATGCGCCGCGTTTTCGCTCGAGAGTCCAAACCATCGCGGCAGCCAGATCGGTCGAATCGCTTCCAACCGGATCAGACAAATCCCAGCAATCGCAAATCCCCGATGCAATTTCGGTTGGAACTGCGTCGGTAAATAACGCCGCATTACATCCGCATCCACACGAAAGTTGACCAGCAACCTGCGACGAATCAGACCCGTAATTGTTGGAAGCCGCATACTCGTCCGCCTTTTAATGTGTTTTACCGATACACTCTATTTTTTCAAAGCAAACAGATGGCCTGACGGTTTTATTCAATAACGTCTGCTGATCATTGCGCCATGCAACTGGACGATGCAGGTACCGTGGAGATCAAGTATGTTGCGTTGGCGCATCCAATTTCGCATTCAGAAACCGCCGTTCAACAACACGATGAAATAGATGCCCGGCCAGCAGCGAAAACGGAACCGTGGCCAATGGCCATAGCACGGCATACTCATCCCATCCCAGCCCGTGAAAGAGAGTGGCGAGCGTCTTGCAGACGGGCCAGTGCATCAGATAAATCGAATAGCACCGCTCTCCGCACCACTGCATCGGAGTCATCAGTCGATGCGTCGCGAGCCAGGTATCGCACGGATGAAGCACCAGTAAAACAATCGCAAACACTCCGCCGATCACACCGCCTGCTTCGGGTGTTGAATGCAGCGCGAGCAGACGGTCGAGAGGTGTTTGAAGCGTGAGAATCAGAACCGCGGACGCAAGCGCTAGAGCAACGAGCCCTTTTCCAAGCCGGGTCGGTTGCGACAGACATCCGTGCAGCGCAGCCCCCGCAGCGAAGCCGTACCAGTACGCATCGAACGGCGTTGAGTGAACCCGAATTCCAAGGAATGGCGCAGCGATCACCCCGGCTGTCACAAGCACCATTCCACCCATCAGCCACGTCCGGCCAAAGAGCGCGCGCAGAAGGCCGACGATCAAATAATAGCCTTCTTCATAGCTCAGCGTCCACGCCGGGCCAAGCAGTGCCGGGACCGATGTTCGGGCCAATCGCGGCAGCCACAACATCGTGAGCGTGACATTGCCAATCCATGCCGTGAACGACAGCGAGGCCGGCGACGGAATCGAAAACGGTTCTCGCGACCAGATCGATCCGAGCGGAATCCACAGCGCAAGAATCAGACACAGCGTGATTAGATACGGCGGATAAATACGTCGAAACCGGCGCTTGAAATACGTCTTAACATCCGGCGTCCGGTCCGCAGCGGCGACCACGCAGTAACCCGAGATGGCAAAAAACGCAGGCACGCCCCACCAGCCGAGATGGAACAATGCAACGAGCGCTCCGCCCCACAGGTTCGCCGCACCCGTTTCAAATGTGTAGATGGGCGTGTGATGCAAAATCACCGCCAGCGCCGCCAGTCCGCGCCAATGGTCCAGCGTCCGGTAGCGGACGGCTGAAGGGCTCGCGATTGGAGCGCTCGTCGAAGAACTGTCGTGATGCGGATTCAATCAGTCCGTTCTCCTGTGCGCCCGAACACGTGTTCACGAGCACCTCACTGGTTTTTGAATGCGAATAGATTACCTGACGGGTTTGAATCTACAAACACATGCGATAGAGTGTGACAGTTAGATTTGCATTCAAGAATTCGAGGAATTTCAAAATGACCACACACACCATCCGCCTTCACCGTATCCTCCGCGCTCCGACCGAACGTGTATATCGCGCGTTTCTGGACGCCGACGCTCTGTGCAAATGGCTCCCGCCGCATGGATTCACCGGCCGGATGCATCACATGAACGCGCAGGTCGGTGGCAGTTTCAAAATGTCGTTCTATAATTTTTCGAACACCAAAAGCCATACGTTTGGCGGCGAATATCTGGAACTGAAACCCCATGAATTGATCCGCTATACCGACACGTTCGACGATCCCAACATGCCCGGCGTCATTCACGTCACCGTCACGTTGAAAGCTGTTTTCTGCGGCACGGAATTGAACGTCGTTCAAGAGGGCATTCCCGCCGTAATCCCCGCTGAAGCGTGCTATCTGGGCTGGCAGGAGTCGCTGAATCTGTTAGCTCAATTGATTGAAGCTACGATACCGGAGTAGTTCGGCCTCATATGTGCCCTATAAACACGCTAGCGGCACAGGTGCGGGATTTTCCTGCAAAATCGCAGCTTTTTGGGCGTAAAGTGCCGCGAAATTCGTCACAGTATTGTAGATAATTCCATACAAAGTCGTCCGACCGGGGAGAGACAGGCTATGAGCACCCTTCGATTTCAATGGATTTTTGGGCTGATTGTGTTGGCGTGTGCCGCGCTGGTGAGCGCATCTGACAAGCCCGCTGGCAAAGAAACCGAGCCTGAAGAAGGCGGTTTGGTCATCGGTGCGCGTGACCCGAAAATCTTCAATGAAGTGGATCGCTTTATCCTTGCCCGACTGCGCTCCGAAAGTGTCGATCCGTCGCCGATTTGCACGGACCACGAATTTATCCGCCGCGTCTTCGTCGATACCATCGGCATGATTCCCACGCCGGATGAAATCAAAGGCTTCGTCAACGATTCAAGCCCGAGCAAACGCACGAAACTCATTGATAAATTGCTCTCCGACGGAGAACGCTACGCTGACCATTGGGAAGTCATGTGGGGCGATTGGCTGCGCGAGCATACTGCTGGTAAAAAAGAAATGAACCCGGGCCGCTACCGCGATTGGTTGCGCGACGCTTTGAAATCCAACATGCCATACGATCAGTTCGCAATGAAATTGATGACCGCCAGCGGTAAGGCCAGTGAAAACGCTGCGACGAATTTCTACTTCCGCGACCAAACCAACCGCGTCGAAACCGTCAATACGGTCGCCCAGGCATTCATGGGTTCGCGCATGGCCTGCGCCCAGTGCCATGATCATCCGTTCGACAAGTGGACGCAGACCGATTTCCACGGACTCGCCGCGTATTTCTCTCAAGTCAACGTGACGAAAGCGCCCAAGAAAAAAGACGCCAACCAGGAAGAACCGCACGTCGTCGACAAAGCCAAGGGCGATTACCACATGCCTAAAGAGGGTGACGACGCGAAAAAAGGTAGTAAAGGGGGCGAGGTCGTCGAGCCGCGCTTCGCGTGGGATCCGTCAGTCAAGACGTCATCGTCAGGATCGCGCCGTGAATCCCTCGCTCGCGCCGTCGTGGCAAGTCCGCGCTTCCCAGCGGTTCAAGCCAACCGCATCTGGTCGCAGCTCATGGGCCGAGGCATCGTTGAACCGACTGACGATTTCCGCGAAAAGAATCCGCCTTCGCATCCTGAATTGCTCGAATTCCTCACGGAACAATTCGTCAAAAGCAAATTCGACAACAAGCACGTCATCCGCTTGGTGCTGAACTCTGCGGCGTATCAGCGCTCCAGCATGCCGACTGAAAGCAACCGCTCCGACTCAACGCTCTTCTCGCATCAACGCGTTCGTCGCATGACTGCTGAAGAATTGTTCGACTCGATCCTCGTCGCTGCTGGACACGATAAAGGTCTCGCGGATATGCCTGGCGCGTTGACTGACAACAACAAATCCGCAGCGAAAAAAGGTGGCGCTGGAATGAAGGGCAAGAAGAGTCACGTCGAATGGGCCACCGATCTGCCCACACCCGCCAAAACCGGCACGTTCATGAACGTTTTCAACCAACCTCCGCGCAATGTCCTGACGCCGAAACGCGACGAAGAAGGCGCCGTCACGCAGGCGCTCGAAATGCTCAATGGAAAAGCGGTCAACGAGTCGATCGAAAGCAGCCCGTTGATTGATCGTCTGGCCGCAAGCAAGTCTGATCCGCGCAACGCCGTCACCGAGTTGTATCTCTCCACGTTGACTCGGACGCCGACGACAGATGAATTGGAAAAATCAGCCAAACGGGCCACGGCCACGCGCGACTGGCTCGTGGATCTCCAGTGGGCGCTGATGAACACCCGCGAATTCACCTTTATCAAGTAATCGCGGCTCCACGAAAATGATCGGACAAAATAAGGGACGGTGCCATTGAGCAAAAACGCTCGGAGGCACCGTCCCTTTCTTTTTATCTGAGCGCAAAACCTTTCAGCCAACATCGCAGAACGGGCTTTTAGCCCGTTCAGGTATCCGACTTCGCAGAATCGTCGTTCGGTGTTCCGACTTCAGACGGCAATCGTACCGCAGACATCCTGCCTGTTTCTGTCGAAAATTCTCCTATGAAAAATAACCTGAGGACGATAAACCTCGTCACCGAAAGTTCCAGCCCCAACGCGCGAAACGTTCAGGAGCCACTCGATTCGCATCCCAGCCTCGATTGATCGTTCGGAACGCTTAAAAAATCAAAAAAATCAGCTCCGATGACTCTGGAATTGACCGGCAAAAAAATAAATTTTTTGATGATCGGAGCCAGATCACGCGAGCGAGCGCGGCCGCATCGAGCCGTAACCGTTGCTCTAACCGATTCATATACAGAGATTAAGCGGGGAACGCAGCGGTTGCATTAGACACAGACCGTTCCCGTCCCTTCAAAAAATCTACCCGACTTCATAAGAATTTTAAAAATGACTAAAGTCCGCTCTTGACGAACGCCAAGATTCGGTGATAATGGTCCCAATAGAACATTTAAGGAAGTTTGTGAAGACCGTGTTAAAGTCTGCTTTGAAGCGTCGCACGCATGAGCCGGGAGTACAGATGTATCGGCCTTGCTTTGTCCACAGTTCAGTTGAAGTGTTGCTGAAGTGGAACGAAACGTGCGAATGAGTTAAAGTAATTCAGACTTTAAATTATTTTTAATGATTTTTGAGTCGTCTGCTCAAAAATATTGGTTCTTCCGCTCATTATGGGCCACTTTGGTCCGCACGCGGAAGGATTGCTTGTCTTGTCCATTTATGTTTATGGACAAATTTTCTTAGGGGAGGAGGAGAGTCGCTTGAAATACACGAAATTGTTCTCACTGACGTTGGTTGTGGCCCTTTTCGCAACGACAACGCTTCGCGCAGAAGTGTCGGATGCGGAATTCCAGGCCATGAAGGCTGAAATGCACGCCATGCGCTCCACAATGGCCGGCATGAAGGGTGCTGATGCTCCGTTGGAATCAGTCGTTGATAAGGCTGGTTGCGCTGCTTGCAACGCTCCGGTCGCCAACAACGTCACGACTGCCGCTGGCAAGTTGGTTATGGGTGGTTTGGTGCAGGTGTGGTACCAGAACGTTGCTAAGGACACGCAGGGTTTGTTCAACGATCCGGCTGGCAATGGTGTGTTCGATAGCAATGCCGCGTACAACAAGAGTGGTTTCAGCATTCACACGGTTGAATTGTACTTCGACATGGCGATCACCAACCAGGTGAGCGCGTTCGTGTACCTCAACCCGGCTGCCGAAATCGCCAGCAACACGCGCCCAGTCATTCAGCGCCGCTTGGCCAACGTTTCGCCGGAATACAACAATGCGAATGGTCCGTTCGCCGGTGCCACGACGGGTGCTATTGCCGCGTTGCAAAACGGTGCCGGTGCCGTCCCGAATCTGTTGCAAGATGCGATCATTAATTTCCATGATTTCTTCCCGCACCATGACATCACGGTCGGTCAGATGCTGAATACGTTCAACGAAGAAAACTTCGCAGCAAACAACGCCCTCGACTTCGTTGACCGCAGCTACATCGGTAACCAAGTCTCCCGCGACACCGGTGCCGTGCTCCACGGTTCATGGTGGAACAACAAGGGTGGCGGCTCATACTGCGGTGCTGGCGACGAAGGTCGTTTTCAGTACTGGCTCGGCGTTTGGAACGGTGCCGGTAACTTGTACGGTGGTGCCATCAATCGCCAAGACGACAACAATGCCAAGGATTTTGTTGGTACGTTGTTGCTCCGCCCGCTGTGGAATGATTGTGCCGGTCAGATGGAAGTCGGCTACTCCTTCCGCACCGGTACGCACGGTGGTGGCAGCGGTCAGGTCGCTGCTCCGATCAACGCCATGGAACGTAACAGCACCCGCTCACTCGGTCACGATGTTTGGTTCAAGTACATGGCTCCGGGCTGCTTCAAGGGTCTGTGGCTGAAGGCCGAAGGCACGTGGATGAAGGATCGTTCATCCCCGGGCAGCGTCATCGACCAAGCAGCTGTTGACTTCCAAGGTGCCGGTGGCGGTGGTGCTGCGTTCAGCACGTTCGGTTACTGGGCATCAATCGGCTACAAGTTCGGCGATAGCCCGCACATCGGTGATTGCCACAAGTGGCTGAAGAACTTCGAAGTTGCTTTCCGCTATGAAAGCGCTCCGAATGTCCTCGTCACGGATCCGCAGGATACGGGTCGTGGTGATGGTTATTCTCGCACGAACGTGTACTCCTCCAAGGTTTACACGGCCGGCGTCAACTACTACATCGCTGGCAACAATGCGAAGATTCAGTTGAACTACAACCACATCGACAATCCGGAAGGCCCGAGCAGCAACCGCTTCCACGCGCTCCGCAGCGACTCCATGGTTTTGAATTTCCAGGTTTCCTGGTAACACCATGGTGTTGATTGCAGTGCACGATACAATCTGATCAAAAGCGCGCCGATGCTAAAACATCGGCGCGTTTCATTTTGTCCGAATTCATCTCTCGATCCTCTCCGCCACCCTCCGCACCACAATTCTAATACATCTATAAGCCTCAATGTCCTCTATGAAATTGTGAATTTTCTGTCAAGACGAAACCCCGTTCATCCACGTTTTAAACACGATTGGCTCAAGCCATGCTCTCTACTCTTTTGTAACAAATCGAGTCCGGTAAGGTTGATCAATAATCATCAGTGTGATTTTGAGCAACCATGTAGCAAGACCGGAATGGTGAAAGTTAATCATCTGGCCGATGTCATCGGTCAACTTTTGTGGAGGGAACGTGATGTTGCAACGAATTCGTTCGATTGTTGGGGTCGCAGCAGTAATGGTCGCCAGCTTCTTGAGCTTCAATCTGGCCGCCGAAGACACAGTCAAGATCGGCGTTCTTCACTCGCTGAGTGGAACGATGGCGATCTCGGAAACGTCGCTCCGCGACGTCGTCCTGATGGCTGCTGAAGAAATCAACGCCGCTGGTGGCGTCCTCGGCAAGAAGATCGTGACGGAAGTCGTCGATCCCGCGAGCAACTGGCCGCTCTTCGCTGAAAAAGCGAAGGAACTGATTCTCCAAAAGAAAGTCGCCGTGACGTTTGGTTGCTGGACCTCAGTGAGCCGCAAGTCCTGCTTGCCGGTGTTCGAAGAAAACAATGCGCTGTTGTTCTACCCGGTGCAGTACGAAGGTGAAGAACAGTCCCTCAACGTTTTCTACACGGCCGCGTCCCCGAACCAGCAGCTCGTTCCCGCAGCCGAATACATGATGAGCGAAGAAGGCGGCGGCTACAAGAAGTTCTACTTGCTCGGTACCGATTACGTGTTCCCGCGCACAGCGAACAAAGTGCTGAAGGCGTTCTTGATCTCCAAGGGTGTGCCTGAAGCGAACATCATGGAAGAATACACGCCGTTCCACCACCAGGACTACCAAACGATCATCGGCAAGATCAAGACGTTCTCGGCTGGTGGCAAAGCCTGCGTGTTGTCCACGATCAATGGCGACAGCAACGTTCCGTTCTACAAGGAATTCGCCAACCAGGGCCTGAAGTCCGCTGACTGCCCGATCATGGCCTTCTCCGTCGCCGAAGACGAACTCCGCGCGATGGACGTTCCGCCGCTCGTCGGCCACTTGGCCTGCTGGAACTACTACATGTCCATCGATACGCCAGAGAACAAGGCGTTCGCTGACAAGTTCAAGGCCTACTGCGCCAAGAACAACCTCCCGGGTGGCAAAGACCGCGTCGTTGACGATCCGATCGAAGCCGCTTACTTTGGCGTCTACGTGTGGAAAGCCGCCTGCGAAAAAGCGAAGAGCTTTGACGTGGACGCAGTCCGCGCCGCAGTCTACGGCCTCGAATTCGATGCGCCGGGTGGCAAGAAGAAGATGGACGAAAAGAATCAGCACACGTACAAGCCCGTGTACGTCGGCGAAATCCTCAAGGACGGCCAGTTCAAGATCATCTGGAAGTCCAAGGGTTTGGTCAAGGCCGATTCCTACAGCTCGTACCTCCACAAGCCGACCGAAATTCCGGC
>JBAXUS010000540.1:0-1542 GCA_037129555.1 Planctomycetota bacterium
TGAGGTGGCCCCCGTTCTTCGGCCAGAGTTGATGGAAATTAAGCTATGGCGGAGAGGCGTGCGTTGGTGATGGATGAATGGGGTTTGGTGGTCAAGGAGGAAGGCGTGTCTGGCACGGGAGGCTCCGATATTTTTGCTCTGGAACGGAGGGCTTCCGGCGCTTTGGAGCGTAGCGGAAAAGCGCCGGAAGCCCGCAGTGGAAGAGCAAAAATATCGGACGAAAAATCCCCTCCTGGCGGGGCGGGTCTTGCGGCTCGCCCTGGCGTGTTTGGTGCCGCGTTCATGCCGCTTTTTTCAGCTCCGTTTGCGAGTCCGTTGCGGGCGGTTTTTGCGCGTAAATCTTCGCCGGTGTCGAGCCGCCGAATGTCGCGTGCGGCCGCCACTCGTTGTAGTCGGAAAACCACCGCGCCAGCCCTGCGATGAGGTCGTCAATGGTCGCGTATTCGCGCAGGTAAATGTCCTCGTGTTTTACGCTCCGCCACAGCCGCTCGATGAACACGTTGTCCATCCACCGGCCCTTGCCATCCATGCTGATCGCGATGCCCTTTTCCTGCAACGCGCCGACCCATTCCTGCGACGTAAACTGGCTGCCCTGGTCCGTGTTGAAAATCCCCGGCAAAACTCCGCCAGCCGCCTTCACCGCACGCGCCAGCGCCGTCAGGCAAAGCGCCACATCCATCGTGTTGCTCACCGCCCAGCCGAGCACCTTCCGCGAGTGCCAATCCATCACCGCGCACAAGAACGCGTTCCCGCCCGCCATCGGCACGTACGTGATGTCCGAGCACCACACCTCGTTCGCCCGCGTAATGTTTTTCTCCCGCAAAAGATACGGAAATTTCGCGTGCTCCCGGTCGGGAATACTCGTTCGCGGGCGGCAAAAAATCGTCTCGATTCCCATCTCCCGCCGCAGCCGCGACACGCGTTTTCGATTCACACAAAGCGAGTGGTCGCGCTCCAAAAGCAGCACGATCCTGCGCGCCCCGATGCACGGATCGCGCAGGTAAATCTCGTCCATGATCCGCATGATTTTCAAATCCTCCGCCGACACCGGCACCGGCACATAATCGAGCGACGAACGACACACGCCCAGCAGCTCGCACTGCGTCCTCAAACTCAAAAACGGATGCTCATTTTCGACCAACCCGGCACGCCCGCTCACAGGCCGAGTTGTTTGGATTTTTTTGTGAGAAAATCCACCTTGATCGTCAGCTCGCCGATCTTCGATTGCAGCTCCGTGCGCTCCTGTTCAAAACCCTCCTCCGTCCGCGCCGGAGCGCCCTTTTCAAACACCCCCGCCAGCCCCTCGCTGAGCGTCTTCTTCCAATCCGCGACCTGCCCCGGATGGATGCCAAATTCGCTGGCGATTTCGCTGATGGTTTTACTCCCCTTCATCGCCTCCAGAGCGACGCGGGCCTTAAATGCGGCTTCGTGCCGCTTCCGTTTTTGTTTCATTTTGTGGTGGTTCGTTGTGTTGTGTTTGAACACGCCTCCCACCGCCATTTTATAGCTTAGCCCCTGGCCCGAATTTCGGGGTCCACCTCA
>JBAXUS010000541.1:0-1538 GCA_037129555.1 Planctomycetota bacterium
TAAGAGCTGATTCATGAACGCGGTCGCCACGTCGGAGGTCATGTACGTCGATGTTCCGACACTCGCCGAGATGCCGCCCTGGCTTTGCGTCAGCGCTTGGATCGCGATGCTCTTGTAATCCTGAACGTTCTTCGCCATCCAATTCGCCGTACAGGTCGATTGCAGGAAGACCGTGTTGCCCGTCCACGATTGGACCGATGTTTGATCCAAAATCCTCGGATCGGCCGCGCCCAAACGCGCCGCGTTTCCGTGGCCCGAATACACGATCAAATCCGCGCCTCCGTTGGCCGCGTCTTTCAGCGCTGCGGTAACTTCAGGCGCAGTTTGGTAGGTGCGCGCGAGGTAATTTTCCTGCCACGTAATATCTGGGTTCTTGACTTTGATCGCTGCATCGAGTTGCGCGCCGAAGTCCGCCACCAGCGGGTCGGGGCGATCGGCCATCGCGTGCAGGCGGATACCTGATTGCGGGATGCCCTTGTAACTGACGATGTGGTTGATCGCGCCGGAGAGTTCCGTGGTGTTGTTGACCGGCAATCTACCTACTGCAACTTCAGGATATCCGCGTCCGAGATCTCCGAACGCGCTGTCGGAGGTCGTCTGTGCCCAGAAGGAAGTCGATACCAGATAGGCAGGACACAATGGATCAATGTTCTGTCCTTCATAATTTAGGTAATCATACGTCGTTCTGCCTACCAAGAGTAGATACGTCGGCTTGGTTGAGCGCACCGCGTTGCGGATGCCGTCTGGGCCGAAGCGACCGCAGTTGTAGTAATCGAAGAGTTGTTCCTGATCGACGAACGTGCCCCGAATGCCTTCCTTCGAGCGCTTCATCAACAGCGGCTGGACGCCCGACGCGAATTGAGCGGGGCCGGTCGCCAGGTATGTGCCGTTCAACTTGAGCGCTTTGACCTGCCGCGCGTTCACGCTGAGTGGTTTATTCTCTTGGCCGCAAGGGATGACGAGATACTTTCCGCTGCCGCTTGCTTGGGCGACGAAGCGAACGCGCAGCGTGCCATCGGCATGCAAAAGCGATTCCGTGGGCACCAACGACGCGCGGTCACTGAAGCTCGCATCGACCACCCATGCACCTGATGCAGGTACATTGTACAATTCGTACAGACCTGCCGCGCCCGAAGTGTTCATGATTTCAAACGGCTTTGATCCATCCAAACCGCGTGTGTAGTTGACGTTGATCGAATGCAGGAACGAGATCTGCGAATCCTGGCCCGCGATGGTCGGGGTCACCAGACTCACAATGTTGTTACCTGTTTTCAAATTGCCCGCAGGAACAGTGAACGACAATTGAAGCATCATACTGCCGCCGTCCCAGCTTGTTTCCCCGATGGTTTGCCCATTGACGAGCACCTGGATGCCGTGATCGGGGTTAACCGCGTCGCTGGAGGTTAAACTCCAGATGTTTATAACCAGCGTGGCTGAACCGCTCACAACATCCGTCAAATTGATGTTGAAATCCTGAGAACTGCCCTGAGTCAGGTACTTGCTTGAGAACCACGGTTCGAAAGAGTAGGGGCGCAGAC
>JBAXUS010000542.1:0-1530 GCA_037129555.1 Planctomycetota bacterium
GACGCAGAAGACGAGTAAAGTGGTTCGTTTTTCGACTTGGATATGACCATATCCAAGTTGAAAAACGAATCATCGTTACACTCGTGATCTTCGCATCTATTTACGCCGTATTGGTAAATAGACTATTCGACGATCACAAACGCCGGTCGACTCGTCTGACGAGCTCCATCGGCGGAGGCACTCACTGCGAAAAGCGCGTGCAGACCAGGGGCGAGCTTCACGCTTTTACCTCCCACGGTGCTGCGCTTGCAGCTCCGACAATCGAGTCGCCGTCGTGAAACTCGATGCTCGCGATTCCAAGCGGCGCATCCGCCGCGAAACACAAAGGTGTACCCGCTTTCAACGTACCGTTGTAGCCGAGGCCGTATTCGGGTCCACCCCACTTGCCATTGTTCTTGCTGTATTCGATGACAGGCGTCGTGAGCCGCACGGTGGGTTTGGCGGAGTGATACGAACGCCACATCCATGCCGCGTAGGCGTCGGGCATCCACATCGGAGCCACCATGCCTTTTGCTTCGGAGTAAGGGGCCGTTAGGAAATAAGAGCTCCAATATCACCGCTTTCGCGGATAGATAGTATGATTCCATTCTCCATGAAATACATCTCTCTTGATTCGTATTTGTTCCATTTCCTGAGCACTGATCTTTTGTCCTGTTGCATACTTCCTGTGACCCAGCGTGCAGGTTACTTGAAGCCCCGTCGTTGTTGCAGTGTTTGCTATCAGGCGCACTATTGTTTCGTAATCCGCCAGAGGCTCGCCCTTCCAGTTGGTGCTGATGAACGAAAAAAGCCGGTGCTCCACTTTATTCCATTTGCTCGTGCCCGGCGGAAAATGACAGACACCAACAGGTATCCCAAGCGTGTCAGCCAATCCCTGTAGTTCACGTTTCCAGAAACGCAACCTGTAGCCATTACTGCCCCCGCCATCTGCTGTAATCATTAACCGTTTGGCACGAGGACATAATTGCTTTCCCTGTGGCTGCCACCAGCCCAGGATGGACGCAACCGCAAATTGTCCCGTCTCGTGATCCGTACCGATGAAGGAACAAAAGCGTTTGTCGTTTGAAGCGGTCGTCCGTAACGCCGAAGCGGATGACGACAAAGGCGAATCAGGGAAAGTCATTGCCGTACTGGAACCCTATTTGTCAGAGCGAGAACTGGCGCAGCATCCGTTAAACGGGAGAGCGAAAAAAGCTGTTCGAAAAGGCACGCAATGGATGCAACCGCTTTGCGGCATTCGCTGAGCGGGTTCGCAAAGGCGAACAGACGGTATCGTTGGATTTGGGTAACGGCGTAATGCTGGAGACCCGAAAATGGCAAGATCATTTTTAAGTCGGCAAATCGAACTTTGCGTGGCGGTTCATGGGGCAGCGAACCGGACCAATGCTCGTCGGCCCACCGCGATCTCCAGTCCCCAGATGGCCTTTCCAATCTGCTCGGTTTTCGGGTGATATTGCCGTCCCTCGGCACGCCCCCATTATACCGATCTTTATTAATTAATTCCGAAGCAATAGCCGATACCAATTAACG
>JBAXUS010000543.1:0-1529 GCA_037129555.1 Planctomycetota bacterium
TCTGCGGATCAACGCGCATCGCCAAACCCGGCGGAACGCGCGCCCAGACATCAAGTGTTTGAACTAGCGTTGCTTTCACCGGATCAATTGGAATCGTGACATGCACTTTTTCGTCGCATTGAATCTTGATGATCCGGTCGCCAATATCCATCTTCTCGGAGATTGGAACGTCCTGATGGATGGCCTGTTCGACGCCGTTCAAATCGACTTCCTCAGTCCACACCTCGTTGATCAAGGCGAGATCGTCAGCAGCACCTTTTACGCGTACGCGCATCGGCGTGGAAGATGGCTGGCCGACAAGGAATTCAGCGCGCGGCGAATTTCGCGTCCGGACTCGAACGTTTTTAATGGCCGTCGCGGTCGAGACGAAATCGACAAACGCGCCGTCGGGGTCAACGGGTTCAACGGAGACGACGGTGAACGATTCAGCTTCGACATCCGAGACCGCGACAGAAACAGCATTACGACCGGAGTGAGCGTTGTCCAGCAATTTGCGTTTGAAGCGCAGGCCTTCGCGCGGCCAGAATTCGATTTGCCGACGTGCTCCGCGCACAGTGACTTTGAATTTCGGCATCGTGTTCGTGGCTGCGATTTCCAGCGAATCGGTCCGCGCGATATCCGAGGGTTTCAGCGCGAGTTCGTATTCTTTCTGACTGGTTAATTCGCCATCGATGTAAATCCACATCAGAAATGCCAGCGCGGCACAGAGCAATTTTAACAGCGGATCGTCGATCAGAACGATGCGCAGGAATTGCCCGATTTTGGATAAGGCTCCTTGATATTGCATTCGCATGACTCACGCCCTCATTTCATCTCTTGATCGCCGTCGCGCTGGATAAAGCGGCGGGAACCTTCGTTTGCGTGAGTCGTGCCTTCGACCGCTTCGAGGCACAAGATCGCGAGTTGCCGCCGCAGCTCTTCGGGCGACAATCCGTACATCAATTTCCCTTCAACACCAATGGAGATGCGCCCGGTTTCTTCACTGACTGAGATGGTCACAGCATCGCTTTCCTCAGTCAATCCCAGCGCAGCGCGGTGGCGTGTGCCCATCGATTTTGAAAGTTCCGCATTCTCTGAAAGCGGGAAAAGACAGCCTGCAGCGGCGATGCGGTTGCCGACGACGATCACGCCGGCGTCGTGCAATATCGTGCCTTTGTAAAAAATGGTTTCGATCAATTCGCGCGTGATGTCGGCGTTCATGACGGTGCCGCGTTCGACGTAATCGACGAGTGGCACCTGGCGTTGAATTGCGATCAGCGCGCCGCAACTGCGCTTGCTCATGGCTTCACATGCTTCAACGATCTCGTCGATGGCGGGTGAATCCGCGCGGACATATTTTTCAATGAACGGATTGACACCCAAGCGCAATAAGCCCCGGCGCAATTCGGGCTGAAAGATGATGATCCCGCCGAGTATTGAGAGGGCCGCAAGCCGTTCGAAAACCCAGACGATGTGTTCGAGTTGAAAGACGCGTGCGGCCAGGTAGACCACGCCGAACGAAATCCCGGCGAGCACCAACATGCCGCGCA
>JBAXUS010000544.1:0-1529 GCA_037129555.1 Planctomycetota bacterium
TGCGCGGCATGTTGGTGCTCGCCGGGATTTCGTTCGGCGTGGTCTACCTGGCCGCGCGCGTCTTTCAACTCGAACACATCGTCTGGGTTTTCGAGCGGCTCGCAGCCCTCTCAATTCTCGGCGGGATCATCATCTTCCAACCCGAATTGCGACGGGGCTTGTTGCGCCTGGGCGTCAATCCATTCATTGAAAAATATGTTCGCGCGGACTCACCCGCCATTGATGAAATCGTTGAAGCGTGTGAAGCCATGAGCAAGCGCAGTTGCGGCGCGCTGATCGCGATTCAACGCCAGGTGCCGCTCGTCGATTACGTGGAACGCGGTACCGTCATGAACGCCGACATCACGCGCGAATTGATCGAAACCATTTTTTATAAAGGTACGATTCTGCACGACGCCGGCGTGATCGTCGTCGGCAACCGCATCGCCGCAGCAGGCTGTCTTTTCCCGCTTTCAGAGAATGCGGAACTCTCAAAATCGATGGGTACACGCCACCGCGCCGCGCTGGGATTGACTGAGGAAAGCGATGCTGTAACCATCTCAGTCAGTGAAGAAACCGGGCGCATCTCCATTGGTGTTGAAGGGAAATTGATGTACGGATTGTCGCCCGAAGAGCTGCGGCGGCAACTCGCGATCTTGTGCCTCGAAGCGGTCGAAGGCACGACTCACGCAAACGAAGGTTCCCGCCGCTTTATCCAGCGCGACGGCGATCAAGAGATGAAATGAGGGCGTGAGTCATGCGAATGCAATATCAAGGAGCCTTATCCAAAATCGGGCAATTCCTGCGCATCGTTCTGATCGACGATCCGCTCCTAAAACTGCTGTGCGCCGCATTGGCGTTCCTGATGTGGATTTACATCGACGGCGAATTGACCAGTCAGAAAGAATATGAATTGGCGCTGAAACCCTCGGACATCGCGCGGACCGATTCGCTCGAAATCGCTGCTACGAACACGATGCCGAAATTCAAAGTCACTGTGCGCGGCGCACGCCGCCAGATCGAATTCTGGCCGCGCGAAGGCCTGCGTTTCAAACGCAAATTACTGGACAACGCTCACTCCGGTCGCAATGCAGTGTCCGTCGCGGTCTCGGATGTCGAAGCCGAATCGTTCACCGTCGTCTCCGTTGAACCCGTTGACCCCGACGGCGCGTTTGTCGATTTCGTCTCGACCGCGACGGCCATTAAAAACGTTCGCGTCCGGACGCGAAATTCGCCACGCGCTGAATTCCTCGTCGGCCAACCGTCTTCCACGCCGATGCGCGTGCGCGTCAAAGGAGCAGCCGACGACCTCGCCTTGATTAACGAGGTGTGGACCGAGGAAGTCGATTTGAACGGCGTCGAGCAGGCCATCCATCAGGACGTTCCAATCTCCGAAAAAATGGATCTGGGCGACCGGATCATCAAGATACAATGCGACGAAAAAGTTCATGTCACGATTCCAATTGATCCGGTGAAAGCAACGCTGGTTCAAACGCTTGATGTCTGGGCGCGCGTTCCGCCGGGTTTGGCGATGCGCGTTGATCCGCAGA
>JBAXUS010000545.1:0-1516 GCA_037129555.1 Planctomycetota bacterium
AGGAGGCCCTATGAAACGCGAGGGCGAAATCGTTCTGACCATCCGCGAGGATGGGACGGTACGCCTGCAAATTCTCAACAACGACAGCCCCGGCCACGGCGAATTATTAACGCCGCTTGAACAGGTTTTGTCGGACGGCGACGCGGCCCGTGTTCATGCCCACCGGCATGACCACGCACATCACCAGCACGAACACGATCATCAGGGAGGTGTGCACAAATGAGTTGCTACAGCATCGTGACACTTCAATTGGCACTCAAAGCCAGTCCCGACGAAATCGCCGAAGCGGTGCGTGCGATGAAACTGACGGTCACGCAGAAAAGCGATTTGGCCGTCAGCGCTGGCATCGTTCAATTCACTCGCACTTCCACGCAGTCGGCTTGGAACGTCAACGCTCCCAGCGATTTCGATTCAAAACGCTTGCAGCGTGAACTGGCTCGCGCCAAAGCATTGTCCGAAGCGCAACGGCTCGGATATCGCATCACGCGGGAGGAACGCCAAGGCGATCGCATCGTTTTGCGGCTCGCTGTTCGCTGATTGCTTCGTTCATTTCAAACCCAATTATCGACGAGGCGTTCCATGCCTGTCATCGCCCATGCCGGCCATTCCGGCGATTTTCTCGTCGGCATTGTGGTCGGCGCGATTCTTTCCGCAGCGTTTTTGCTGCTGCGCTTTATGTCCCGGCGGACCTAACCTCCGTCTCATTTATTCTCGGAGACTTTCGTGAAAATCATCAATCAAATCGGAACCGTCTTCTTCACCGATAAGTTGACTTCCGTTACTACCGAGCGCGTACGCTCGGCACTTGAAGCATCCAATCTCGACCCCATGCTCGCCCACGATTTATCCAAGCGCTACTGTTTTTCACGCGCCAAAAATCGAATGCAGGCTGACGGTCTGATCGACGAAATCGATGAGACACCCGAGCGTTGGACCTGGCAGCTTTCTCGTCGGTTCCGCGAAGACGAGCATCTTGGCTACGAATTCGACTCGGCTTTCTGGTTTGACAAATACGCGGAGAACGTCGGTGCGGATAATCCGACATTGTTGGAACAAGTCCAGGAGTTGTTTTCCCGTTACGGTGGGGTGTATCTCCCCGCAGATCTGACGAAACTCGTGCGGCGCATTTTTGATCGTCAGAAAGGCATGGTCGCGCTGCGCCATTTCGGTGTGGTCTACTTTGTTCCGGCCGAAAATCGCATGTTGATGAATCGCGTCGCGGCTTTCATCAAAGACCTCGGCGGCGAATGCATCACCGCCAAAATTGGAGCCGACAACACGCTCATTCGCGACAAGGCTCAGGAGATGCTCGTCGAATCCGTCCGCAAGGATCTCGATGGCATCGTCAGCGAAATCCGCGAAATGTCCGCCGACAGTGAAAAGCTCTCAGCGCGCAAGGCCGGAAATCGTTGGAAGGAACTTGTCGCACAGTTGGACCGCATCAAGACGTTTGCACGCAGCCTCAGCGCCGACACCTCCGACCTCCTGCGCAAGGCGCGGAATTCCGAGTTGGATT
>JBAXUS010000546.1:0-1510 GCA_037129555.1 Planctomycetota bacterium
AAGCCGAATATTGAATCTGCCTTGCAACGGGGTATCGAGAAATTTGCGTTTGAGGACTATGCGGATGCTGAAAAGTTCGCGCGGATTTATTACCTCTTTTCGCATGAATCGGTCAGTGCGGGATCGCTTGAAAAATATGCGGCGGTACTGAAGAAGCCGCGTGGTAAAAAAGGGCCGGGGACGCTCTTTCCGACCGGTGGTTTTCAGACACTGGATGATGCGTTTCTGGCCGATCTGGACGACTATCGCACGACGCTGGCGCGGGCGTTCAAGAACGGCAATCCGGAACTCGATAGCGAAGCGTTGACGGAAGTGACGCAGCGGACGCTTGACCGCCTCGTCTTCATGCGGTTTTTGGAAGACAAGTTGATTGAACCGGAGCGCTTGGTTGAGCGCTTTGGCGACACGGGTACGGCGTGGGATGATTTTGTTGCGGTGTCGCGTCGGCTTGATGGGATTTACAACGGGATTGTGTTCAAGCCGCACCAAATTCTGGATGCGGACACGTTCTGTGTGGACGATACGGCGTTCAGTGGGATTTGCGAGAAGCTTTCGGATCAGAATTCGCCGTATGATTTCGACTCGATTCCGATCCATATTCTAGGCGCGATTTACGAGCGCTTTTTGGGCAAGGTGATCGTCGCGACGGACAAGCGCGTCAAAGTCGAGGAGAAGCCTGAAGTCCGCAAAGCGGGAGGTGTGTATTACACGCCGGAGTACATTGTTCGCTATATTGTCGAAAACACGGTCGGGAAATTGATTGCAGGTAAGACGCCTAAACAAATCGCGGAACTGCGCTTTGCGGATATTGCGTGCGGCAGCGGTTCGTTTTTGCTGGGCGTGTACGATACGCTACTGGAGTATCACGGCAAGTATTACAATGACAATCCGGGTAAAGCGGGCAAAGGGGATGTGGTCAAACGCGACGGACGGCTGTATCTTTCGCTGCGGAAGAAGCGCGACATTCTGGTCAATAATATCTATGGCGTAGACATTGATGCGCAAGCGGTTGAAGTAGCGCAGTTGTCGTTGTATTTGAAGCTGTTGAAGGAAGAGACGACGGCCAGTGCGCATGAGCATCAGCTTGAATTCCATGAGACGTTGTTGCCGACGTTGACGAAGAATATTGTGTGCGGGAATTCGCTGGTGGGAATGGATATTTTGGAGGGGCAGCTATTTGAAGCCAAAGAGGAACGCAAACTGAATCCGATGGACTTTGCGTTAAAATTTCCGGACATAATGAAAGCAGGTGGTTTTGATGTTGTTATAGGCAATCCTCCTTATGTTCGCCAGGAAAGTCTTGGTGACCTATTTAAAAATTACGTATCGAATAGGTACGCGACTTATAATAATGCAGCCGATCTTTATGTCTACTTTTATGAGAGAGCAAATGCTATACTAAAAGCAGGCGGCTGGTTTGGTTTTATCAGTTCTAATAAGTTTATGAAATCTCGCTATGGTGAGAATCTTCGTCAGTATATTAGCACCCGTACTCGTATTTTAAAAATTA
>JBAXUS010000547.1:0-1500 GCA_037129555.1 Planctomycetota bacterium
AATCCAACTCGGAATTCCGCGCCTTGCGCAGGAGGTCGGAGGTGTCGGCGCTGAGACTGCGAGCAAACGTTTTGATGCGGTCCAACTGGGCGACGAGTTCCTTCCAGCGATTTCCGGCCTTGCGGGCTGAGAGTTTTTCGCTGTCGGCGGACATTTCGCGGATTTCGTTGACGATGCCATCAAGATCCTTGCGGACGGATTCGACGAGCATCTCTTGGGCTTTGTCGCGGATGAGTGAATTGTCTGCTCCGATTTCGGCGGTGATACATTCGCCGCCGAGGTCCTTGATGAACGCCGCGACGCGATTCATTAGTGTGCGATTTTCTGCCGGGACAAAGTAGACCACACCGAAATGGCGCAGCGCGACCATGCCTTTCTGCCGATCAAAAATGCGCCGCACCAGTTTCGTCAGATCTGCGGGGAGATACACTCCGCCGTAACGGGAAAACAACTCCTGGACTTGTTCCAGCAGCGTCGGATTATCCGCACCGACGTTCTCCGCGTATTTGTCGAACCAGAACGCCGAGTCGAACTCGTAGCCGAGATGTTCGTCTTCTCGGAATCGCCGGGAGAGTTGCCAGGTCCAACGCTCGGGTGTCTCATCGATTTCGTCGATCAGACCGTCAGCCTGCATTCGATTTTTGGCGCGTGAAAAACAGTAGCGCTTGGATAAATCGTGGGCGAGCATGGGGTCGAGATTGGATGCTTCGAGAGCCGAGCGTACGCGCTCAGTAGTGACGGAAGCCAAGTTGTCGGTGAAGAAAACGGTTCCGATTTGATTGATGATTTTCACGAATGTCTCCGAATTAAATGCGACGGAGGTTAGGTCCGCCGGGACATGAGTCTCAGCAGAAGGAACGCTGCTGAGAGAATTGCGCCGACCACGAAGCCGACGAGAAAATCGCCGGGATGACCGGCGTGAGCGATTACGAACATGAAGTCCTCCTTATAAAATGGGGTTGATGTGAACGCACCGATCAGCGAACAGCGAGCCGTAAAACGATGCGATCACCCTGGCGCTCTTCCCGCGTAATGCGGTAGCCGAGCCGTTGCGCTTCGGACAATGCTTTGGCGCGGGCCAGTTCTCGCTGCAAGCGTTTTGAATCGAAATCGCTGGGAGCGTTGACGCTCCAAGCCGACTGGGTGGTAGTGCGGGTGAATTGAACGATGCCAGCGGTGACGGCCAATTCGCTTTTTTGCGTGACGGTCAGTTTCATCGCACGCACCGCTTCCGCGATTTCGTCAGGAGTGGCTTTGAGTGCCAGTTGAAGTGTCACGATGCTGTAGCAACTCATTTGTGCGCACCTCCGTCCCGAAGATGAGCCTGGTGCTCATGCGTGTGATCGTGACGATGCGCGTGAACTTTGGCCGCGTCTCCGTCGGAAAGAACCTGCTCCAGCGGCGTCAACAATTCGCCGTGGCCGGGACTGTCGTTGTTGAGAATCTGCAGGCGTACCGTCCCATCCTCGCGGATGGTCAGAACGATTTCGCCCTCGCGTT
>JBAXUS010000548.1:0-1498 GCA_037129555.1 Planctomycetota bacterium
GAGCCTGTCGCCCAAACCACCGCCACCGCAATTTAACCCAAGCCGGGTTACTTTCCCGGCTTTCTCGAGCTGCGCCAGAGCTTTAACAGGTTGTGCGCACTGCAGGTAAAACGCCATTCGCTTCGATTCGCTTCCAATCCCCGCCTCATGCACCGTCCGCCATCCTGCACCGTCTTGATCTGCCCGAATACCGGCTCGACTGTCTTGCCTCTTTTCTTATACATCGCCCTGCCTTCTTTCGTCAGCAGCTTGCGTTCCATCCTGTCTTTTATGGATAGATGCTTGGGTATTCGCCCGCGTGGCGCGGGCGCGTCTCGTAACGCCTGGCGCTGCTTCCAATCTTTCGTCGTGGCACAGTATAAATCCACGCCAAACTCGTCTTCCGCTTTCAAGTTCTCGTCACTGCAATAGCCCGCATCAACTAACGCCGCTCCGATGCACGCCACCATGCCAATAGCATTCATGTTTGCTTGTGCTTGCTTCAGCATCGGCTTCAACTGCTTTTGGTCGTTCTCTTCGTTCGTCACATCCGCCGCGATAATAATCTGCGCTTCCGTTACCACTGCCTGAGCGTTGTAACCCTGGATGTAACCGGATCGTGTTTTCATAATTCGGCTCTGCGGGTCGGTCGTGTTCGCTTTCTGCTCTTTGTCCACCACGTCATCGGGAAGTTTCGGTTTGCGCCCACGCTTCTGCTTGCCGCTGGCAGACTCTTCTTTCTGGCGCGTGTCGAGCTTGTCTTGCTGCGCCGAACGCGCTGCTTCCTGTTCCGCTTTCAACCGTGCCGCGCATTCCTGCAAGCGTTTCAAACGCGTTTTCGGATCGCGCAATTCATGGGGTAGTTCGTCGCCGCGCTTGCCTTTGCCGTATAAACTATCTTCGCGTTCGTCCGCCGCGTTAGCTTCCGCCAACATCTTGGTGACTTCCGCTTCCAGCGCGTCGAGTTTGCGGTTGGCGTCCAGAGCGGCGGAGGCTTTGATTTTCGTACCATCCAGCGACACCGATCCGAGTTTCACCAACCCGGCCTTGTCGCAAAGCTGCAGCACTTGGACGAATACTTTGGCCATCGCACTTTGGTGCCAGACTCGAAAACGGCAGAACATGCTATGGTCGGGTTGCTGGTTGGCCATGATGAAACGGCTGGCGACATCGTCCTGGCAATAGCTTTCAATTTTTCGCGAGGAGCGTTCGCCTTTGCAATACCAATAGAGCAGGAGCGAAAGTATGGGCGCGGGATGAAACGCGGCCTGGCCCGTTCCGTCGCTGCGATACTCCGCGAGGAACTCCGACAGATCGAACTGTCCCACGGCATCGACGATGAATCGCGCCAGATGATCCTGCGGCAGCCACTCGTCGAGGCTGGGCGGCAGCAACAGCATTTGACTCCGGTCGCACGGCTTGAAATGATAGCTCATCGTTCGTCCCTGAAATGTCCCCCGCGTTCCATTATACTCGGCTGTCAAGTCACCAATGAAGAGCGGGTTTGTGCGACAGGCTC
>JBAXUS010000549.1:0-1497 GCA_037129555.1 Planctomycetota bacterium
GTAACCGTTCAGTATCACAATTGGTTTGTCATTTGCAAGGATATCTGATTCTGACGGTATGACTTAACCGACTCGTAAAGATAATCCAAGACGTTCTGGTTTCTCAGTTTTAACGTCGTCACAACGCTCAGCATGCGTTCAACAAACCGTCCTCCCAACTGACTCTGATGTCCGTAACTGCACTTGCGCCAAATCACCGCGCCACGAACTGTCCGCTCTGCGAAATTGTTCGTCGGCTCAACTCCTGGTATCCGGCAAAAATTCCACATCGCAGGATAAACCTTCAACAGCTTCCGGCAAAATGTCTTGGTTTTCTTGTCCGGAGATCGACACCCCTTTTCAAGCTGCGTTCTTAATTCCGCCGCAATCTGATCCATTCGCTGGATCAATACTGATCGGTCGATTTTGCCATCCCTGAATTCGTTCCAGTCGGCAAACAGGCAGGAATGAACTTCAAGCCCGGTCTCGCCCATTTCTTTCGCATCACCACCACGCTCAAAGTGCTTCTGGAAATCACGACCCAGGTGCGACCAGCAGATTTGCCTCTGTTCCAGAGGCAGTTTATTGTAAGCCCCCCAGCGGTCGCTGCTGACCACCCCGTGAATCTTGACGCCCAACAAGGCCTTGAGGCCATCAGCACCTCGGCTGGCATGGATCCGAAACGCCGCCGACTGCTTGCAAGCCGCCACCCAGAGCCAGCGGCGGTCGCCACGCTTGAACCAGCCGGTTTCATCGGTATTTTTGACTTCGTCCGCCCGCACTTCAGCGAGAATCTTGTCGTAAGAATCGGCTAGAGAAATCGCCGTCTGAGCTTCGAGCTTTACGATTGTGCCAAGCGAAACCGGCACGTTGAAAACCCTTTCAAGAATCTCTTTGACCGATCGGCGACTAAGCCGGTAGGCACCGCTGAGGCATGACATGACAGCGGTCAGTCGCGGGCCAATCGTGTGCGACAGGATTTGCGGCGGAATTTCAGCCCGGTTGAGCTTGCCACAACACGTGCACATGCGGCTGTGGGCTCGGTGTTCGGTGATCACGACAGGCGTAGGCGGCAGTTCGGCAACCTGATGCCGTCGTGGTTCAGGATGATCGAGGGCGACTTCTTTGGGCAGAGGAGCCTGGCAATCCGAGCATTTTTCAGGGATGTATTCGACGACTTCGGTGACTCTTTCGGGCGGCAATTGCAGGCGATGATGCCCTCGATGGCCTGGCTGACCGCCCTGCTTGCGTCCGGTAGGATTTCGCGGAAGCCGTTTCGGGGCACCGAGCGGATTTGCCGAGGGCGGAATGGAGGAGTTCGACGAGTTGCGATTCAAGCGTTGCTGCAGTTCATGAACGATCGCTTTGAGTACTTCGATCTCTTGACGAAGTTTGACGCATTCGGGGCAGGTCGGAGTTGGATTATCAGTTGGATCATTCATGACAGAAAACTTAACCAAATCGCAAAATCTGACCAGATCAGTTTAAGTCAATCTCAATCCGGGACTGAACGGTTAC
>JBAXUS010000055.1:0-35044 GCA_037129555.1 Planctomycetota bacterium
GCGCAGCCCGCCGCAAGCAGATTGGCGCGGGGGGGTTGTCCGGTAGCTCTAAGAGAAAAGAATGCTACGCCTGTCCCAGGGTTTGATTCAATTTTTCACGTCCACTACTTTTGACAATATCTCCATGATCAGGACGCAACTATGGTAAAGCCACCTTCGATATGGTCTCGATTCTCGCGAATTACTTCGTCGGGCACTTTTATACCTGAAATAGATGGACTGCGTTTCGTTGCCATTATCAGCGTTGTTTTGTTTCATATAGTTGGGTACTTGACCGTCAAACAGAATATGCACCATACAGATCTTCTCTCGACCATATTGAGTCGTGGCTATTTTGGTGTGCAACTGTTTTTTGTAATCAGCGGTTTCATACTTTCAAAGCCATTCGCAGAAGCCCATTTGCTGCAAAAGAAAGCACCGGCTCTAAAGGACTATTTCTTGCGCCGTCTGACACGGCTCGAACCGCCTTATATCTTAAATCTGATACTGCTCTTTGTCCTGCTCATCATTGTCAATCATGTGTCAATAGTAGACCTTTACCCCCGATTTCTGGCGAGTTTATTTTACCAACACAATCTAATTTATGGCGAAGCTTCGACCATCAATACAGTGGCATGGTCTTTGGAAGTCGAGGTGCAATTCTATGTCCTTGCGCCGCTATTAGCACTTGTCTTTAGAATTCGAAGTACTCTGCTCCGCCGCTTGATTTTGATGGCCTCAATGATTCTCTTATCGTGGGGTGCCAATCAAATTGCTACAGAGTCTACACGACTGCGAGGCTCCATCCTGTACAACGCCCAGTATTTTATTACAGGCTTTTTGCTGGTGGATATATACATACGGGATTTTACGTATCCATCGTCACGGAAATGGCTTTGGGATTTGTATACGTGCGCCGGAATAATCCTTGCCATAGCACTGCTCCTCTCTGGTCCACCATTTCTGGACACTGTACAAATCCTGATGCCTTTCACCATTCTTATGGTTTATGCGGGCGTATTTCGCGGGGCAGTATTCAACTTCATCCTTACACGCCCTGCCATCGTGACAATCGGCGGCATGTGCTATACTATTTATTTGTATCACTTCGCCATGATCAGTGCGATAGGACGCATATTACTTAAAATCACCACTTCTTATTGGACTGCATTGGCAATGTCCGTACTGGTTATGTTGCCTGCCATACTCGCTGCCTCAAGTATACTCTTCATCCTGTTTGAGCGACCGTTTATGTATAAAAAATGGTCGCAGAATGTGTGGCTAGCTTTGCGAGGTAAGGGCCAAACTCCGTAAAAATCCGGGACAGCGTGCGCCACGCTAGTCCCAAAACAAGCAAGTTACCCGAGGCGATTTGAATGGGGGCCGCCAATGGCTTTCACCCTTTCATGACGACGGATTTTCTCTGCGCTGTTCTTGTGAACTCTGATGATACTCTCGCGGATTGTCAATCAGTGCCCCCACTTTTGCCGATGTTTTCCGTGAAAGTACGTGACAGAGCAATTCTTATTATAGTGGTTTCTAGTCACTGACTCCCGCTTGTTGATCCGTCCTACGCCTTCTTCTCCGCCGTCAAAATCCGTCCGCAGCTTGGGCAGCAGGTCAGGTCTTTGCCGATGATGGCGAGGTTTTGGATTTGGGCTGGGAGGCGCATGAAGCACATTGAACAATTCCCGTTCTTCACCACCGCGAGCGCGATGTCGCCTCGTCCGGCGATGCGGGTGTAGATGGTCAGTTCTGAATCCGGAATGTGCGGGGCCAATTGCTCGCGTTGGGCTGTCAATTCGGCCAGGCGCGCGGTGAGTTCGGCGACTTCTTTTTCGACATGCGCGGCTTCGTCAGCTGTCGCGGTATTGAGTGCTTCGAGCGCGGCTTCCTGCTTTTCGACGTCTTTCGTCTTGGCTTCGATCTTTTCGAGCATGCCCAATTCTTTGGTTTCGTTCTCTTTGTTAAAAGTGCGCTGCGTTTCCATCTGGCGGCGGATGGCTTCGAATTCTTTCTGTGTCTTCAGCAGGTTCATCTGCTCGCCGAGTTTCTTGAGCGCTTCTTCGCCGACTTTGACTTCCAGATCGGCGCTATCCGCGTCGACTTTCAGGCGGATCACGTCCATCTTGATTTTGTCGATGGCCGCTTTGATCGACTTCATGGGCGCCCGCTTTTCGGCGAGTTCGCGCGGCAAGCGTTCGAGGTCGCGTTTGACGGTGCCCATCTTCACGTCGATGTCGTTGAGCGTCCGCAGTTGTTCGATGATTGCTTTCATAATTCCTCGCGTCGCTGATTGTTATTTACGCAGCCGTTATAGCGGTATTGGCAGCTGCGCATCCGAATCAATCGACCAGTCCCCGAATCTTGCGCAATTTGTCGCGTCGCACTTTCGCGATGTCATCGGGGCTGGGCGGAAAATCGTCTCGAAATCTCAAATCCATCACCACGCCAAGCGCGTGCAGATCGCTCAAGCAGGTATCCAGCGTCAACATGCGCCCGTCTTTAAATCCCAGCGCACCTTCGGTCGCACCCACCGTCCCGGGGCGAACCACACATGCGCGATCCAAATCAGTGGCCACGAACGCCGCCGTGTGTTTGCCGTGAACGAGTTGAAATTTTCCGTCTTCAAGTGTCAGTTGAAAATCCTGCGCGCGCAGCCATGCTTGCAATCCGCGCGCTGCGAGCCAGCTGAACAGTGCCGTCGAAAACAATCCCATTGCGATCAATGCGGCGGGATTTCCGTACTGCCACATTCCAGCGAGCGCGGCGGCAGGCAGTACGAACGACAACACACTCGTGACCGCTTTCGCGCCTTTGTTGCCGGGAGCGTCTTCGTTTTTCAGGACGTATAAAATGGAAGCGGCCAGGGCCAATGACGCGATCAAAAAAGCGGCGAGGTATTCGATTGGCAATGAGGCTCGAACGTAGCGAACGCAGCCGAACATCGTCACGCCTAATCCGCCCAACGCGACGCATAGCGGAAAGACGAACGTCAATTTCCGCACACTCATTTCCATCGGCTGATAGCGCAGTGTTAATTTGGGATGCTTTTCGATCCACTGGACGAACGGTTCGCCCGTCTCCATTTCGAACGAGTCGGTAGCCATACTTTCGCAGCAGGCGGCGCAGTACTCGATTCCGTCGGGGAGGCGGACGGGCTTTTCGGCGATGAGGTTTCGTTGGCAACGGGCACAGTGGCTCATGCGCTCAGTATACAAAAATTCCCGCGCCGCACACACTGAAAATGCCGGGAAACTCGACAAAAATCAAAGTGCCGGATCGCCCCAAGAATGGTATTGACTGCAAACGAGGGGTTTGCTAGATTAGTGACATGAAAAAGATGATCGTATTCGCCGCCATGATGTGCCTGGTTCTGATGGTCATGAGCCAAGGTGCGCTCGCGTGTCCCGGATGAAGTGCTGCATTAGGCTCCCAGGCTGGGACCTCTCAGGAAGAATTATGGGGCAAGTCGTTCTGCAGCAGCATTTATTTCATGCTGTTCGTGGTTCACGCGCTGATCGCCACGGCCATTTACAAAGTCTATAAACTGATCAACGCCGAAGAAAAGCGCTACGCCAAAGCGAAGTAAAAGCGTGTGCGCTTACCTCTGAAATTCGACGTCCAAAAAACACCACGCATTTTAGCGTGGTGTTTTTTTGTGAAGCGATTTAGAGTCTGAACATCAATTCTCTTTTGCGTTCGGACGGAGAGCACATCGCCAATGTCCACAGAAATTCCGAGCACCCGCCTCACCCGCACGGCGTGGATCGTCATGATTCTCGGACTTGTCACGTCCGCTGCGATGATTGGCGGCGTCACGGTGTTTGCTGGAAATCAAGCGCTGAGTGGGACGCAGGATTTGTTGCCGGTACTTGGGATGGCGGTGGCTATTGGAATGGCGGGGTTGTGCTGGGGCGTGGTGCTGGCGATTCGTGCGATTCGGCAAGGCGAACCGGCGCGTGGGCCACTTGTGCTGATCAGTGTCGCGACGCTTGTCCCGGCGATTTTTTGTGGCGCGTATTGGTTCATCATTCCTGATGACCGCAACCATATCCTGCTGCGCAGCGACTGGATCATCGCTTCGGCTGCGCCGGTTTTCGCACCGTTTTTTTCGTTTGTCGTGATCTCCGGAATTCTGTTGCTGCGGCCACTGTTGCGATGGATTGAACGCCGACGCACTCGTGCCGGGAAAACAGATTGGTCGCGGCGTGAGCGACTGAAATTCGGTGCGTTGATGGGGCTGGGTTATGCGTTTGTGCTGGGATGTGTTGTGCTGCCGGTGCCGCTGAGTATGCACTTTTTTTTGTTTGCTGAGCGAGCGGTAGTATGGGGTTTTGTTCCGAAGAATTCGCCGCAGTGGGTCAGCGACGCTGCGGAGAGTGGGCTGCCGACTAAGTTTTGGACTGGTGCACGATTGAATGCGATTCGATATGGGAACTTATCACTGAATCGAATGAAAGAACGGTATGAAAACGGAGGGGCGAATGTCCGATCCCGTGCGTTGACAGCGGCCACGTATAAGTATCCGGAATGGGCGCTTTCCAAGGCATTCGAGATTCTTGCCAATCCCACGTACCAGCCTCTCAATTCCGAAGTGCTAATAGCCCAACAGGCCTTGACGAAATGTGGCAGCGATCAGCAACGTCGCGATTATCTGCGTGAGGCGATTAAAACAAACAGTCCGACAGCCTATTGGTTCTTCATCGTACTGCCAAGCACGCGCCGGGATCCGGACTTGATTCCGTTGCTGAAAAGTGCGTTGATGAGTTCGATGCCGCACCGGGAGCAGGCATTAATTCCACTGAGTGCGTGGTTGTCTCCGGATGACATGGATGCGCTTCTGAAAGAGGCGCTTTACGGCAACAAAGATCTCCGCATCCTGGTCATCACAAAGTTACTGAATAACGGGCCGTCGGCGGAACTGCGTGCCCAACTTTTTCTCGCGTTCTTAGACGATCCCGACATGACCACGCGAATGAAAGCGATGTCGAATTACTACGATCCCGACATTCCGCCGGAGCTAAAGAAAGAAGCCATTACTCGCCTCGCCCGCATGTTCTCATCTGCGAACAGCGTCGACCGTCGCGGAGCGGCGTTGCAATGTTGCCGCTTGCTGAAATTGACCCGAAACCCTGACTACTTCATAGGCATTCTAGGCATGAACGTCAGCACTATTCCCGGTAGCTCCGTTATCGATGGTGCTCCTCCGGCAGTGGAAACAGAGGCCGAAACGAAGGCGATCAATGTCATCCGCGACAAAGCCGAGGAGTGGTTGAAGGAGAACGTGAAATAATTGGGGGCGGATCAGACGCCTTTTGCGCCTTCGCTGCGCAGGCGTTCGATCAATTCTTTGCCGCCGATTTTGAGCAATTCTGCGGCGGCGATGTGGCCGAGCGCTTCGGGAAAATCGGTTGCTCCGGAACAATCGAAGCGAATCATCATTGACCCGTCCGGATGTCCGAGCACGGCTTGCAGTTTCAAAATACGCGTCTCAGCCGAGACCGTTCCCAATGCGCCGAGGGGCAAATGGCAGCCGCCTCCGAGCGCTTCCAGCACGGCGCGTTCAGCGACGACACTTGCGGCGGTCGCGCGGTCGTTCAGCGCGTTCAAGAGCTTGCGAATCTCGAGGTCTGCTTTGCGGCATTCGATTCCCAGCGCTCCCTGTCCCGGCGCGGGCAGCATGTCGTCGTAGGAGATGATCTCGGTGACACGAGCGTCCAAACCCAGGCGCTTCAATCCGGCGAGTGCCAGCATCGTCCCGGCGTATTGGCCTTCGTCCACTTTGCGCAGACGCGTATCGACGTTGCCGCGAATTTCAGCGAATTCCAGATGCGGATAACGCGCTTTCAATTGCGCCCGGCGTCGCGGACTGCCGCAGCCGATGACGCTGCCTTTCGGAAGCGAAGCCAGTGTTGCGCCGCCGTGAACGATGGCGGCGTCGCGCGCGTCTTCGCGTTGGGAGACGGCGGCGAGAACCAGACCTTCGGGCTGCTTCGTCGGCATGTCTTTCAAACTGTGAACCGCGAAATCGATGCGCTTGTCTTGCAGCGCGGTTTCGAGTTCTTTGACGAAGACCCCCGCCCCACCAAAGCTGGCCAGCGACTGGCCGGTGACGCGGTCGCCCGTCGTCGAGATTTCAACGAGTTCGACCGTGAGGCCGGGGTGCAGGCGTTCGAGCGTGCGCGCGACGGTGGTGGATTGAGTCAGCGCGAGCGGACTGGCGCGGGTGCCGAGTTTGAGGGTGATGGGGTTGGGCATGGATTGGATTGTAGTCGAATGGGGGATTTATCAATGTGGGTTGGCTGATTCGCGCGTTACCCCTCACCCCGGAGGCGGAACGGCTGCCTCTCGGCCCTCTCCCTCAAGGGGAGAGGGAAAGGGCGACGGCTCGCTGCGCTCGCCTTTGGTCATTCCTTTGGAACGAGTTGAATCGCGTTTGCGTGGACGTTGCCGTCTGCGCCTTCGGTGGAGATGATGACGGCTCCGGGTTTGTCGGCGTCGAAGCGATACGTTCCGAGCGAGACGAAACCGTTCGGTAGCGTTCCGGCGATGCGCTGGTTGATCTGGACTTTCTTCGACCCGTCAGCGCTTTCAACGGTGACGTTGACTTTTGTCGCGCGGTTGGCGTGAGGTTGATGGCCTTCGCGGACTTCATACTGCCCGCTTTTTGGGACCTTGATTTCAAAGCGCACTGACGCACCTTTTCCAGGCGGGTGGTACACATAATGAGTCCCGATGTAGCCATCCAAGCCGTGGCCGGATTTCCAATCGCCGGTCAATTTCGCTTGTTTGATGGTCATGACGACGCCAGGGATTTTCGCCGGATCGACACCCATCGGACCTTCTTCATGAACGGCTGCAACGGGAGGTGGCGGCGGTGCTTCTCCAGCGGGCATGTAGAGCTTGCTGGTGACGGTCTCGCGGCGCATTTTTCCGTGCTGATTCATGAGGTCTTTGAGTTCGTCCAAGTAGCGTTCGTACACGTCGCGCGGCGGGCAATCGTATTTGAGGCAGATCGACGCGGCCTTGCCGACGACTTCACCGGTCATTCCGCCGGTCTTCATCACACGCACCGTTCCCAGCGCTTCGTGTGTGACGCTTAAGCAGCGTCCGGCCACAAAGAGGTTCGGAATGTTGCGGGAGTACAGGCAGCGGTAAGGGACGGGGTAACCATTCTTGCGGTCCACGCCGGAGCCGAATTCTGCTTTCGAAATGAACGGATCATCCGCGAATTTTTTTGCGTACTGTTCGCGCGGATAATGGAGGTCGATGTCCCATGTTGTCGGGACGCAGCCGTCCGGGAATTCTTTTTTCGCAACGATGTCTTCACGCGTCAAAATCACGTCGCCGAGCAACTGGCGCGATTCGCGTGTGCCGCCGACATACGCCAGCCACTCCAGTTTCGCATTGACGTGCTTGTCTTTTTCTTCTTTTGTCTTCATCGCGCTGAACGCACCGAACGCTGCGCGCAGATTCCAATCGCGAACATATTCAAGATCGGTGATCGGATGCTTATTGAAACCGGTCTCCCAGAACCATTCGGCGTGATCGCGTTTGGGGTACGGGAAGTCGGCCATTTCAAGCGGCAACGCCCAGGGTACTTCGGGGAACGGTTGCGCTTTGTCGGTCGTTTTCCAGCGCCACATGTTGCTCATGCCCATGTGCCCGGTTTCTTTAATGGTGAGGTCCGCGCCAGCCAATGCGCCGACGCTGCCATGGCCGGTTGTGTCGGCAAAATACTTTCCTGCGAAGCGCTTGTGTTCGGACGTTTGCGTGTTGAATCCGATCACTGCGGCGATCTTGCCCGCGTTCATTTCAACACCGTTCATGCGCGTATTGAGGAAGAGCGAGATGTTCTTTTCCGCGCGAACGATTTCTTCTTTTTTTGCATCGCCGAATTCTTCAAAGTTGCCTGGCGACGCTTTCGCGTGATCGCACAATTCGTCGATGATCTCGCCGAGATTCGGATACAAGCCGCGCCGCGTTCCGCCCATGGCCCAGACGCGAATTTCGGAACTGCCGTTGCCGCCGAGCACCGGACGATCTTGAATCAACGCGACTTTGCACCCCATGCGCGCGCCTGAAATCGCCGCGCCCATCCCGGCATAACCGCCACCGATGACGACCAAATCAAACGTCCCGGCATCGACTGGTTTTTCCGGATGTCCCAGTTGCTTTTTACGGAAGGCGCTCAATGCGGCGGTATCGTTCGGCGGCGTCATGGCGGCGTCGTTCGTGAAGAAAATGGCGTCGCAGCGGCCATCAAAACCAGTCAGATCATGCAGCGCTAATTTGACGCTCTTGTCTTTGACTTCAATCGTTCCGCCATCGTGCCAGAACCATTCAGCGCTCTTCGTGCCGAACGTTTCGGCGAGTGCTGTGCCGTTGACGACGAGTTGGAATTTGCCGGGTGTTCCGGGCGCTTTCCAGCGAGCGACCCAATCTTTTGTCCGCACGAAAACGCGGTAACTGCCGTGCGCCGGAAAAGTGACGAGAGTCGTCGCATCTTTGACAGGCTCACCGAGACCGTGCGCGAGCATGTAGGGTGATCCCATGATGTCCACGAACTGCGTATCAATCTCCCAGCCGCCGCGATCCTGGAAGCTTTCTGCTTCGACGAGGAGCGATTCGGCGCGGAGCGTTGTGCACATTATTAGGAGGGCAGCAACTACGTGTCGGGCATTGTTTCGAATCATTTGCATGGCCTTTTGAAACGGTAAATAGATGAGATTTCCGGATGGTGTTTTACGACGAGTCGGGACGATTTGCAAGAAACTGTGACTCGATTCGCAGCGCGCCTCGAAACCCAGGGTAGGCCCGCAAGCGGTCCAACCCTGGGCTAATGTTCAATAACGCTTTCAGCGTAAGTCGCGAGGCTTGGTGTAGACGATGGAAACGGTTTCTCGTGTACCTCATTTTAATGGACATGCTCCTGATGAATTTACTCCGAATTGTGCTTCCGGTTCTCGGCCTCGCGCTCCTTGCAGATTATCTTTCAGAGAACTTGTACGTCAAAGATCCGGTGCGGCAGTACAAGGCGACGCGCGTGATTATTCTTGTGATCGATGGGCCGCGCTGGACTGAAACATGGGGCGATCCGAAGCGTGAGAATATTCCGCACCAGGCCACTGAGTTGGCTCCGCAAGGCACTTTGTACATGAACTTCATGAACGATGGCCCGACCTACACGAACGCGGGACACACGGCGTTAGTTACCGGCAATTACGTGAAGAGGATCGACAATAGAGGTAAGGAATTGCCGCCTGATCCGACGCTATTTCAAGCGTATGTTGCGTCCGGAAAACCGGCGGAGGATGCGTGGGTGGTGACGTCGAAAGACAAGCTCGAAGTGCTGGTCGATTGCGAAAATCCGAAGTGGAAAGGCAAGTACCGCGCGAAATCCGATTGCGGAAAAAAGGGTAACGGATCTGGCTATCGCGATGATACGATTACGTTGGACCGCGTTTTCTCCGTTCTGGGCGAACAGAAACCGCATTTGATGCTGATCAATTTTAGAGAGCCGGATGCATCCGGGCATGCGAAGAATTACACGAAGTATTTGTTGGGTATTCGCGACACGGATGAGTACGCCGCGATGGTTTGGACGTGGTTGCAATCTCAGCCGGACTTTGCTAATCAAACGGCGCTCTTTATCACGAATGATCACGGTCGTCATGCCAATGGGCATTTAGACGGGTTCGTCAATCACGGCGACAATTGCCCCAGCTGCCACCGCATTTCGCTGCTCGCGATGGGACCGGATTTTAAGAAAGGTGCGGTGATTGAGAAGCAGCGCGGACAAATTAATATTGCCGCCACGGCTGCTGATATACTGGGCGTCAAACTTCCGGCGAATAAGGGCCGGGTGCTGGTTGAGATGATGACGGATTAGTGCTGGCACGCACATCTAAAGCGACACCACGGAGAGTAAAGCCGATTTTTAATCGGCTTAGTAGGAGCGCGAGAATGAGCCGATTAAAAATCGGCTCTACAATCGTTTAGCGCCTCACACTTTCGCGAGCATTGCGACGCCGAGCAAGCCGCCGGAATCGAAGCCTGTTGCGACGGCGTACAGCGCGTGTTCCAGGACGCTGGCTTTATTCAACAGCGGCAATCCCGGCGTCCCGTTTTGCGCGATGATGGGTGATCCGGAAAGTGTTTGTGCGGCCAGTGCGACGCTCAGTAAGGGTGATGGCGCGAGCATGTCACCGGTGAAATACTTTGGTGCGACGGCGGGCATGTCGGGCTTGTGCAAGTGTTGGATCCAGCCGCCAAATGCGTGGATGTTTGGCAGCGACGAGAAGACGGCGGTTTCGCGAGTGCCGGTCGCGACGCGCATGGGGGCGACGCTGCTTTTTGGATCGAGCGGGAAGAAATTAATGCCTTCGATTTCGGCCAGAATTTTCGCTCCGCGTTGACGTGCTGACGCTTCGCTTTCGAGGACCAGTGCTACGCCGCCTTCGCCGGGAATCAGGCCGTCGGTCCAATCGCCTTTGGCGCTCAATTGTTCTGTCGCGAAAAGATGGTTGTGCGCGGCAGGCGTGAGGCTGTCACTAGCGCAGACGAGCATGATGTGCGCGGAGCCAGACGCGATGTGGTCGAACGCAAATAGCAGCGCTTCCAATCCGGCGAGTTTTTCGCCTGTGAACGTCGCAGCTGATCCGCGCAAACCAAAGTCGATGCACAGAAGTGATGACGGGCTGTTCGCGTAGCCGTGCGTGAACGGCAGCGGCGGAGCGAACTTCGGATTCGTCGCTTTGACTTTGTTCCAGAAAAGGCCCATCGCTTCCAAACAGCCGAGCGTCGAACCGTACGCGCAACCGATTTCGACTCCGGTCGGGCGCTGCGTTTTGTCGAGCAGGCCTGCGGCGGTCAACGCGTGTTTTGCTGACGCGAGTGCGAACGCGCTGGTCCGGTCGATGAAACTTTTGATGTGCGGAAGTTCGGTGGCGATGGAGAATTCGACGGCTTCGAAGCCCCATGTGGGTGCGCCTGCGGCGGTTTCGAACGCGGTGATTTCGGGTGGCGGTTGAGGCGGGGCTTGGAGCGCACCGCTCAGGACATCGCGCAGCGGTTCGGGAACGATGGAACCGGTACCGGTGACGAAGACTCGTTGGGATGAAATGGCGATGGCGTCATTCCTTTCTGAAACGTGCCGATAATTCTAACTACCCCGCGACGTCGCGATAAACGTCCAGAGTTGCGTCCATCATGTTTTCAACGCTGTAGTGTTCGAGCGCAGATTGCCGTCCGGCGGCTCCGATTTTTTTGCGGAGATCCGCATCCGCCAACAGCGCGAGAATGCGTTCACCCAGCTGCTCGTGATTAGCCGGGGGGACGATGTAGCCGGTGACGCCGTCTTCGATCAATTCAAAGATCGCACCGTTCGCCGCTGCGACAACGGGCACGCCTTGCGCCATGGCTTGGAGCGCCCGGACGGCGAAGCCTTCGCGGCGCGTGGTTTGGACGTAGACATCGGCCTCGCCCATGAGGCGTTCGACTTCGGAGTGGCCGTGGCAGAATGTGACGCGGCGATCGAGATGTAATTCGCGGCAGAATTTTCGGAGCGAGGATTCCTGCGGTCCTTCGCCGCAGACGACGATGCTGCACGCGTCGCCCTGACGGTCAATGATGTGGCGCGTGGCTTCCATAAACGTAGCGTAGTCGGACGTTTTATTGAAATCGCCGATGGAGACGACGAGGCGCGCATCGGGCGGCGATTCGGCGACATGCAGGCCGGTTTCAAGCTCAGCACCAGGCTCGTCGGGCGAGACGATGGTAGCGGTAAAAAAATTCGGAATGCCCGGAACGGGGGCATCTGACACGCCCGGCGAAATGACGCGCACGCGGTCTTTGGGAATGCGGACATCGTTGACGAGATGTTCGCGCAACGGTTCGCTGACCGCAATCACGGCTCGACAACGCGGCGTGATGCGGAGGGTACTGCCTTCGAGATAACTGTGGATCGTCAGGACGTACGGAAGTTTCAATTCCTCGGCCAGCGCGGCGGCGATGTGGGCCGTGTGCTCGGAGATGCCGTGAAGGATTTCGGGTTCTTGATCCGCGATCCATTTCAAAATCCGGCGGTAAACAAAGGGACGCCAGCCGAGCCATTCGAGACCCTGAGCGGTCTGGACGTAACGCGTTTCTTCTTTTGAAAACAGCCCCCAGCCCGGCGCTGCGGGCGTCAGCAATGGGTGGTGGATGCGCGCGCGCGACAGACCGGAGAGCAGGTACTGCGCGTAAATGGCCGACGGCCCGGCAACCAACGGCTCCGAAATTAGAAGCGCCGACGCGGGATGGGGTGGGCCGAAATGGGGTTTCACGCGGGTACTATAATCTATTTGCGCTGAAATTCCATGTGATGGGACGAAGAAAGGCGTGTTTGGGAGCGTGATATCATACGCGCGTGTTTTTATACGCCGAAGGAGATGTTTAGCCCCAAAGCTAAACAACGCTTTCAGCGTATTTAATTCCTGCACAATTCATAACCCAGGGTAGCGACGCTTCGCGTCACAACCCTGGGCTGGGGTTAAAAAACGCCTTCGGCGTAAAAAATATCCGCGTACTTTGTCATACACCCGGAGCGCTGAAACTCCGTTGTAAATGTCTCTATGAAAATACCCATTTTGAACATCCGATAATTTCTTTCCTTCACAATTTACTTAAGCCGCCTCCATTCAATAACGATACTTCACTAGAATCAGCAGATAATCCTGGGGAGGGGTAGCCGTGAGTGCAAATCAGATCGATTCGGAACAGGCCTTTAGCGGTGTGGCGCAGACCGGGAATATGGGCAACGCGACGTCGGTGTCCAGCGGTGCGGCCAAGATTTTTCGCGAATTCAAATGGGGCTTGTTGACGCTGTTCATTCTCATGACCGTCGTTGTCTGCCTCGTGTATGATGGCGGGCGCAGCAACAAAAAGAAGACTGAGATCGCGCAGGCCAAGCCGACGACGACGGACACGACCAGCGCGGGCGAAGTGCTGCCAACTGTCGGTTCTGATTCGACGGTGGTTGGAATCGCTCCGACTCCTACGGCTCCGGTCCGCGCAGACGACTCGCGCGACTTGTGGCGCAGTGAATCGGCGCTCGGAAATCAGCCGCGCCGCAATGCGTCATCTGATTCAAGCTCGCACTTGTACGATCCCGTTAATGATGAACGGCCGGTGACTCAACCCACTACGCCAACGGTTCAGACGCCTGAAGGCTCCAAGCGCACTGCTCGCACAAATGCGAAGTCGCCCGTTTCAGCGGATCGCGATCAACCGCGCGATCGCGAGACGGCCACACCCGCTCCTGCCAGTGGTTTTAAGTGGTATGTCGTGAAGTCTGGTGACAACTTGACGCGCATCGCCAACACCAATCTTCCCGGCAAAGGTGGCAACAAAGCGATCACGGATGCCAACAAAGACACACTGCCTGATCCGAACAAATTGCGCGAAGGCATGAAGATTCGCATTCCGAACTCGATCACCGCTGTAGCCGTGAACGATGGTAAAACTCGTGCGAGTGACAAACCGTCCGATGAAAATCGTTCGGATATCCTGCGCCAGAAGAGCCCCAAGACGGCTGAACGCCACGGTGATTCGAACATCATTACACAGGACGATTATGTCGTGCAAGCCGGCGATACGATGGAGCGCATTGCTCGCAAAGTGCTGAACGATTCGAAGAAGTGGAAGGATTTGCTGGACTGGAACAAGGACCGAGTGGCGGACGCATCGAAGCTGAAAATCGGTACCGTTCTCCGGACACATCCTGTCGGCCAGCATCCGACACTTCAACCGTTGATCACTGATGGACTGCACCGCCGCCAGCACACCGTCCGTGCTGACGCCGAACCTCAGCCCGCTGACATCACCGACACGAAGGGCGAGCCGATTGCTGACGAAATTCAATTGCCGATCCACCCGATCGCCGCAGTCATCACGGCTCCGGCGGACAAGGCACAAAAGTTAGACGCACCGAAGAGTAAGAAAGCATCCAAGTCGGAGAAGAATGACACGCACGGGCAGGAAGACGATACCATCGTCCGTGCGCAAATTTTGCAGTAAGTACAACTGAATAGAGGGCGGATGCGACACTCGCGTCCGATCAAGCGGCCTGGCGAATCTTTTGATTCCCCAGGCCGCGCTATTTAGAATCGTATTCGAACTGGAAAGAATGTTTAACCACAGAGGAAACTGAGGGCACAGAGGAACAGCAGAGGACAGAAGGGATACAAAAACAGGTGAACTCAGGATCGGATCAATTCACGTGTGTGGTGGTAATGCGCATCGTGCTGCACAATTTTTCAGAATTCCTAGTCGGGTCAAAAAATATCGAAAATATATCATCCATAATGGCATTGTATCAAATGGTTTACAACATAGTTCAGAAAATGCACATAGAGGTGCACGTGTGCTATTGACAAGTGCCGATAATAGTATATCATTGTGCATGTGAGGTCTTGGATACCTCTTTATTGAAAAGGGAGACGACGAAAATGAGTGTCAGCCAGCAGAGTATTGCCGAGAAGCTTAATCTTTCGCGCACGACGGTGACCAAGATCCTCAACCGTGATCCGAAATATTCGGCCAGTGAAACGACCCGCGATTTGGTCTTTTCAACTGCCGAAAAAATGGGTTACGATTTCACGACCATTCGCCGCCCGTTCAAGCGCGAATATGGCCGGACTGAAGTCAATGTGAAATGTGATATTGAAGTCTGCACGGATGGCGATTTGGTTTTTGACCGCGGCGAAGCAACGGCCCGCAACATCAGCGTCGGCGGCGCGCTCCTGACAGAATTAAAGCTCGCGAGGAATTGCCTGCCCCTGTCCCGCTTCACGATCCGCTGCCGCTTCGCAGAATTGCCGGTCCTCGCGAACCTTGTCGGCGAATGCCAAGTCGTCCGCTTGACCGATTCCCAGGACAAAATCACGCCGGAATTGGGCGTCAAATTCATCAACGCCAACGTGAACGACCGCAAGATACTCAAGGACTTCATTGATACGCAGGTGGCAGAAATCCACGCGAAGAAACTCACCGCGATGCATCAGCGCGATGCTGCTGCGGCCGCTAAGGCGCCGGTACTGGTTTAAGCAGAGTCTGCCGTTGCTTCGCACATGGACTGATTTTAGTGAGAAGAGCGCGCCTAGAGCGCGCTTTTTTGTTTGTGGTTGACAGCGTAGCCAATGGAGATCTCGCGAGGTAAAGAATAGTGTAGAACACTTGATTCGCCCGGATATTTTTGAAGATTGCGGTTGAAAAATGCGGATGAGAATCGTTGTATAAGAGGAGCGAATTAGCGCTCCAACGAAGTTACTGTCATCCCTTCGGGATGCGGATTCATCTTTAATTCACGTCCGGTGGTATCGCGCTTTGCGCTCGACCACCGGCTAATGGCTTGGACCCCTCCGGGGTCAAAATCAGCTCTTTTGTTGTCATGTCAGAGCAATAGCGGAGCTGTCGGGCAATTGGTATAAATGAGCTATGCTCGATGTGATTGTGTGGGAATGGTCGTCATGTGTTTAGACGAGGGGGCATTGCAAACTGTGGATTTGGCTTTGAAACACTACGGGTAGTGGTGGAATGCGAGTCGACACCTTGCACATGTGCATGTTTGGGAGCCAAAACGCGCGTAACGGAGCAGGACTCTTGAGTTCGAATGGGGTTTGGAGGGTGTTTCAATGTCAGCGCTACAAATTCTTAAAATCCCTCGTGATTGCACCGTGTGTCACCAGTGCACCGATACATAGAAAAACTTTTTTGAGATTTGACTCACCACCGATTGAATCATAAAAGAGAATGGGATTCGTTCGTGCAATACCTCCTTATAGTGGGCATCCATTGCGCTAAAGTGTGACAGGTCCGATATTTCAAGTGACGCAACTGAGCTCGTGTTCGTGCATTGTGCATTGTTAGTGTGACGCGTTTTGTCGCTCAGAATGAAAAACGGTGTCGAAAAGAGCGCTTACTTAAGCAATTTTTGTTAGAAAAAATAATTATTATTTTGGCTCAACTCTTGCGCTTGTTGCCGATACATACATCAGGGGGGCGACTCAGTGTCTGGATTAGCGGTGGACAACAATCGAACGGGTAGCGATGTCATTGTTTTAGATGATGTCGAAAGCACACGTGGTTTTCAGGAACGCGCTTTGTTTAAGGCTGGTTACAAACGCGTCTCGGCGTATGCGGCCAGTCCTGCCAGCATCCGTGAACACGTTACGCGGCGCAGCGGCAAAGCGGACTTGGTGCTCTTTGGCCTCGACGATCAGAGCGACGCATCGTGGGAAAGCCTCAAGCTGCTCCGCCAGGAATTTGAAGGCCCCGTCCTGGCAACGACTCGAAATTACAACGCCGAAGCGCGCCAACGCGCCGAACAGCTCGGCATCGCGGACTATCTCGCCATCGATGATTGCGGCGAAGAAGGCCTCGAACTTAAAGTCGAAACCGTGCTCACGACGCACCGCATCGACGCGCTTGTTCAAGACAATGACACGCGCACGCAGCAACTCTTCGTCAACATCCTGACGGTGATGGTCAAGATTCTGGAATCAAAAGATCCGTACACGCGCTTCCACAGTCATTCTGTGGCCAAATGGTCGCGCATGATTGGGCGCCGCAAAGGCCTCAATGAAGATGAATTGAACCGCCTCGGCCTCGCCGCGCTCTTTCACGACTTCGGCAAGATCGGCATCCCCGACGAAATCCTCAGCAAGACCGAGCGCCTGACCGAAGAAGAATTCACGATCATGAAGAAGCACCCGACGATCGCCCGCGATTTGTTGGCGTCGCTCGAACCGCTGGGCGATCTCATGCCGGCGATCACGCACCACCATGAACGCTGGGACGGTCGCGGTTATCCGAGCAATTTAAAGGGCGAAGACATTCCGCTTTGGGCTCGCATCATCGCCCTAGCCGATTCATATGACACCATGTCCACGCGCCGCTCGTACAAAGAACCGTACAGCCGCGAACGCGTCATCGGCGAACTTGAAAAATGCAAAGGCACTCAATTCGATCCTGAATTGACCGAACATTTGCTCACAATTCTTCGTGAAAATGCTTAACGACTGGTTTCGAGTTTCGAGTTTCGGGTTTCAGGTTTCGAGTTGATTCAAATAAAAACGGGCGCGACAATTGTCGCGCCCGCTTCGTTGGCTCGTGGTCCGAACAAAAGTCGTTAGACTTTGTCTGCGATCTTAATGCTCTTCGATGCGTTCCCCGCTTCGGTGTCGGCGAAATTTGCCTGCAAGAGTGTCAACCCAGCTTTTGCATTTTCGCGGTCGGTCTTGATGCGTGACGCGGCCCATTCCTGGATTTTGTCGAGCATCATCTTCGCCTGCTTTTCCTTCTTCACTTTCGCATCGGCTTCGAGCTTCGTCATTTCAGTCCGCGCCTTCGCCGCTTCAGGATACGGCTTGTACGATTGCGTGACGGTGTCGTAGAGTTTATACCCGTCCCACTTCTGGCTTGCGGCCACTTTTTCCTGGGCGCTGGTCATCAGCTTCGTGATGTCGGCTTTGACCACGTCTTCCAACTTCGCCGCAGCTGCTTTGATCGTCTTGTCGCTGGCATTCATTGCCTGCTTGATCGTCGTCACGGCCTGAGCCGTCTGGCCGAATTCCAGCGAGAGCCACGCTTTCTTCAGCATGTCAGGAATTTCTTTCGGGTCCATCTTCCATTTGGCTTTGGGCAGTTCTTTATCGACAGCAACCTTGATGTCACCAATGCCGTGGAATTCGCCGCTCGGCGTCATGATCATCGTCTGATGAATGTTCTGCAAACTGATCGGCTTGGACAGCATCAACGATTCGAACGAGCGGTCCACGTCGGCATAAATCGCCCACTCGGTTTTTACGCCTTTGACATATGACGTGACTTGAGGAACCGCGTGTCCGGAATTAATTCCAATGAACAACACGGGCTGGTTTTCGTACGACTTGCGGGTCTGATCCAAACTGGGCCAGATTTCATGACACTTAGGTCACCCCGACTCATAGAAGAAAAGCACAACCACTTTGCCCTTCAAATTCGCCATACTGTACGCGCCATTCAACGCCCACGTATTCCCGAATTCAGCCTTCGCAGGATGCGGAGTCGAAACGTCCGCAGCGGGGGCGTCAGCGGCTTTCGCCGGCTCCTTCTTATCCGCCGCGTACAGTCCCAACGCCATGCAGGCGAGAGCGATCAAGCCTAGACGATCCAATCTCATCGAGTCCTCCTACTGAAAAAAAGTCCGGAGCAACAGGTAAAATCAAGACATAATTCTACCGCGTTTTCACACGCACTACTATTCATTTGTTTGAAAAAATGCACACGTGCTTGAAGTAGTGTCGCACTCAAGTCCAAAAATGTTGCATGAATTATTCTTCGCGCAATGCTCCTGAGGCATTCATTCCGCGGCTTTTCCATGCTGGATACAACGCTGCCGCCGCGCTCATTAAAAGCGCTGACGCGCCAGCTCTGACAAAAACGTCGCCATTGATTGAAAACAAGATCGTCCACCCAAACGCCCGAACATTGATCACCTTTATAAGGAGCATCGCCAATGCCGGCCCCAGCACACACGCCACCAGAAACGCCGACATGCCCAGCAACAGCCCTTCGAGCACCATCAGTCCGAACAGGCCGCGCGCGGACAATCCCAACGCGCGCAGCAATCCGAAGTCCGCCGCACGTTCGCGCAAGAGTGCCAGCAGTGCGCTCAAGATTCCGCAGAGTCCCACTGCGAGGCTCAAATTTTCCAACTGCCCCGTGATCGCAAATGTCCGATCGAAGACGCGAAACGCTTCCTCGCGCAATGTCCGGTTCGAAAAAATATACAAGCCGCCCGGCGCGCCAAAATCATCACGCAACGTTTTGATCACGGCATCACAATCCGCACCCGGCTTCAAATAGACAGACACGCTCTGCGGCAAATCGTCACCGAAATAATCGGCGTAGGTCTTCGCATCCAAACTGATCACGCCCCGGTCCGTCGCGTACTCGTAAAAAATTCCTTCGACCCGCAACGGAGTCGTCCGCTTCGCGCCCGGAAGCGTCACCGTGTCTCCGACTTTTAAATTCTGTTTCCTAGCCAAAGATTCCGACACCATCGCCTGACCGTTGAGCAAGCCATTGACTCCGTGATCCGCGTCGCCACCATCCGGCGTCATTGGAAAATTCGCCCGGCCGCGCGTGAACGTGATTTGCGTATCCGTCGCCGAAACCAAGACCAGCGACCCGTCGGCAAGAACAATGTCGCGTCCGCGAAATGTGTCCACAACATCCACGCCGGGAACCGCGCGCAGCCTGTTCAGAGTTTCAAGCGGAATGTGCGCCGATTTACGGATCAACGCCGGCACCGCCGGACGGATGTAAATGTCGGCCATCAGCGATTGATTCATCCAACGGTCCAGCGTCCCGCGAAAACTTCCGACCATCAATGCCACGCCGACCGTCATGCTCAACGCCATTCCCAACGCGCCGACCGCAAGCCCTGTCCGACTTAAATTCGCGCTTAATCCGCGCGCCGCCAGCATTCCCGGCACGCCGAATAATTGTCGCATCGGCCCGGCTGAATAGATCGACATCCAGCGCGTCACCGCCGGAGCCGCCAACGCTCCGCCTACTGATAGAGCAAACGCCGCAATCAATCCCGGCACCGGACTTTTGCCAGGAAGTACCGCCAAGCCAGCAGCCGCCATGCAACTCAACAGTCCGAACACGAGCAGCTTCTTCCAGGACTTTTCCGCCCACGCTTCCGATCCCGAGCGCCGCAGCACACTCGTCGGAGCCGTCCGCCCTGCTTCATAAGCTGGAACGAACGCGCCCGCGACCGATGCCGCCACGCCCAACGCCAGTCCCTTCGCTGCGGCCCACGGATCGTAGAACACTGCGAGCGCACCGACGTGAGCGTACAAGTCCGTCATGATTCCGCCGACGCGTTCCAAAAATAACCGAGCCAACGCAGCGCCTGCGATCAATCCCAACACGCTGCCCACGCATCCCAGCAACGCCGCTTCAAGCAGCACGGCCCGCCGCGTATCGCGCTCGGACGCGCCTAAACAGCGCAGCGTTCCAATTGATGTCAAGCGTTGCAGCACTGCGACGGTCAGCGTGTTGTAAACCAGAAACATGCCGACCACGAGGGCCAGCAGCGATAGCGCGCGCAAGTTCAATTGAAACGCACTGAGCAACGCCTCCGTCCGACCCGCTCTTTCGCTCGGACGCTGCACCGCAATTCCGTCCGGCAACAATCGTCCCAGGGCAAGTGCTGTCGCGTCGCCTTCCGCGGTCTCCGGCAAAATCAGATCAATCGAATTCAATTTGCCCAACGTCCCAAACCGCTCTTGAGCCGCTGCAATGTCCATTAAAAGGAGATCGTCTTGCGCCAGTTTCGAATCCGAATGATACGTCGCGAGCAACTGCAACGAATGCCGCTTCCCCGACTGAATCAATGTCACTCGACCACCCGGCTTCACACCCAAGCGTTCGGCCAACGTGTCCGGAAACACGCACCCGTCATCGCGCAGAATCCATTGAGAAAAGGTCTCCGCGCCCAACCCCGTTTCAACGCCTTCAGCCGAACGAAACGGCCGATCCTGCAGCGGCTCAATTCCCAGGATCCGAACCAGAGCCTGCGGATTTGTCCCAGGACGCGCCTCGTCTTCAGCAACAACTTCAGAAGGAGTGTTCGGAAGGTGCCCCCCCGCATCGATCAGAATCGTTCCATACGTTTCAATGATGGGAGACGCAGCTGTCACACCCGGAGTCGCCGCAATTTTGGCAAACAACTCCTCGGGCACACCCTTCTGATACGACCCTTCAAGCGGCGCGATTTGGTGCGTCGCCTTCCCGCTGACCGACGCCATCGATTGCCGAAAACTCACCAGCGCGCTGGCGTTCGCCAAGTCCATCGCCGTCACCACCGCGACGCCCAACGTAATACCAAGCAGGCACAGTACGCACTGCAACCGGTGGCGCGGCCAATACGAGAGGAGTACCGAGAAGACCACGCGTCCGGAATGTGTTGGGAGCAATTTCATGCCGGGATTGTACCGCGAACCACAGGCCGTGACACGCCCGATGATGAAAAAATAATTTGCGCCACCTGCTTCAATTCAGGCAATTCGATTCAGTACGTCGTGGTCAATTCGAAGTGCTTTTATTTGATCAATCGGCTTAATTTAATCAGGTGTCCACGCCCACGCTACGTCGGCATACCAATACTCTTGACGTTGTATCGTTGTTACCCGGCCTGTGAGTATTCATAGGTAAGCGGCGACATTATGACCACCAATTCGCCCTGGGACTCAACGCATTTTTTAGTGGCACAGACATTGCTTTCGTTTCAATCAGTGTCCATTTTCGGAAAAGGGAGCATGATCAAAAAGAACCGTAAAAAGTTGGTGGTGATCGGTAACGGCATGGCCGGTGCGCGCATCGTCGAAGAGATCCTGAGCCGCGCTCCGGACATGTTCGACATTGCGATGTTCGGAGCTGAACCGTATGGAAATTACAACCGCATCCTCTTGAGCAACGTGTTGAACAAGAGCCAGGATGCGACTGCTATTTTCATGAACCCGCTCGATTGGTACACGCAAAACCACATCACGCTCCACGCCGGTTTTAAAGCCACTCGCATCGACCGCGAAAATCAGATCGTCATCGGCGCTCCGATGAAAAAAGACGCGCTCCCCTACGTTGCCAGCGATGCGGGTTTGGAGACTGAAAACTGCGTCGAAGAGTCGTACGACTACGTGATCATCGCGACCGGTTCGCGCCCCTTCATCCCGCCGATGGACGGCTACGGCAAACCCGGCACATTCGCGTTTCGAACACTCGATGACTGCGCACGCATCGCCGATTACGCTCAGGATTGCAAACGTGCTGCTGTGATTGGCGGTGGCTTGTTGGGCCTCGAAGCCGCGCGCGGTTTGCTCACGCACGGCGTCGAAGTCACTGTCGTCGAAGCCGCTCCGCAATTGATGGTCGCGCAACTCGACACCGAATCCGGCGCGATACTCAAGAACACGATGGAAGGCATGGGCGTCACCGTCCTGCTCGAAAAAATTACCGCCAAAATCGCAGACACAAATGGCCGCATCACGCACCTCGAATTCAAAGACGGCTCGCGCCTTGAGACCGATATGGTCGTCGTCAGCGCTGGCATCCGCCCCATTACAGAAGTCGCCAGCGCGTCCGGTTTGATCGTCGAAAAAGCGATCGTCACAGATGACCAGATGCGCACGAACGATCCGAAGATTTTCTCGCTCGGCGAATGCGTCCAACATCGCGGCAGAATCTACGGTCTCGTCGACCCGATCTGGGAGATGGCCAACGTCCTCGCCGACGTCATCACGGGTAAAAATCCCGACGCGGCTTACACCGGTTCGAAGCTCGGCACGAAGCTTAAAGTCATGGGCGTTGAACTCGCTTCAATGGGCGAAACGAAACCGGCGAATGCGGACGACGAAGTCGTCGTGTACCGCGAGCCGCGCAAAGGCGTTTACAAAAAACTGATCATCCGCGACGACAAAATCGCGGGCTGTATTCTCCTCGGCGACATCGAAGCCGCAGGCACGTTGATGCAAATGTTCTTCTCAGGAACGAAGGCCCCCGAGCGCCGCGCGGACTTGTTGTTCGGCGCGCCCTCCGGTGTCTCGCTTCTGAAAGCCTGCGACCTTCCCGACAACACGCAGATTTGTAATTGTAATGGCGTCAGTAAATTGAAGATCAAAGAGGCGATCGACAACGGCTGCACGAGCGTCGCTAAAGTGGGCGCGTGCACCAAGGCCGGCATGGGCTGCGGCTCCTGCAAAACACTCGTCGCCCAATTGATTGAGTCCTACACCGGCAGCGTCGGAGGCGATCCCAGCGAACATTTCTACGTCCCCGGAGTCCCATACGAAAAGTCGCAGCTCGTCGCTGAAATCAAACGCCGCGGTCTCAAATCCGTCAGCTCTGTCTTCGCGGAACTCGCGGGCGGAGTCGAAGACCCTGCGAGCAAAGCCGGCCTCGCGTCGCTGCTCAACACCGTCTGGCCCGGAGAATACGAAGACGAACGCGACGCGCGTTTTATCAACGATCGCGTGCACGCGAACATCCAAAAAGACGGCACGTTCTCCGTCGTCCCGCGCATTTACGGCGGCGTCACCACGCCTGACGAACTGCGCCGCATCGCCGATGTCGCCGTCAAATATAACGTCCCGATGGTCAAGTTCACCGGCGGTCAACGCATCGATTTGCTCGGTGTTAAAAAAGATGACTTGCCCAAGGTGTGGCAGGAACTGGGCATGCCCAGCGGCCACGCGTACACGAAATCATTCCGCACATGCAAGAGTTGTGTCGGGACCGATTTTTGTCGCTACGGCCTCGGTGATTCCATCGCGCTCGCCCAAAAAATCGAACGCCGATTCCAAGGCGTCGAATCGCCGCACAAAATGAAACTCGCAACCGCCGGCTGTCCGCGCAATTGTTCCGAAGCGTATGTGAAGGACCTCAGCGCTGTCGCAGTCGATGGCGGCAAATGGGAAATCTACATTGGAGGCGCAGCAGGCGCGACGATCCGCAAAGGCGACTTGCTTTGCATCGTAGATTCGCACGACGAGGTCCTGAAATATATGGGTCGCTTCATGCAGTACTACCGCGAACACGGTCGTTATCTCGAACGCACATACCATTTCCTGGAACGCGTCGGGATCGATACCGTCCGAAAAATTATCATCGAAGACAGTCTGGGCATCGCAGCACACCTCGACGCCGGAATTCAGAAAGCAGTCGATGCGTACGTGGACCCGTGGAAAGAAGCCGAGTTGCCGGCGTATCCGGCACAGTTCAGCGGCCCGGAATTAGCCGCCGTTTTGGAGGTCGCGGAGAACAATGGATAACACAGCGAAATACGAATTGCCCGGCGCAATGGTCGTGAATCTCGGCAGCGTCGAAGGCATTGCCAAAGGACAGGGCCGCTGCTTCATCATCAACGACGACGAGATCGCCGTCTTTCGCCAACGTGACGGTCGCCTCTTCGCCACGCAGAACCGTTGCCCTCACCGCCAAGGTCCGCTCAGCGAAGGCATCATCGGAAACGGCAAAGTCGTCTGCCCGCTTCATGCACACAAGTTCGACATGTGTACGGGCGAAGGCGAAGGCCACGAATGCGTCACGACGTTCAACGTACGCGAAGTTTTTGGCAACGTGATCTTGAACTTGAAGGCAACCGAAAAACCGAAGGTCGCGGTGACGGCGTAAAAACAGTTTCGGGTTTCGTGTTCCGGGTTCCGAGTTGGAAAGCCCTTAACGCGAAACCCAAAACAAAGTGGTTTAGTAACTCACTGCCCCAACCCAGCGTAAATCCTTTCCGCCTTCAATGAGGGCGAACGGGATAATCTGTGGGGCATTTTCAACGCCATCCGTCGGCTTAAAGACCACGACCACACCGCGCGACACGCCCATCGGTCCGGCTGAGAAATAATTCACGCCGATGTTGTACGTGCCGGGCAGCGCTTTGCTCGTTCGGACTACTTCCGGTCCGAGGCCCTGCGTCTGATCCGAATACAGTTCCAATCCCGACGCGTTGTTCTTGTGCTGATAAAAACATTCTTCGCCATTCGGATCGACGACATGCAAGTCCACGTCGTTCGCGTCGGTCTCCCAACACATCGTCACACGCAGCGCGTCCGAGCGCAACAAGTCCACATTCGCTCGGGCAGCACGAGCCACTAATTCATCTGAATTCGCAGCATCTTTCTTCCGCCAGGCACGAAGCACATACCCGAACTCTTCGCGCAACACGCGCTTCGCATCGCCGTAACGCGGATTGTAATCCTTCATCAACGCCGTCTCATACGCAACCGACGCAGCTTCCATATTCCCGGCCAACCACAAGCTCAGCGCCAAGCCGCGATGGATGTTGCAATCGTCCTGGCGATTCTTCAACGCTTCTCGGAACATCGATTCAGCCAGCGCATATTTCTTCGCTTCGAGCAGGAGGAACCCCGCTCGGCTCAGCAACGCTGCGCGGTTCGGCGCGATCTCGGCGATCGAACTGTACGCTCGTAATGCCATCGTCGCGTCGTTCAAACCCGTCGCGCTCTTTCCGAGGAATTCATAGACCGCTGGATTCTCCGGATCGAATGGCAGCCACTGGAACACTTCCGCCTGAAGGTTGTCAAACTTCTTCGCCTTCAGCAGCGCGTCGGCGTACGCGTTGCGCAATTTTCGGTCGTGCGGATTGGCCTGAATCTTCGAACGGAATTCGCTCATCGCCGCATCGCTCGTGACATCCTTCGCCTGCAAAGTCCATTCGACGACTGCGCGTACTTCCGTGCGTCGCGATTCGGTCGTCGGTGCTGGTGGAGAATTCGGCGGGGAAATGCGTCGCCCCCTTGTTGACTCCTCTACAGCATTCACATTGGCCACGCCCGCGCGATCCTGCGCCTGACGCGGTGCTGCATCTGGAGTAGGGTGTGCGTCTCCTGTCGGTGCAAACGGATGTGGCGCGGCGGCAGTTGCCGAACTTAATCGTACTGCGCCGCCTCTGGCGACGGCCCGACCTTCACCTTCGGCTAATTGCTCAACCGCTTCGACCGCGGTTTCTTGCGCCAATTGCCGACCGAGACGATTGACGCCTCCGTCTTTGAGATCATCGGTGCTTAAGTCCGAGACATCAGCTTTTGCATCACCTGATTTGCGAAGTCGCTCGCCCGCTGCCGGACTGTCTTCACTCTTCGCATCCAAGGCCTTTTTCGCGCCACTGTTTCGTGCGTTTTCTTTCGGCTTTCCAACCATGGGCGGCGTAACCGGAATTGGAATTTCATCACCCGTTCGCTTGAGCAATTCAATCCCGCCCAGGCCCACTGTCATCACATCCGCCAGAGCTGTTCGTGCAATTCCAAAGCGCTGATAATCGCGTTCCGTTTCAAGCACCAACAAAGAAGTCAGCGAGCACATCACGCGGTTCTTCACCGAGATGTCAATGCGCTGTTTGTGAATCTCCGCGCGCTTCATAGCGTCCTTTTCGGCCTGCTCCTGCTTCTCAAGAAAGTCGAGATAATTCTTGTACGCCTCGCGCTGCAGCAACGGCGCGAAGTCCTTCACCTCGATGGGCGTAATCGATACTTGCGTATCCTTCACAGACTTGCCTGCAGCATCGCGCTGCACAAATCCCGGCAACGATTTGCCGCCCGCTTTGATTTCAGAGAACGCGATCAGCTCCGTCCCAGGGCGGACGTCGTGAAACGACTTCGGAAATATCCACGCGGTGCCTTCGTCATAGGCATCGAAATGCGCTCCGAGCGGCGCGCGCAAATCAGCGATGGCCTTCGACACATTCTCAACCACGTTCGTGCTCAGCGGCAGCGTGACGATGCGACCGCGCGTCTTTTCAACGATGCCGTTCAATACTTTGTCGTCCTGCTTGTTCCCAATGACGAGCGCGTGAAGTGTGTCCTTTGCCGGCCATTCGCCCAACGCTGTGAGCAAATCGTTGACCTCACGTTTGCCCCACGTCACAATGCCGTCGCTGACGAGTACGTAAGTCGTCGCCTTCGGATTGGCGCGAGCCGCGTCGCCGATGTGTTTCAAAACGGCTTCCAGATTCGTGGCTCCGAGCGCATGACGCGAGCGCAATTTATATTCTATGTCCGGCATCGACGGATTCCGATTCGCCATCCCACTGATTGCAACAGGCTTGCACAGTTCCGCGATGTCAATGTCGAACGCATGAGCCTGAAACGTGGTGTTTTGTTCCATGATCACCGACTGCATCTTTTCGACGAGCCGTCCGATGACCTGCAAGCGCGGCGCTTCGGTGTCAGCTCCCGACGCCGATGTGTCAAAGTAATACGACCAATCCGTCGGCGGTGCGATTTTTTGTACATCAGTCGGATTGTAGAGAAACTGAACCATCTGAAAGTTGCCGGACTTGAGTGCGCGGAGTGGTTTGTCGGTCGCGGCTTTGAACGTCAATTCAATGTCCTTCGTTGGCGTGTAATCCGTCGAATGACGCGAGAAACCCGAGAGGTCTTCACCCATCGGCTCCTCTTTATCGAGCACCACACCAGTGCCGGTTTCGGATTCCAACGGTCGGCCAATCGCGCGGAAATTGAATTCGCCAATCTTCGGCAACCCGGCGAGCGGAATGCGCAATTTGCGGACGCCTTCGCGCATCGGCAACGGCTGGCTGAACGCGAGCAGCAATCGCACTGTGCCATTCGCCGGGACGGGGAAAACGCGAGCGGAGAAACGATTGCCTTGATCGGATTCGAGCAACGCCGGGTCGCGCATCGTGTGCAAAATTTCGGTGTAGATCGATTGCGCGCGCATGCGTTCGACGACTTCGCCTTCCATCAGTTTCCCATTGACTTCTTTGGCAAATCGGCTAATCGTCGCAGCAGGCGGAAGGGTGTAAACAAAACGCCCTTCCATCTGTCGGTTCTCCGGATTGCGGAATGTCATCTCCATTTCGACCAGACTCAACGCACCGTGAACAGCGGCTCGCAGATCGTACTTCACAAGCGTGAGCGCCTGGCCGTCGGGATTGGTGAGCGTGATCGGACACGAATCAAGATTCGCAGCACTGGGGCGAGACGGGCGCACCGCAAACAATAACATGAGCAGCGCGGCACAGATGGCGACGAGGGCAAAAGTTCGTTTCATGGTCGAGTTCCTCATGGGTTTTAATTCCAGCGACTGAACTGTAGGACGCTATTCACCGCAATTTGGTTTCGAAAAAAATGATGAATTCAATAAAACTTAAACGCAGCTTCACGCGCGACTGACAACGCGCCTGCATAATCAGTGTTTCACTTTCAAGGTGGACGTGTGACATGAATCAACTTTTCGACTCCGAACGACCCGTAAAGGGTCACGACAAAACGTCGTGGATGCCGTGGATTTATGGCTGCGGTTGCGGCTGTTTCATGCTCATTGGATTCGCAATTTTCATCGGCGGAATGATCTGGTATGCCACTACGCGTCGCTAATCTAAAGCGAATGTGGATTTGAGCTCGCTCCAACTCAGGCGTTCCCGCCCATCAATTTCCGTTGCGCCTTCTCTTTCGGCACGAGTAATAATTGAACGAGCAGCACCACCGCGATCAACCCCATCCCGGCATAAAAGGGCGCACGCAAGGCTGTGAGCAACTCGTACCCTGCCCCCTTCAAACTTTCAGACAACGCGCCCGCCGCGAGCGGTGCAAGTCCGGCAGCTCCCACTGATGCTTCAAGCAACGTCGTCCCCGCGCGCGGATTTTCGCTGCGCGCTGTGAATGCCAGAATCGCGCATTGATACGCCATCGCCAGCACGAAGCCCGTCACCGCTTCAGCGACGACCAACGCCGGAAGCCAATCGCTGCGCGCGTACGTCCAATTGACCGCAATCAAAATCAGCGCTCCGGCAATGTACACGCGCCGCAATCCCAGAAACGACTCGTACCATTTCCCCGTCCCAAACGCAGCCAGTTGGCTCAAAATTCCGACGGCCATCAGCAGCCCCATGCGGTCCGCTCCGCCGCCCAAATGCTGGTTCAATTCAGCATAATTCACCGCGATCACAATCTTTGTTCCGATGGCTGTGAAATTAAACAACACCGCCGCGATCAAAGCCGCGAGCGTGACGCGATGCAGAGGAGATGACGCTTCAAACCGCGCGGAATCCGAGTGCGGCCCGGTCGTCGGTTCGCTGGGAAACTCAACACGTTCGCCATGCGCCTGCGGTTCGCGCGCAAGCGCTCCCAGCACTATGGCGCTGGCGCAAATCGCAGCAGAAACGTAGAACGTTTCGAAGACCCAATGCGCGTTGCATGTCAGCCCGCCAACGTACATGCCCAGCGCTGTACCTGCTGTCCACGAGACGTTGTATTGTCGTAGTAAACGCGCTTTGGAAACAGTGGCCGATTCGAATTCCAAGATCCACGCCGAACAGAACGGCCACATCGCACCGCTGGCCAGCCCAAACAAAAGCTGCGCGGCGACGAGCACCTGCGAGGTTCTCGAAACGGCCATCAAAAGAAGTGACAGCGCCCCGCAAAACGCTCCGCCGAGTAGCACACGTTTCGCCGGCATCCCAGCGAAGAATCGACCGCATAACAAGCAGCTGGCCATATACCCCGCCGGCACACCCGCGCCGACAAGTCCCAGCGCGACCGACGACAGTTGCAACGCTTGAACCGCCTGCGGAGCCGCCGCGTTAACCAGTCCCGTCGCGACGCCAAACAACAACGATACCGCAGTCAAAAGCCAGATGGTGATCATAATGAGGGGAGAAGTATACGCACTCCCGGCGCAAACGCATGAGCGTTTCGACTTCGATAACGCTTACTTCACCGTGATCTTAAACTGCACATGTCCGTCCGGTCCGGAGTCTCGCCCTGGGCCACCGAAGTAATGGAACTGCATCGTCTGTGTTCCGGGTTGTACAGCTTTGAAGTGCCAGATTTCCCGACCGCCGTAGCCCACCATTCCCGGTGCATGAGGATCATTAATGTACTCAGATTGAGTGCTGCCTTGAAGCACCTTGTCGGCAGCGGATTCGATCTTCCATGAATAGCCGGTCGTATAATTGCTTTTCAATTCAATTTTTATTGCCGCACCGACGGTCAGCACGATTTCTTTGCCTGCGAGTTCGCGCGTAATAACGATCTCCTCTTTCCCGCCGGCCATACCGCCTCCCACTACGTTGATGGAAAATTGAACCGTTTTCGCCAGCTCTTTATCGAACGAACGCAATTCATATTTGAACATTTGCGTTCCCGCTTTCACCGCTTTGAACGTCCAAACCGCAGTACCGCCAGATCCCGGTCTAGGCGTCAACGTGGGATCGGGAACATACTCGGACTTCTCGCCACCTTGCAGCACCGGGTCCGCCACCGCAACTATGACCCACCGATATGGAATCGACGGTGTGCTCGGCAACGCCACGCGAAGCTCTTGCCCGACGGTCAGCGCCACCTCTTTAGCGTTCTGTGCTTCACCCACAACGACCGCCGCCAGTTTCTCGCCGGGACGATCACCCATCAACGATCTGGGCGTGTCCCCGGACGTGGGCACAGGTTTGGGTTCATCACAACCGGACAGTGCGAGCAGTACGAAAGTCAAGAAAACGATGACGTTAAAACGATTCATTCGGGATTCTCCATATACGTCGCTTATAATGACGGCGAACCGACGTGTGCTATTCAATGCGAATGGGTTGCGATGATGCGATCTTACTCGGTGGTTTGGTTCAACGCAATCCTATCAATCCGCGCATCGACAATGCGCCTCTATTTTGTAGAGCCGATTTTTAATCGGCTCATTCTCGCGCATGCTGAGCCGATTAAAAATCGGCTCTACTAAACCTCCGCCGCCATTCCCGACACTTTTCCCGCCAGACCTTTTGTGGTATACCTTAGCGTGTATTGAAATTCCGTCATGCAGCACCACGACGTTTCGGCGAATCGGACAAGGACTCATCTAGAATGGCGACCGCACACGCGGACAATTCGATCAAGCTCAAGCTCCTCACATTGATGCTCGAATCGCGGTTAAACGACGAAGCCGAACAGACTCTTAAGCGGCGCGGACAAGGGCACTTCCAGCTCTCCTCCGAAGGACATGAAGCGCTGGCCGGCATCGCCATCGCCATGCGTCCCGACGACTGGCTCCATCCACACTACCGCGACCGTGCGATTGTCATGGGCCGAGGCGTCGAGCACGAAGAATTTTTCCTCGATTTCTACAGCAAAGCCGGTGGGCCTTCAGGCGGTCGGCAGATGCCGGTTCATTTCAATTCCCGACGTCACCGTATCGTCTCGCTCAGCTCGCCTGTCGCGACGAATTTGCTCCAAGCGGTCGGTATGGCGATGAGTCTGAAAGAGCGCGGGCTCGACGAAGTTGTCGTCGCGTCCGTCGGTGATGCGTCCACGCGCGAAGGCGAATCGCTCGAAGCGTTCGCACAGGCCGCTGTCGATAAACTCCCGATCTTGTTTGTCATCGAAGACAACGGCTACGGCATCTCGACCCCGACGGTTGGCAAAACATTTTGGACCGTCAAGCACGGTCTGCGCGAGGCTGAAGGAACGCACTGGTTCTACGGCATCCGCGTTGAATTGGTGGACGGCCTCGACCCCGTCGCGGTTTACGAAGCGACGGTCGCCGCACTCGCCCGCGCCCGATCCGGCGAAGGTCCGACCTGCATGATCGCGCGACTTGAACGCTTGAAGAGCCATTCCAGTTCCGACGATCAGCGCCAGTACCGCAGCGTGGAAGAATTGAAAGCCATCAACGCCAAAGATCCAGTCAACCATTTCGTTGAGCGCTGCCTTCACGAAAACGTCATCACGCTTGGCGATTTGGAAAATCTAAAAACCAAAATCAAAGCCGAAGTCAACGCCGCTGTCGAACGCGCCCAGCGCGCGCCCGAACCGGATGTGGGCAACGTCGTCGGCACCGCGTTCGCTAAATTGCCCGACGGGCTCCCCACGCGCGACCAGCACCTTCCGCCGTATTTGTCGAAACGTTCGGGCGGCTTGACGATGGCGCAATGTATCGACGCCGTCTTCGAGCAAGAGATGCGAGTTAACCCGCGCATCTGCCTCTTCGGCGAAGACATCGAAGACCCGAAGGGCGACGTGTTCGGAACGACGCGCGGACTGTCGAAACAATTCCCCGGACGCGTCAAGAATTCGCCACTGGCCGAAGCGACGATCATCGGCAGCGCCGTCGGACGCGCGATCATGGGCGATCTTCCGATTGCCGCGATTCAATTCATCGATTTCATGGGCCCGGCGTTGAATCAATTGTTCAACGAAGTCACGACGTTGTGCTGGCGCAGTCAAGGGCAGTGGAATTGCCCGATGGTGATCATGGCTCCGTACGGCGCGTACCTTCCCGGCCTCGGACCGTGGCACAGCCAGACGAACGAAGCCATCTTTGCGCATTTGCCGGGATTGCATGTCGTCATTCCGTCCAGTCCCGGCGATGCGGCAGGACTGCTGCGTTATTCGCTGCGCTGCAACCGCCCGGTTCTGTTCCTGTATCCCAAAGCATTGTTGCACAGCGCCGAGGACACGGTTCACGAGCCGAGCTTGGATTGCACGGTGCCGTTCGGCCTCGCGAAACTCGTCCGCTCCGGGCGCGACATGACCGTCGTGACGTGGGGCAACGGTGTCTCGTTGTGCCGGGCCGCTGCGGTGCAGGCCGCCAAAGAAGGTATCGAAGCCGAGATCATCGATTTGCGTTCCATCACGCCCTGGGACTCCAAGTCCGTGATGGAATCCGTCATCAAAACCGGTCGCTTGCTGGTCGTTCACGAAGACAGCAAAACGTGCGGCATGGGCGCTGAAATCATCGCGGAGATCGTCAGCGAAGCATTCGAACAATTGCGCGCGGTCCCCGCACGCGTCTGCAAAAGCGACGACCATAACCCCTTCAATTACGCGCTCGAATTGGCGCTGCTTCCGAGCGTCGACGGCGTCTTAAAAGCGATGCGCGTCCAAGCGCGGCAGGATTTGCGACCCGGACGCAAAGCACTCGATTCAGCAGGCGGCATCGGGATTTCAGCTGTCGCGTCGAAGATGGAAGTGCAGAAGCGTGACGCTGGCGTCTTCGCCCCGCCCACTGCCAAGCCGGTCGAATCGCAGCCGGATGTAGCACGGCAGATCGACATCTGTACGCCGCGCCAATCGCCGACCGATGAAGACGCGACGATCCTGCGCTACTTTGTGAAAGCTGGACAGAAAGTCAAAGCCGGTGCGCCGCTCGCTGAAATGGAAGCGAACAAAGGCTCGTTCGAAGTTGAAGCGCCCCAGGACGGAACAGTGTTGAAGTTCTACGCAAAAGAAGGCGACCGCGTCACCGTTGAAACACCACTGATCGCGCTCGAAGTCGCCGGTGGAGCCGTGACGTCGATGGGTCAGAGCAAAGGCACCGAACACCACGCCCACGCCGCGACCGAAGCCGTCGCACCCGCAGGCCCGCGCGAAATTCTGCTCAGTCCCGCGCAAATGCAAGTCGGCGCGCTGGCGTTGAAAAGCCAGCTCGAAATCCCGCGCGTCTCCGTCGAATGCGAAGTGGACATGACCAGCGTCGTCCGCCAACGCGAAGTCTTGAAAGCCGAATTCGAAACCAAGTACCGCATCCGCCCGACGTACACGCACATGATTTTGTGGGCGATTGCGCAGGCGATGAACAGCGAACGCCACGAAGGTTTCCGAGGGCGTTTGACGCCTGCTGGAGACCGCCTGCTCGTCGAAGACAGCGTGAATCTCGGATTCGCCGCAGTCGGCCCCAAGGAAAATTTATTCTCGCCGGTTGTAAAAGGCGCGGAGAAATTATCGTTCATCGACTTCGCGCGACGCATACATGACCTTACCGAAAAAGTCCGCAGCGGCGAGGTTCATTCATCCGACCTGCAAGGCGCGACCGTGACGCTGACGAACATCGGCGCGTTCGAAGCGACAAGCGGCACACCGTTCATCATCCCAGGGCAATTGGCGATGATCGCGGCCGGATCGATGCTGGAACGCCCGCGCTTCGTTGAAGCCGTTGATGCCGAAGGCCACCGCCGTGTCGAACCGCGCATGTTGTTGAATCTGAAACTGGTCTTCGATCACCGCCCCTTCAACGGTTCGCACTCAGCCAGTTTCCTGCGCACGATCAAGCACAATTTGGAAAGCATGGAATTGAAAGCGTTTTTGGCGTGAAGTTTTTCGATGCGAAGATGTAAAAAGGAGGTTCAGCTATGATCAACGACACACTTTCGACACTCGAAACCCGGATCCAAAACGTGTCCGGTTTAAGTGACAGTGACCGCAGCGAGATGCTCGAACTTATCGCAACGCTGAAATCCGAAGCCGCATCCAACGGTGAAGCGCAACCGCAGTCCGTGCACGGCGCGTTGCAGAATCTTTCCGACGCAATTTCGAAACAGGAAGTGCAGCATCCGCAGATCACGGAACTCGTGAATTCGATGAGTCAGGTGTTGTCGAACACGGGAATTTAGTTCGTGATTGATGCCAAATGAATCAGCGTCATCCGACCATTTCCGCAATCGGCTTGAACGGCTCATCTATTAAGTAACGTGGGCGACCGCTCAAGTCATCCACCGTCGTCGTGCTGGCGTTGATGCCCAGATGCTGATAGAGCGTCGCGAAGACGTCCTGGAAATCGAGCGGACGGGACGCAGCCTCGCCGCCCGTGCGATCCGTCGAACCAATCACCTGACCGTGCCGCATTCCGCCGCAGGCCAACGCGGCGCATGACACGCGCGGCCAATGGTCACGCCCCGCGTCTTTGTTGATCGCCGGTGAGCGTCCAAATTCGCCCCAGACCACGACCGCCACATCTTTATCCAGCCCCCTGTCATGCAGGTCGGACACGAGCGCCGTCAGTCCATTATCGAGCTGCGGAAAGACCACGCGAGCTTGCGCGAAATTCGCGTTGTGCCAATCCCAACGATTGAACCCAACCGTGACGCACCGCGCTCCCGCTTCAATCAGTCGGCGCGCCAATAAGAATTGCTCCGGGCATTCCGGCCCGCCGTCGTCGCGGCACTTCATCGTGCCCCGCCCATACCGGTCGCGTGTCGCAGCCGATTCTTTTTCGATGTTCAACGCCTCTGCCAAGCGACTGGACGTCAGCAGACCATACGCCTGCTGGCTGAACGTATCCATCGCTTCCATCGTACCGCTGACATCGCAATCCCGGCGAAATGTATCGAATGAGGCCAGCAGCGCGCGCCGGTCATTGATGCGTTCAATCGAGACGTCTTTCAACGTCATATCACTCGCGCCGCCACCGTTCGGATTGAAGCAACTGTGCGTCTGACCGAGGAATCCGGGATGCCCCGAATCAGCCCACGGCATGTGCCCCATCTTCGGCGACAGCCCCACAAACGCGGGGGCTCCACCCACTCCCGCGCCTTGCAATTTCGAGACAATCGCGCCCATACTGGGCCAACCACCGGGTGGCGAATTCGGACGCGGCTTGCCCGTCAAACACTGATACGCCGCGTGCTGTCCGTCGCTTCCCACGATGGATCGGATGATCGTAAATCGCTTCATCATCGCGGCCATTTTCGGAAACAGTTCGCCGACTTCGATACCCGGAA
>JBAXUS010000550.1:0-1495 GCA_037129555.1 Planctomycetota bacterium
ACGCCATCGCGGAACAGAATCTGTGTCGATGCTCGGGCAGCTATCTTGTCGCCGGGCGTCAGTATGCCCGCGAGGTTCAATGGATCAGCGGCCCCAATGCTGCGCAGAATTCCATCCGAAGGCTTGTTCCGAATCGCTCGCAGATGCTCAACGGCTTCGGGCAACGCGTATTGCTCGCCACTGAAACCGGCGACAAATCGTCCGCCTCGAATTTCGCCTCGGGCTTCCAGGCGGCGATAGACTTTCAATAAATCGAGCCACGACGGCAAGCCTTTTTCTCGTGCCAAAACGCGGTGAAACACCACGCCCCAGCGCCGCAACAACTGGCGTGCAATCGTGTCGAGCGCGTCGTCAGGAGCGACTTCGCCGAAGAGATCGGGTTGTCCATCGCCTCGGAACAACGACCACCGTCCCGCTGTTTCGATTCCACCGCCCAACCTGTTTTTGGGGACGAGCGAAAAGCGTTGTTGTGCGTAACGCTGCCGAGACTCCCGTTCCCGGTTGCGCATTTTTCGGCGCTGAGTCGATGAAACAAGAAGCGCGCGCAACCCGCCGAACCCGTCGCCTGTGACCCAGCCATACGCCACGAGTTCGCCCAACGCAGTTTCGATTTCTACCGGGAGGCGTTTCGTTTCGCGCGTGAGATTCTGAAAAAACATCGCGCCGCGTTTGCGCACTTGCTCAAGTACGGCGCGCGCGGCGGAACTCAAATACGCTTCATCACTAGGCAACTCCGGCGCGAGCGCCAGCCAGAAATCGAGTTGACCGTGCAGAAATAATCCGATCGACGTGTTACGAATTTGGCCGCTGTGGCGTTTGCCATCTGTGTTCGGCGGGGACGGAAACCGGCGGCCCCATGCGACCTCGCCACTCAATGACAATTGATCGAGCCAGCGTTTATCATAATTCCGGACGCGCGAATTCAACACATCGCGCTCCCAACTCGCGGCCGCGATTTCAAAGCCCTGCAACTGTGACACCGCTTCGCTGACACCGCGCGGACCTTCGAGTTTTGAATCCGGATCGACATGCTGCCATGAAAAAAGAAAGCGGACGAAATTCGCCGCCGTGACCGGTTCAACTTCCCGGCGCAAGCGGTCGAGCGTGTAACGGTGAATGCGTGCCAGCAAGCGACGGTCGCACCACTCCAGCCCACTGACCCCGGGACTGAAATTTCCGCGCATCACGACGCCTTGTGTTTCGAGCGTCAGTAACGCTTGATCGATGTCGCGTATGCCGATGTTCATCTCGTTCGCCAAAAACGCAGCCGTTATCGGCCCGGAAATTTCGATGCGGCTCCGAACAATTTCAACGAGCGCAGTCTCAAGCGTCCACGATTTCGCCCGCTCCTTTTCAGGAACAATCGGAGTCGCATCAAAACGAGCCGGGCGATTTTCGTAGATCGCTTCGAATCGCGGAACGCGCTCGCTGGCGATATATAAAGGAGCGCTTGTGGTCCCCCTCTCCCCTTGGGGGAGAGGGGTTAGGGGAGAGG
>JBAXUS010000551.1:0-1472 GCA_037129555.1 Planctomycetota bacterium
TGGTCCGCTGCGAAAAGTACTCCGGGCGGCCCCAGCCTCGCCGCTGTTTGGATGAGCGAATTCGCGCTGATCGGCGTGTGTCTTTGGGCGCTGGTCTGGATCACTCAAACCTGCCGCGCAATGAATGCCGTGCGGATCGCTGCGCTGAAGTTGTTGAAGACACACAACGTATCCCTCCCTCAGCTCGCCACCGTCGAGCAACTTGTTTCAAAAATCGGCGATACGTGGAAGGCAAGCGATGTTCATCTCTTGAATGAACGCGATGGCTTCAAATCGATTCTCGCCACGATGAGCGAAGGCATCCTCGTGGTGGATTCGAGCCGCTGCGTGCTCTTTTCAAATCCTGCCGCGCGTAAAATCCTGGCTATTTCAGATGATAGTCTACTCGCCCAATCGCTCCTTCAATTGACCCAACAAGCCGAACTGCTTGCGAACATCGATATGTCGATTGTCGCCATGCAGGCGTGTAGTTTTGAATTCGATTTGCCGGATGGGGAGAACGGTTCGAAGCGCCATATTCAGGCGCATTGCGCACCCTACAAAAATGAGCGACAGGCGCTATCAGGAGCCGTCGCGGTATTGCACGACATCACCGCCTTGCGCCGCCTGGAACGCATGCGCAGCGAGTTCGTATCCAACGTCTCACACGAATTGCGCACACCTCTGACGTCGCTGATCGGCTACATCGATACGTTGGAACTCGCCGGATTCGACGATCAGAAACAGGCTCGAGAATTCCTGGCGATCTGCCAGCGCCAAGCCGAAAGCCTCAGCCGGATCGTTGAAGATTTACTGCGCCTGTCCCGGCTTGAAAATCCGCAAAACGAAATTGCAGACGCCACCGTTTCTCTGAACGATGTCGCGCACCAAGCCGTCGAACAATGCGCCCCGCTGGCTGTGAAGCGAGGCATCACATTGACCTGCGAAACGCCGGAACGCGAAGCGCATATTAACGGCGACCGGGGATTGCTCGTACAGGCCATCGGCAATCTGATCGAAAACGCGATCCATTACAACCGCGAGCACGGCAGCGTGACCGTGAAACTCGCGCCCGTCAAAAAAACAAATGGCAACGGCCATACCGAACATGGCGACGACGAATTCGAGTGGCAACTCGCAGTCAGCGACACAGGAATCGGCATCCCAGCAGATGCGCTGCAACGCGTCTTTGAACGCTTCTATCGCGTGGACAAAGCGCGCTCACGCAGCCAAGGCGGAACCGGCTTGGGACTCGCCATCGTCAAACACATCGCCCTCGCCCACGGCGCCAGTGTGCATGTCGAATCCGAAGTCGGCAAAGGTACCACGTTTTTCATCCGCCTCAAATCACGAAAAACGCGCAGCGAACGACTATCACCCATCGAGAAGCGGTAACAAAACGACGGAGGCATCACCGGACTTGCTGTTGCAATTCCCTTCTCCCCTTGAGGGAGAGGGCCGACGAGCCTGCTGTTCGGCTCGCGGGGTGAGGG
>JBAXUS010000552.1:0-1462 GCA_037129555.1 Planctomycetota bacterium
TACAGGGACATGCATCACCAGTACAGGGACATGCATCACCAGTACAGGGACATGCGCCGCAAGCCACGCATTCCATGCCTGAGACGCCTTCGGTTGCGCAACCGGTTGTCACGATGCCGGATCATGCGACGGGTACGCATATCGAGCAGCATTCAATGCCGCGCGTTGACACGCGTCCGATTCACAGCCACGTAGCCGCACCAGTCCATATTCCGATTGAATCCTCGGTTGTTCCTACTCACGCCGCACCGATGATCAGCGAAGCTGTGGCGTCTGCGGTCGAGTTATCAAGCTTTGATTCGGGTGCAGATGTCAAGCATCTCGAACCGATTGTTTCTCACGAGATTCCATCACAGGCCGAGCATTCAGTTCGCTCTGCGCCGGATGAAACTGAATTGGAAGTTGGCGATTCAAACTACGCTGAATCCATGGGCGATGAATCCGCCGGAATTTACGAAGAGACCGCGCCGACCGCTGATTATCTGGTGCCGGTTGATGCGCCTCTCGATGCCGTTCTCGATGTGCCGCCATCAACGTTGTCGGAAGACGAAGCGATTATCGATGTGCCGTCGGATGCGCCTGCTCAAGCCGTCGCTGCAAAGCAGAATGGCCAGGGTAATCCGCGTCAGAAATCGTCACGCAATTGGCGCGAATCGACGTATGAAAGTTCCACTGTTTCGCCTCAAATCGCACCATCGACTGTGCGCAAAGTGGTGTTGCTGAATTCGACCGAACCCGGTGAAATTCGCGTGGCGATTTTGGAGAACGGTGAACTCGCTGAAATCTTCATGGAACGCAAGAGCCACCATCAGCAGGCCGGAAATATTTACAAAGGGCGCGTCGTCAATGTCGAGCCGTCGTTGCAAGCTGCGTTCATCGATTTAGGCGCGGAACGAAATGGATTTTTGCATGCGTCCGACGTCATTCCGCCGAACGGTGGCTATCCGGATGTGCTCGATAAAAAGGTTCCCGAAAAAGGTCGTCAGCGCCCGCTCGACGGCCCGCGCGAACCGCGCGAAAATCGAGACAATCGCGAGAACCGGGAGTCGCGCAACAACCGCGATCAACGCGAACGTGGTGCGACGCCGCCGTCAGTCATCGCAGTTCAGCAGAGTGGAACGAGCGCGCCGTTTGTTGCGCCGACGGGTGCTGTTTCCACGGCCTCAGGCCCCTTATTATTAAATCGTCCGGCCCGACCGTCGCATCAACAACAGCGCGGATATGTTCCGCCGAACGAACACGCGCCTTTGACGAACGCTCCAGCGCAGCACAGCGTAGCGCCAGCGTCCGCAGTGGATCAGTACTCCGATGATGAGGAAGATGACGATTTTGACGAAGCGATGCCAGTCGTTCCAGGGCAGCCGTTCCCGACTTCGAACGAGAGTCAAGATGGCGTACCGGGATTAGCGCCGGGGTTGATGCCGGGGCAACCAGGCTACCAAGCAGACTTTCAAAACCGCGA
>JBAXUS010000553.1:0-1450 GCA_037129555.1 Planctomycetota bacterium
CTTCCACTCCTTAATTAGTTTAGATAGCCGCTTTGGCTGTGCGCGAGTCAATAGTCTAACCTCGTTTTCTGGAATCGAAAGCCCTTTCTGCGCGAATTTATTCATCGTGACAGGACGGAGGTCCGTGCGAATTTACCAATCCGGCACGGTCGTGCTTTTTTTTGAAATCCAGAAAAGGCTGATTGAGTGTGTGCCCGGGAATGTCACCATAGGCGTTTCTTTGGAGGACGCCCCGCTTTGTGCGGGGCCGGAAACATGCCGGTCGTCGAAAAGCGGATCATTTCGGCTGGGTCATACTCCGAATTGCTTCTTCCGCGTTCCAACACAACCACGGACGATGCACTTGCACACATCGACCGCTTTTAAACAATTTCCACTTTTACTTCGAAAGGATCTCTCTATGCGTGAGATCGCCCGTATCCAACAAGGGTTCTTTCCCACCCAAGATCGGATCGTTCGTGCCATCGCGAATCTGTTCAAGCTGCCGTCCAACCCGACCGGTTCCTTCGTCGTCCTTGACGCCGGTTGCGGCACCGGCAAGGCTATCGCCGATTTGCGTGCGAACTGGCTGGCCCAGCGGCCCGATATGAACATCACGCTGCTCGGCTTTGAGTCCGACAAAAACCGCTGCTCACAAGCGGCGGCATTGCTTGCCAGCGGCAAGGGTGGCGGAACCGCGCTCTGGTCCGCCATTGAAGACGCTACGGTCGATCAGCCCCTATCCCTGTGCTATTTCAATCCGCCATTTGATCGAATTCGTGGCGTTGGTCGCATGGAGCACACCCTCTTCAACCGTGTGAAAGACTGGCCCGCCAAATCCACCGGCTTGCTCTTTACGGTCGCCTGGCTCAAAGGACGCCTAGTGCCTCAACGATGCTGATGTGATCGCCCGAAAATGTCGACACCTCTTTTTCATCGGAGGAATCGACATGCGAGTCAAGTATTGGGTGACATTGAACGGTGAAGTGCGAGAGCAGTTGGCTGGAATGATTGGCAGCGGCAAGACGGATGCTGGCAGCGTTACTGGTCCGTCAGACCCGCTTACTTGAAAAGGGCCATGTAGAATGTCACATACCCAGCTTCTGTATTCTGCAACAATTCCAATTGACAATTCGAGTCGTCCTCTAAACGTTATACAGACTTTTATTTTATGCAGGAAGGAAGTGGTTATTGCTTGATCTTAGAAGATCGGGGCTGTGGGCAGTCTTATGTAGCGCCATCTTCAGCAGCGTTGGCGCGGTGGATATTGCCGCCCTCAAGAACGAGGTCGAACGCCTACGCAACGAGATCAAGAACGAAGGCGACGCCAAACTGTCGCCTATCACCACCGTAGACGACAGGCTCTTGGAACACTTTGACAGCTCCCAAAAAGCAACGACTGGAGCAGGGCGGCTTGTTGTAGGCGGCTTGGTACAGGTTTGGTATCAGTCGTTGCAGAACGATGCGCGGG
>JBAXUS010000554.1:0-1449 GCA_037129555.1 Planctomycetota bacterium
TCTAAGCGGTATCCGCCCTCAAAAGTGCCTGCGAAGGTGTTCCCCGCCGCCGACAATGTACCGGTCACCGTGCTAATGTAGATCGCGTAACCGCCGTTGTTTCCGGACGACGTATACGAATTATTGAGCACTGACAGATTTACTAGGTTCGAACAGAACGTCCCGTAGGTGCGGTTGTTACTCGTGCAGTTTTGAACCACCGTATTGCCGGTCGAGTTTTGGATCAAGACTCCAAAGCCTGAATTGCCACCGCCTGTGTAAGACACATTCACATTGCTCACGGTGGTATTACTGCAGCCGTTGATCAACACAGCAGCACTGTTCGCATTCGTGATACCACTGCCGTTGGGAATCGAAATGTTGGTGTTTGGGACCGTGCCGTCGGAAATGATGATGTTGTTCGACGCATCCAGCCGGTACCCCGCTTCAAAGGTTCCTGCAAACGTGTTACCCGCCGCCGACAGTGTTCCAGTTACGGTGTTGATGGTGATCGCATAGCTGCCGTTCGTACCCGTGTTCGTAAGCGAATTGTTTTGAATCGAGAGATTGCTTGTCGTCGTCACTGAGAATCCGATGAAGCGATTGGCGATCACATTATTCGTAAACGACACGTTTCCGCACGAACTCGTCGAGATCGCCCCGCCTGCGTTTCCGCCCACCGAATACGTGAAGTTCAACGCCTTCACTTCGAACGTCGCTGCTCCGACTGCATTCAATACCGTACCCGTGAACGTGGAACCCACGGTAATCAATGGTGTCCCTGCGAATCCCGGCTGGGTCGTTCCATCGATTGTCACGTCGGTCGTGATGTTGGGAAGAGCCGTGCTGACGAGGATGCTCTGCGCGCCGGTGCCGATATTGAAGGTGATGACATCCGGGCCGGCATTGTTGTTGGCGTCGATGATGGCTTGACGCAACGAACCGGCTCCGGAGTCGTTGGTGTTTGTGACGACGAGGGCTTGATTGATGGTGAGCGTGTTGACGGTAGGCGCTCCCAACGATGCGCCTGTGGGCGAACCCATCGTGAACGTCACGGTCTTGGCCCCGGAACCGTTGTTGATGACGGTGCCGGTGATGTTCGCTGTCGGTTGGGCCGGTGTAAAGGTCAGTGGGCTGGCCGTCACGCCGCTGTAGTCTGTGCCGGAGACGGCTGTGCCGCCGAGCGTGAACGGCACGATGGCGCTTGGAATAAGTTTTGTGACGTTGGTGGAGTTGTTATTGGCAACGTAGAAGTTGCCGACGGCGTCGAATGCTAGACCAACGGGGGAGTTGAATCCACTTGCGAACGTGCTGACCGAACCGCCCGGTGTTATTTTACTTACAGTATTGGCGCTAAAATTGCTGGCATAAAGATTACCCACTGAATCAAAGGCCAGACCAATCGGATTACTCAATCCAGTAGACACGAACGTGCTGACCGAACCGCCCGGTGTTACTTTGCTCACCGTA
>JBAXUS010000555.1:0-1446 GCA_037129555.1 Planctomycetota bacterium
CAGTCATCAACAAAATCGCGCCGCGTTCGATCGGAAACGTTTCGAACATCCGGGCAAGTGCGCGTTCGAGCAGCGCGGGCGGATGGAGAATGCCGGATATTTCAGCGTTGAATTCGTGAAGCCGTGCAAACTGTTCCTGGACGTCTTCGACCGCGATACCGTCTTTCCATTCGAGGAACGAAGTGCCGTCCACATTCAAATTCGAACCGCCATCGACAATATGTTCGTCTTGGGTAAAGACAATTTGGGGCGAGCGGGAGTCGGGTTGATGTGGAATTTGGATTTGAAGAACACTGTCGCCGATGCCGATACGGTCACCGTTTTGGAGCAGGATTTCATTCACCCGCGCGTCATTGAGGAACGTGCCGTTGGTGCTTTTCAGATCGCGCAAAATGTACTGCGAACCGCGCCATAGAATTTCAGAATGAGCACGGCTGGCGGCCTCATCGTCGAGATGAATCTCGCAGGTGCGGTCTCGACCGATCTTCATGGAGTCTAGGGAAATGGTGATGCGGTTGCCCCTGCACGGGCCAGAGATGACAACCAATTCTCCATGTTGACGGATCGTCACGAGCACACTCCACGCGAGCGTCGGGAAAAAGAATACACGCTCATACTACCCCGCTCGCGCAGCGCCGCAAGTTAGTAGATCTGCGAATGTGTTTTGAAATTACGCCCAAGTGCAAGCCGCACACCCGCACCGTACCAATAGCTATTTGATATCGATATTTTTTTGACCGACACCGACGCGATGGGCGCGGAAAAAGTCGAAGCGGTCGAGGACATTTTGTTGGAACCATTCCAGGTACAGGTAGATCACCGGGGTGACGTAAAGAGTCAGGATTTGAGAGACGACGAGACCGCCGACGATCACGAGGCCGAGCGGGCGGCGGGATTCGCCGTCGGCTCCGTAGCCCGCTGCAATCGGGATCGCGCCCATCAACGCCGCGAGCGTGGTCATGATGATCGGGCGGAAACGGTCCACGCTGGCGTCGTGAATCGCTTCCATGCTGGTCTTGCCTTCCGCCATGCGTTGCAGCGCGAAGTCGATCATCATGATGCCATTTTTCTTCACGATGCCCATCAGCATGAACATTCCGATGAAGGCGTAGAGCGACATTTCTGCTTTGAAATAATAGAGCGTGAACAACCCACCCACCAGCGCGACGGGAAGCGACGAGAGAACCGTCAGCGGGTGGATGTAGCTCTCGTACAAAATACCGAGAATGACGTACATCACGAAGATGGCGAGTGCCATCAGGATCGTGAGGATTTTAACAGTCTGCTGAAAGTCCTGCGCTTCACCGCGCAACTCGCCGCGAATACCGGGAGGCATGACGGCGGCGGCGGAATCGAGAACGACTTTCGTCGCGTCGCCGATTGCCACGCCGGGAATGAGATTGAAGAAAATCGTCACCGACGTGAATTGGTTGATGTGATTGACCG
>JBAXUS010000556.1:0-1446 GCA_037129555.1 Planctomycetota bacterium
CGGTCAATCACATCAACCAATTCACGTCGGTGACGATTTTCTTCAATCTCATTCCTGGCGTGGCAATCGGCGACGCGACGAAAGTCGTTCTCGATTCTGCTGCCGCTGTCATGCCTCCCGGCATTCGCGGCGAGTTGCGCGGTGAAGCGCAGGACTTTCAGCAGACCGTTAAAATCCTGACGATCCTGATGGCACTCGCCGTCTTCGTGATGTACGTCATTCTCGGTATCTTGTACGAGAGCTACATTCATCCGCTGACGGTTCTCTCATCGCTTCCCGTCGCGCTCGTGGGTGGGTTGTTCACGCTCTATTATTTCAAAGCAGAAATGTCGCTCTACGCCTTCATTGGCATGTTCATGCTGATGGGCATCGTGAAGAAAAACGGAATCATGATGATTGATTTCGCGCTGCAACGCATGGCTGAAGGCAAGACCAGTATTGAAGCCATTCACGACGCCAGCGTGGACCGTTTCCGTCCGATCATCATGACCACGCTTGCAGCGTTGATGGGTGCGATTCCGATTGCAGCGGGCTACGGAGCCGACGGCGAATCCCGCCGCCCGCTCGGTCTCGTGATTGTCGGCGGTCTCGTCGTCTCCCAAATCCTGACTCTTTACGTCACCCCGGTGATCTATCTGTATCTGGAATGGTTCCAACAAAATGTCCTCGACCGCTTCGATTTTTTCCGCGCCCATCGAGTCGGTGTCGGTCACCAAAATAGCGAGAACAAATAACCAATGGGGCGTTGCGGGCGACCGGCCTGCACTTGGGCGCAATTTCCAATCACAATCGCGGATCTACTAACTTGCGGCGCTTCGCGAGCGGGGTAGTATAGGCGTGCATTCTTTTCCCCGACGCTCGCGTGGAGTGTGCTCGTGACGACCCGTCAACATGGAGAATTGGTTGTCATCTCTGGCCCGTGCCGGGGCAACCGCATCACCATTTCCCTAGACTCCATGAAGATCGGTCGAGACCGCACCTGCGAGATTCATCTCGACGACGAGGCCGCCAGTCGTGCCCATTCTGAAATTCTATGGCGCGGATCGCAGTTCGTGTTGCGCGACTTGAAAAGCACCAACGGCACGTTCCTCAACGATGCGCGCGTGAATGAAATCCTGCTCCAAAACGGCGACCGCATTGGTATCGGCGACAGTGTTCTTCAAATCCAAATTCCACATCAACCCGACTCGCGCTCGCCTCAAATAGTCTTCACCCAGGACGAACATATTGTCGATGGCGGTTCGAATTTGAATGTTGACGGCACCTCGTTCCTCGAATGGAAAGACGGTGTCACAGTCGAAGAAGTCCAGGAACAGTTTGCGCGGCTTCACGAATTCAACGCTGAAATCTCCGGCATTCTGCATCCGCCCGCGCTGATCGAACGTGCGCTCGCCCGGATGTTCGAAACGTTTCCGATCGAACGCGGCGCGATTTTGTTGATGACTG
>JBAXUS010000557.1:0-1436 GCA_037129555.1 Planctomycetota bacterium
GCGTAGGATATACGGGAAGACAGCAACCACGTCGTCCGCATTGGCCTGTGTCCGGCCGCAAAGCCGGGCGTGTGCCGCGACGAATTTGCGGTAGGACTTCACGCCGCGTGTCATGAAGTCGGCGTAGTAGGGATGATCATTGAGCACCTGCTTATTAACATTGATGATGGACCAGAATCGGTCCTTGAGACACACGGAGACCGATTCATCGATCTCGACTTCGGGGATCTCGTCGCGCAGCAAAGCCAGTGCAATTTGAACAGATCGGATTCCAGCATCAGTTTCCGTGACGCCGCCTTTGATCCGCACTGGCTTGGCTGCGATTTGGCTGATCAGTTTCAGTTGCCGCATCACATCACGCTCGAATTCAGCAAGATAGTCGAAGCGCGTCAGCACGTTCTTCGGCATCCCGGTGTCGCTGGTAAGGGAGCCGAGCTTTGTGCCTGCGGAGTTGCGTTTGGCTTTTCGTTCATCCACGTCACTGAGGCGGTTGGCATCGACGTGGAACGCCACTTCTGCCTGGTAGCTTGTGCGGCTGGCGTTGGCCGCTTCGCACCGTCCTGTCTCCATTGTCGCGGTGAAGGAGTTGACCAGGCGTTGGTTCTTGAGTTGGTTTGCCTGATGGAAGTCTTCGATCAGGAACGCTCCCTGATGCGACTGAGGAATCAGTCCAGCACGGATCACTCGCTTCCCACCGCTGCTTCCGGAATTGCCGTAGAGCCCATCCTCAGTGATCGCTTGAGGCTCTACCTTTTTGTACAGGGGTTGAATCGCCCGGACTACTTTGGCTAGTACTCCCTTTCCGATTCCGGGTGGGCCGACAAGCATGTCGTGGATTCGAGCGTTCTCGTTATTGATCATGCCGTGACTCGCCGCCTGCAAGATCACAACTTCGAGCGCTTCGGAGAAGATCGGATCGCCGGGGTCGATGATCTGCATCGCCTCAAAAATCCGAGCTTTGATTTCGATCATCGGCGACTTCCCCTTTGTCGCCTCCAAGAGTTCACGCGCGGCTTTCAGTTCTGGCCGGGTAGGTTCTACGAGGTCGAGCGGACTGCATAATGCTTTGAGTTCAAATAACAGGATTTCGAATTGTTCTGAAAAGGGGTTGGCTAGCAAGATGCCGGTAACGGAGTAGATGACATTCGTGCCCGACTGTTGAAACTCCCGAATCAGCGCCGGGTCTGTGGTGGGAAGCGTTTCAATCAGATGCCGCTCTGCATCCGGTTCACCGAAGGTGAACGACGCTTGTGTTGCAAAATCTTCGCGCCGCCCCAGTTGTTCTACTGGTGGGCCGTCCATCAACGATTTCAAATCGATCCGTGCTTCGATATCGCGAAGCGTAACCGTCGTTCCGCTGTATTCCTTCAACGCCGCGCGAAACCGGACAACTTGAAAAAGATTCTCATTGCATTTGAGTGTTTCGATGCGTACCG
>JBAXUS010000558.1:0-1435 GCA_037129555.1 Planctomycetota bacterium
AAAAACTCGTTCAAATTCAGCGCCATCAAACAGAAGTCTGCCAGCGCTTTGTCGGCGGTCAGTTTGTCCTCGTCTACGAAGCGCTTGAGCAACTTCACGCCGCGTTCTATTTCCTTGACGCTTGGTTCACGTCCCATCGTCAATCTCAATCCCAATTTCACTTGAGCATCAACGTTCGAACCCGCTTCTTTAACGAGGCGTTGAGCCAGCAACGCCGCTTGGTCATTGAAGAATTTACTGTTCAAGCTCGTCAGCGCTTGGGTTGGGACGGTCGTTGTAAATCGGACCGGGCAGCTCGAATCCGTGTCGGCTTGATCGAACGTGTTCAGGATCGGCTCATTCAACGAGCGCTTGACCAGAATATAGACGCTGCGGCGCGTCCGCTCTTCGGGAGGTGAAACACCCCAGACTCTGCTTGGCTGAGAGGAGGATTGCAGCACTTCCTTCGGAACTTCAGTGTAAATACTCGGTCCAAACATCTTCGAATTCAACGTGCCGTTCGTCACCAGAATTGAATCGCGGACTTCTTCCGCGCTCAAGCGTCGCATGTCGAAACGCCAGAACAGATTGTTACTCGGATCTTTGGCGAGCGCTTTCGGTTCGTCATTGGAGGACATTCGGTACGCGCTCGACATCATGATGAGCTTGTGCATCGACTTTATTTTCCAATCGCGCGCGACAAATTCGGTCGCGAGCCAGTCGAGCAACTCCGGGTGCGTCGGGAGTTCGCCGAGTTGTCCGAAATCGTTTGGTGTGCGGCACAGTCCGCGACCAAAATGGAATTGCCAGAGGCGATTCGCGATGGCGCGTGCGGTCAATTGATTGTTCTTGCTTGTAAGCCAATTGGCCAAAACGAGGCGTTTGCCACTTGACGATGCGTTGGGTTTCGCGGGCGGAATCACGGGAGCGGGGAATCCGAGGATCACCGGGAAATTGGGCGCGACGTCGTCGCCTTCGAGGTTCGGATTGCCGCGCTGGAAAATCTTCGTCGGTGATCGGCCCTTTTCGAACACCGCCATTACTTTGGTTCCGCCGGTGTCGTTCTTGTTTTTCCGGCTGTCTGCCAATTGCTTTTTAAACGAATTGTAGTCGGCGAGTTTTTCTTTCGGGATGTTCTTCAGGTTCTTGGTTGAAACTACTTCTTCCGTCACGTCTTCAACCGCGTTAACGACGAGCCCCATATCGACGAATTGCCCGCCGGTCGTTTGGGTGCAATGGACTGCGATTTGGTTCTCGCCCTCTTTAAGGAGCTTTAACGCATCGGGCGACAGCGCGTGAACTTCGTAGTGGCCGACGTGGCCGCTGTAACGCGCAGCCAGTTTGCCGTTGAAATAAATCTCGCAATCCTCATCGTGATGTAACGTCAGTTTCAAATTCGCTGGGACGCTTTTCAGCGTGATCAATTTGCGCATCCAGATGTTGTCCGTCTTCCAGA
>JBAXUS010000559.1:0-1425 GCA_037129555.1 Planctomycetota bacterium
GCTTCCGCAGACCACGTCAATTCGTTCCCGTTGAGCGTGACATTTGTCGGCGCGGGCGGGGGGGTTGTGTCGCTCACATTTCCGTCCTTGATGTACTCGGCATAGGCCTTGGCGATTTTTTCGTTCGGAAGCCACACGGCTGCTTTCGGATCGTCGGTGAATTTTGTGGCCGGGATAACGGCTCCGCTGAGCAGTGGCGCGAGCCACGCGGAATCGGCGGGCATTGGTTTCAACATGGAGTCGCCTGCTTTTTCCGGAAGGCGCGCGGTCAGACAGGCGTCTGTCCACGGGATCGCGAGGTAGCGTGAATTTCCGCAATCGTGGCTGCTGTTGGGATCGACGGCGACTCCGATGAGCGCACCTTTGCCGCGCATCTCCAGGAAGAACGGCTTGTTGTTCTCCCAGACCTTTGCGAACTTTCCGTCCTTCTCGGTCACACCTTCTTTCGTGCCGATGTTGCACATCAATGGGACGGAATACACGGCTGATGAAATTGCCACGGGCGGAGTCTTCGGATCAGTCGATGTAATTCGCGGAGTGCCCGAGCGCATCCAAACGCACGCGACACGCTTAGGATGGAGCAACACCATCGTCCCAACCCAAACACCACCTCCCGAATGTCCCCACAGCGCCCAAGGAATTGAGGCGAGTTCCGGATGCTGGGATTGCGTCCCGAGTTCGTTGAGCGCCTGTTGGAATTTCTTGTCCGAGCCATTGCGCGGATCGCACCACATGCCGCAGTTTGCTTTCTCGGGTTGCTCATATGACGGGCTCATCAATGCGCAGTCGTGTTTTCGAGCAAGTGCCTGCCAGTGCAGATCGAACGCGCCTGTTTGCCCGGAACGGCACGATCCTTCGCCGCAGCCGTGTTGATGAACAATCAAACCGCGTAACGTTTTCACACCGGGCGGCACCCACACCGTGTAACTGACTCCGAAAATTAATTCGCCGGGCGTAGTCGACGGCTCGTAGCGAACACGATAATAAGGAGGAGCAGCGTTGGGGAGTGTGTCCTCCGCCGTGAGAGCGCATGCTGAAAAGATGATAAGTGCGAGCGCGAATTTTTGAAATATCATGACAGTGCAAGTCCTATTTGTGAGCCGCGTGGCGCTTGACGAGCACACGCAGTTTTTCGATGCTGATTGAATGCTTCGCGGCTTCAACGCCATTGATGGCGAGCACCGGAATATCGAATTTGTATTTCTCAAACGCTTCTGAATCGGTCGTGATATCAACGACCGACAGTGCGAAGTAGCACTCGCTTTTGAAGTGGGCGAGTGCAACTTTGGCTTTGTCGCAGAGCGAACAATCCGCTTTGGAATACAGCGTGAAGTTCAAGTCGCTCATCGCTCGTTCACCCGCTTCATCCTGCCAAATTCGCGAGTGTTCCTGTGCTATCTCCGATGGATTTGACGTCCAACTTCA
>JBAXUS010000056.1:0-34874 GCA_037129555.1 Planctomycetota bacterium
GGCTGCTGTATCGCAAAGATGTACCGTGGTACAATGATGCTTAACCGAAGATGTCGGTCTTACGTTCTTACGTTCTTTCTTTACTTACTGCATTCTCCAGGCGGTGGTGGCGGTGGTACCGACTTGCGGAGCAATCCAGGCGATTTGTCGACGCGAATCGTTGTTGGGGGTGGAGGAGGCGGAGGGTGGGGGGGTGGGGGGGACTGATGCTCCGTCACTATGCTGCCGGGTTGTTATTTCTTGCACCGGAAAATTCCACCGCCTTCCGTCGTCAACACGAGATCCTCGTCGTCCCACGCGACGGCCTCTGTCTGGCCGAGGAACGCGTTGACTGAGCGGCGCGGATACGTGAACAGGGGGAGTTCGCCGTCCGCTCCCGGCTTTAGTTTCTCGAACGGTTCGGGCAGATCGATGACTGTGATCGCCAGATAATTGACCAGCGCGAGATGCAGGCCGTCGTTCGAGAGCGCCGCTCCTGTGACGACATTGAACGACTTCGTCCGACAGGCCACCGTCATCGCGACGCTACCGCTCGGCGCTTTTTCCGGCATCGCCAGTTTGAAACAGGACGTACCTTCGACTTGCTTGGAAAAAAGATACACGCTCCCGCCACGCGCGAATGCGCCCTCCGCGTCGAAGGGGCCTTCGCCAGTTGGATACTGAAAATGGAACACCTCGGGCGCGGATATTTTCTCGTTCGCGTCAAATGCGTCTGGTTCTGGGAAGCGGTACAACACCACGCTCGGACGCCTACCGTTGTTGTTGTTACGATTGTTGTCGCCGCAATCGCAGACGATCAGCCGCCCTTGTTCGTCCATTGTGATCTCTTCCCAATCGACGTTTGCAGCTTTTGGGACATTGACCGTGCGCAACAATTTTCCTGTCGAATCCACCGCGAAAATGCGTGAGGAATCGCCGGAATCGTTGTGTGTCCAAAACACATCTTTGTTGGGATAGCGTTTGCTCTTGATCAGGCCGGACGACTCATCGACTACCTTGGGCAACGAGCCGCACGATACCGGTTTGGGCAACGTCTTCTCTGCCGCTTCACCAGCGAAAATTCCGCACATAGCGCGAACGGAAATACAGAATACGAGAACGAATTGCTTCATGAAATCGCACCTTTAATAGTGGAATAACAGCGCTGCAATTATGCGCGCTCGCGGAACATCCGCAAACCGATTCTTGACGTGCGAGGCAGACTGTGGCAATTTCAGGACATGAACGCATTGAAACGAATTTTTATAGTCGCCTGCATCGTCCTCACCGTCTGCATACGAGCCGCTGAAGAACCGCGCCCCGAACTCGGCGAACGCATCTTAACCGCCGCTGAAACCGAAGCGGCTTTGAGTGCCATGTCCGTCGTATTCAAGCAACACGAAACCGTCCGCGCAACCATTCGCAGCGAAATCGAAGACCTCGCTGGCAAGCGCGTCGAGGACGGCATCCTGCTGATGGACCGAGGCGTTACCCGCCCTGTTCGCGTGCTCCGAACATTCTCAAAGCCAAAATCAAAAGCGTGGCTGTTGAACGGAACGACGATTTCTGACGTGAGTGCCTCGCAGAAAAAAGTATTCGTCAAAGACTTGAACGCCGCCCCGAACATGATCAAGACCATTCAGGCGGCGATGACTGGTGACGTCAAAGCGCTCGATGCACTCTTCTCGATTCGTGTTTTTTCGAAGTCCGTTGCTGGGTCAAACGTGCTACGGTTGGTACTCGACAAAAAGCCTGGCCTTTCAAAATATGTCCACCGCCAGATCATCGCGCGTATTGCTGAAGGTGGTTTGTTCTTCAGCGAAATCCGTTATATCCCGGACGAAGGCGACGAACTTACCGAAACATTTTCAGACGTGGTTGACGCAGGAAAACTCAGCGATGCGGATTTCGCGTTGACTGGAACGGACGGTTTTGAACGAAAAGTGGAGACGATTTCAGAATAAAAGCAGAGGCAGTATTCCTGCCGCTGTGGAGATTACTTCGTGTAATTTTCGACCACGATCTTCTGGTCGTCGTTCAGCTTTTCCTGCTTTTGAATGCCCGGATTCAGACGCAGGAGCGTCGTCATGCGCTCGGGGCTGCCGTAGATTTTTACGGCAATCGACATCACGCCTTCGCCGGGCTGCGCGACGTACCATTTCTGAAATGTCTGCCGTTCAGCCAATCGAGTCGCGGAATTCCAGACCAGCGTTTCGACTTCGTCGGTCACCATCGTTTTCGATTGCCACACGGTACAACAGCCTTGCGCGCAGGTCGTCTTGATGCCGTCCATGTTATTGCGGGAGGCGCTGCGTTTTAAAATCCCGTTCGCTTCAAACGTGAACGTCTGCGTTTCTTTTTTCTCGCCGAGTTCCTTGTGATTGAAATTATCGACGGCCCATTCGCCACGCATTGTCCAGCGTCCGCCATTTTTATTCAACCATACGCTGACCCATTTCGCGTCGCCGTCCATCCCGGCGATTCCGAATCCGGCGACGATATTCTCCGGGTCCAACGCATCGACCGCGCCGATTTTCACCAAGGCTCCGAGCGACGTGTCGAGCTTCTCCAAACACGGCGTCTGCAACGTGAAACTCTGCCGGCTGGACGCGGAACCCGCCGACATCGCGAGCACACGTTTGCCCTCCGCGCCATCCTGTACGGACACATCGACCGTATCGCCGCCAATGACGCATTGCCCCAGCGGTGTTTCAGTCGATTGCCCCGAAGCGAACGACAGTGCACCTGCCGTGACAGCAAAAATAAGAATGAATGCAACACATGAACGCAACATAATCGAGGGCCTCGGCACGTTAAAATTTTCGAAGCCGCGCGCACCAGCAAGGAGCAGGGTACTGCTCCTTGGCACCCGTTTTAAGTGCCCGGTTGAGAGCGAGGCCTTCGTCTACTACATCGGACATTTGGCACAATTCCAATACGTGTATTTGACCATAAAGCGCCTTCACCGGTATATATAGAGTCGGTGATGTGCCACGATTCGACTTTTGGTAATGAGACCGGAGACTGCAATGGCCTTTAATATTCCCGAGTCCGCGACGACGCCGGACGATTTGAAAATGGTCGATGTGCTGCGGCAGGGACGCGATGCGTTGCAAAAAGAGATCGGCAAAGTGGTCATCGGCCAGAAAGATGCCGTGGACCAAATCCTCATGGCGCTCTTCTGCCGAGGCCACGCGCTGATGGTCGGCGTCCCGGGACTGGCCAAAACATTAATGGTCCGGACGATTTCGCAGATCCTCGATTTGAGTTTCAATCGCGTTCAATTCACGCCTGATTTGATGCCCAGCGACATCATCGGCACTGACGTGATCGAAGAAGATCAGAACACGCGGCAGCGCAGTTTCCGCTTCATCAAAGGGCCGATTTTTGCCAATTTGATTCTCGCGGACGAAATCAACCGCACTCCGCCGAAGACTCAGGCCGCGCTGCTTGAAGCGATGGAAGAACATCGTGTCACCGCTGGGGGCCAGACGTTCCCGTTGCCCGAACCGTTCTTTGTTTTGGCGACGCAAAATCCGATCGAACAAGAAGGCACCTACCCGCTTCCTGAAGCGCAGCTCGACCGTTTCATGTTCGAAATCCGCATCGATTATCCGACGAAGCAGGAAGAAATGGACATCGTTCGAGCGACAACCGCGTTGCGCGAAATCAATTTGCAACGTGTGCTCGACGCGGCTCAAGTCATCGAGATTCAAAAAGTCGTCCGCAAGATTCCGGTCGGTGATTCGGTGATCAAATACGCGGTCGATCTCGTCGGTGCCACACGGCCGAAAAGCGATGAAGCACCGGACTTCGTGAAGCAGTTTGTGCGCTGGGGGGCTGGCCCGCGCGCGAGCCAATACTTGATCCTCGCCGCCAAAGCCCGCGCCGCGATCCGGGGAAATTTCTCGGCTTCAACAGCGGATGTAGAAGCCGTCGCGCAACTGGTGTTGCGGCACCGCGTCGTCACGAACTTCCACGCAGAAAGCGAAGAAATTACACCCGACGAAATCGTCCGCCGGTTGTTGGGAACTGTTAAGAAGGGGTAGGAAAGGAGACGCTGAAATGCTTTCTGTCATGGAAAAATCCGTCACACCGGATGAGTTGCTGGCACTAAACGCCGACGGCGTTTATGAGCTCATTGACGGTCAAATTGTGAAGAAAGAAATGGGCTTTTTTGCAAGCCGAATTGCTTTTGTCCTGGCGTGGTATTTGGAATCTTATTTGCGCAATGGTAAACGCGGAATCGCCATCACGGAAGGTAGTTTTGATTGCTTTCCAGTTTCCCAGCGCAAAGTCAGAATACCCGACGCCGCAGTGATTCTCGCCGGGCGTTTTCCTGGCGGCGAGATTCCTGTTACACATAGTTCGATCGCTCCCGATATTGCGATCGAAGTCATTTCGCCCAACGAGACGGTTTACGATTCCAGTTTGAAAGTGGCAGATTACCTAGATGCTGGGGTAAAGGAGGTTTGGAGTGTTAATCCCGACCGTCGAACCATTAGTATTCGTCGGCGTAATCTTTATGCAGTCGAATTGGATGAAAACAGCGTTCTAAAAAGCGAGGACCTGCTCCCCGGTTTCGCGCTCAATGTTCGCGAAATATTTCAGTAGTCTGCGGGCATTTGTCGCGTACAATCTTGGCGCTATTTTGGGCTTGAGAGCCCACGAACTTTTATACACTCAGGAGAACGAACGCATGCCCGTTTCAGTTGGCGATACCGCCCCCGATTTCACGTTGAAGACGCAGGACGACCAGGACTGGACCCTCAGCCAGAACAAAGGCAAGAACGTTGTGCTGCTGTGGTACCCGCTCGACTGGAGCCCTACCTGCGAAAAAGAAAATTGCGCGATCAGCAACGACCGCTCGCTTTACGGCGATAACGTTGTCGTCGTCGGCATCAGCCGCGATAGTACGTACAGCCACAAGGCCTGGAAGTCGGAACGCAAGATCAACCACGATTTGCTCGCCGATCCGATGATGCTGGTCACTGATCTGTATGACTTGCGCCACCCAAAGGTTCCGTTCATCAGCCAGCGCGCAACCGTCATCGTTGGCAAAGATGGCAAAGTCGCGTTCGTTCAAGTCCAAGACAAGACGCCCGAAGCGCGCGACATGGTCGCCGTCCAAGGCGCGTTGTCCAAGCTGTCCTAAATCCGAACCTACGATGGGAGCCGGCCTTGAACGTTGATGTCGTCTACCACGCGTTTTTGCGCGAGAAGCTCGGGCGGGAGTCCGAGCTTCTCGTTGTTTCTGGTGATCGCATTACGGGAGCGACGGTCCTCGCGGCATTTGTTGCAGCGCATCCCGAAATGGCGAGGCTTGTGAATTCTCTGAACATCGCCGTCAACGACGAGATCGTCAGCCGTGACGCACTCTTCCACGAACATGATCGCATCGACATTCTTCCTCCTTATGGTGGAGGTTGAAAGTTCTCCGCACATGCTTGAATCCAACTTCATTCTCTTAACGCGTTCGCCCTTGGATGCACCCGCCATCGAGCGTCTTGCCGCTGATCCCAGCGCGGGAGCAGTCGTGTCGTTCATCGGCGTGACGCGCAACCATCATCTCGGGCGCGGCGTCCTGGGACTCGAATACGAAGCGCTCGAAAGTCTCGCGCGGAAGATGCTCGAAAAATTGCGCTCGGATGCGATGCAACGCTTCGGACTCGTCCGCGCCGTGATTCATCATCGCCTCGGGCGCGTGGATATTGGCGAAGCAAGCGTCGTCATCGCTGTCAGCGCCGCGCATCGTGGAGCCGCGTTTGACGGCTGCCGCTTTCTGATCGACGACTTGAAAACGACGGTGCCGATTTGGAAGAAAGAATTTTACGCCGACGGTTCCGCGCCGGAATGGGTCGGCCCGGACGGAAAACCCATCTCGATTTCATAGTTCGCGGTTTATATCAACTGGCGGCATGTTAACCGTCGCGACGCTCTCGCTCATATTCACAGGAACCCGCAATGCGCAACCTCGCTCTCTTCACGACTCTTGTTGTTCTCTCGCAGACCGCATTTTGTTCGGACGAATGGCCGCAGTTCCGAGGCCCCGGCGGACAAAACCACTCCGAGGCCAAAGGTCTGCCGGTGACCTGGAGTGAAACCGAAAACATCAAATGGAAGACGCCGCTTCCCGGCGAAGCGTGGTCCTCGCCTGTCGTCTCCGGCAATGAAATCTGGATGACGAACTCGACCGATGAAGGCAAATCGCTGCGCGTCATCAGCGTCGCGCTCGACACCGGCAAGATCAATTTCGACACCGAAGTGTTCCACGTCGAAAAGCCCGAAACGAAGCACAAGCTCAACAGCTTCGCGTCGCCTTCGCCGATTTTGGAAAACGGAAAACTCTACGTCTTCTTCGGTACTTATGGTATGGCCTGCGTCTCGACCCACGACGGTAAGAAAGTCTGGGAAAACACGGACACGAAGCATGCTACACAAAACGGCGCGGGCAGCACGCCGATTTCGTATAAGGATAAACTCATCGTCTGCATCGATGGCATGGATGTGCAATACCAACTCGCGCTGAATAAATCAGACGGCAAAGTTGCGTGGAAAACACCGCGCTCGATTCCCTTCAAACCGACGACGAAAACCGACGCAAAGAAGGCCTACGGCACACCGCTGCTATATCAAGTGGACGGCAAAGATCAGATCGTCGCCCCGGCGGCGGAAGCGTTCTACGCGTACGATCCGAACACGGGGAAAGAACTGTGGCGACTGGCTCATCCCGGCTTCTCGAATGTGCCGATCCCAGTCTTCGCCAACGGCTTGTTGTTCCTCGACACTGGTTTCATGCGAGCACAGATGTGGTGCGTCAAGCCTATCGCGGGTGGCGGTGAAAAGCTCGATTTGCCTCCGGAGAACGTCCTCTGGAAACTCACGAGCCAAGGCACCATGCTGGCCGATGTCGGCAAGCCTGACGCCAAACCCGTCACCGTCAGCATCCCGACGCGCCCGACCCCCGTCATCGTCGGCAACCGCATGTACATGATCAGCGACACCGGCATCCTGACCAGCGTGGACACCGCCACCGGGCACATCGTCTGGATTGAAAAGCTGCTGAAAGAATACTCCATGTCGCCGATGTACGCAGATGGCCACATTTATCTCTTCAATCACATCGGCGCGGCCATTGTGTTTGAACCCGGAGACACATTTAAGAAACTGGCCGAAAACACGCTCGAAGAAGGCTGCATGGCTTCGCCTGCAATCGTCGGAAAAGCGCTGATCGTTCGGACCAAAAAGGCGCTGTATCGGATCGAGAAGTAGTGGTTGTTGGTCATGTCAATGATCGGGCTAAAAGCCCGTTCTACTATTCGTATTAATACAGAATCACAAAGCCGCCATCCGCGCGCGCCGTGGCGGAAATTAAACTCCACTTCGGCACGCCCGGCGCGTTTCCTTTTGCCAACGGTACACCGTTTTTATCATACGTCTGCCACGCCACGCTGCCCGTTTTGCCCCAGCCTTCCATGCCTTCCGCCCACGCCAGCAGCGTCTCGCCGGCTGTGTTCACGGCGATGGTCGGGTGCTTGCGTCCGACTCCGTTTCCCGGAGCCGCGATGGGTTTAACGTCATTCGTCCCGGGACGAATGTGCGCGAAATATACTTGGCCTTTGTTCTCCCACGCGATGGCTGTTTCGCTCGGCATAGCGCTGAGCGACGACGAACTCATCGGGCACATGTTCGCGACCCACGAATCTAATTTTTGGACGTCAAACGACGCGCCTTTGTCGTGCGATGCGAGCAAGATCATGTCGCGGTTTGTCTTTTCTCCCGCGGCGCGGTACAGCACGAATACATTGCCTTGCGTGTCGGCTACTGAACTGATCCCGCAGCAACCACACGCTCCGGTTTTTACTTCGGTCGCGGAAACTTCAGGAGCGAACGTCTTCCCGTCATCGCTCGACCGCGCGATCCACACGCGCCGGTTCTCTTCCCCTTTGACACCTTCAATGCCGGAGAGACCGTGCCAGGTCACGAACACGTGGCCCTGATCATCCGACGCAACCGTGCCGCCGCCATCGAGTCCATAATTTTTCGTTATGATGTTGCGCTGCTCTTCAAAGGCCGTCCCCGCATCGTTCAAGCGCGCGTACAGCATCGGCGATTCTTTGTTCGGGCCGCGCGGAGCCGCCGTGTTCGAGCCCATCCATGCGACGTGCACGCGTCCGTTCTTTCCCAGCGCGATGCGAGCGCCGCGAATGTTGCCCATCGCAATAGAACTGCCGCTCTGGCTGTTTACTTTCAGCGCGGGTGAAAACGTCGCGCCGCTGTCTTTCGATTGCACATAAAACAGATCGCCGCCCGCCGGGTCGCCTTTGTAATAGACGACATGCAAAACGCCCTTGCCGTCCACAATCGACTGTGGCTGAATCCCGCGATCCGGAATGCGATGCACCGTCACGTCACTCGCGACTAACCGAGTCATAATCAACACGGCGGCACATACCATACTTCGAAACACCAGCAAATAGTTCATCGTGAATGTCCTGTATAAAGGGGCGGATACATTCGGCTACACTGTTCGACTCAGAAAAAATAATTGTTTTCGAAAATCTGTGTTGAGATTCTGCTACCAGATGGAGCTTATGAGTAGACATTGCTCCCAATTGGGTTTGCGGCAACAGACTTGAGTAAAAAACAGTTACACTGAAAAAGGAACACGCGATGAATCGAACGATTGGAACCACACTTCTACTCATGACCGTGGCGCTTGCTGCATCGGCCGGCGAGAGTGGCGGAGCTTTTGTTTTGAAGAGTTCTGTGCTCGGCCCGAACGGTGCCCTGCCTGAAGAATTCACAGGCGACGGAGCCGGTGTAACACCGCCTTTGGAATGGAGCGGTGCGCCTGCCGGGACGAAAAGTTTCGCGCTGATCATGAATCACTCTGACCCCGAAGGCCGTTTGAAATTTTATTGGACGCTCTACAACATCGCGCCCACTGTCACGCGGCTTGAAAAAAATTCGACTGGAGTCGGCACCGCCGGATTGAACACAATCAAGGACCGCGTCGGGTACGCTCCGCCGCATTCAAAAGGACCGGGATTGAAAACGTACACACTGACGATGTATGCGCTCTCCGACGCTCCGAAACTGAGCGGCCCCGCATCGTCGGTCTCCGGCCCGATTTTGACAGCCGCGCTCAAAGACATCACGCTGTCCAAAGCAGAATTGAAAGTCACGTATGACCGCACCGGCAAGACAGACAGCTCTGCATCTGCACAAGGTCGCGGTCCCGAAAAAGACGGTCCGAAACGCGACGGTCCTCCGCAAGGCGACCCACGCGACGACACTCAACGCCCGAAGCGGAATGACACACAAGCCGCGATTCGCGACACGGCGATCAGCGCGGAGGGCAAGTCCACTGACGGCACACCCACGCCTGAACAAGCGCAGGCGTTCCTCGCTTTTTACGGCAAAGTGAAACTCGGTTTCGACAAAGATTTTCTCTACGTCCGCACGGAAGCGCTCCCCGAACATCGCATGATGGTCGGCATCACAGCATGGCAGCAACAAGTCCCCATCGCGCAATCTTACATGGGTGACAACGCGTGGCGCATTCCACTGAAGCCCGTCGAAGCCAAAAATCCATTGTCGGCGAAAGACCACTTTTTCCGAGGCGCGATTGCGCTCGCGGCCAATGGTATCCCCATTTTTAATCCGATCAAAAATGACGGCAAGACGGATACGTTCACTGCGGGTGAACTCGACGAATTCGGCGGGCATTGCGGACGCGCGGACGACTACCACTATCACATCGCACCGCTGCATCTCGAAAAACTCGTCGGCCCCGGGAAGCCGATTGCCTATGCACTCGATGGGTATCCGATCTACGGGCTGAACGAACCCGACGGCTCGCCCGCTAAAAATCTCGACGTGTTCAATGGGCACAAAGACGCGAAAGGACATTATCATTATCATTCAACCAAAACGTATCCGTACTTGAACGGCGGCTTCCACGGCGAAGTAACTGAGAAGGGCGGACAGGTCGATCCGCAACCCAGCGGACAGCCGATGCGCGGTGCGGGCACTCCGTTACGCGGCGCGACGATCACTGATTTTACGAACGAGAACATGAAGAAATTTACGTTGACCTACCGCGTGAATGGACAGAACCGCACGATCCGTTACTCGCTCGAAGATGATGGTTCCTACACATTTTTATTCACCGAAGCAGATGGAACGACGAAGACCGAAGTCTACAAAAAAGGCCAGCGCAATCCCGGCGGCGGTGAAGGTCGTGCGTCTCGCGCTGACGGTCCGGGCCAGCCGCGCGGTGACGGAGAACGTCCACCGCGTGGCGAAGGCCGAGGTGCTCCGCGCGAAGACGGCCCACCGCCGCCCCGTCAAGACGGTCCGCCTCCTCCGCGCAACGATGACACTCCTCCCAAGCCCAGCGCCCAAAATGATGGAAACGAAACAGTCGGAGAAACGCGCGCTCCAAGTGGTCCCGGCGCTCAAGGCGGCGGTGGAACAGGAAAAGGGAAGCCTGACAACAAAGGCTTGATCAAACCCACGATGGCCGACACGATCAAAGTCAATGTGTACGCCGACAATTGGTTCGTGATGTACATCAATGGAAAATTGCGCGCGGTTGATCCCATTGAGTTCACTCCGCACAATGTCGTCAGCGTGGACATTCTGCCGGAGTACCCGATGACTATCGCGATCATGGCCAAAGATAACGCCGATCCAAAGACGGGCCTCGAATACGGCGATCATATTGGCGACGGCGGTTTCATCATCAAGTTCGCCGACGGCACCGTCAGTAACGCGACGTGGAAAGCGAAGAATTTTTTTAAAGGACCGTTGAACAGTGATACGAAGAATCCGAAAGTTGAGCACACGCCGATTCCAGACAAATGGTGGGCCGTTGATTTCGACGACAGCAAGTGGGCCAACGCAACGGAATTTACGGAAGAGCGCGTGAAGCCCAAAGAACCGTTTTATCAGGCTGATTTCAAAGGTGCAAAATTCATTTGGACAGAGGATCTCGATCTCGACAACACGGTCATATTCCGAACGAAAGTTGAGAAGCTCGGGTGGAAGCCACGCTGGAATACAAAGCCGGATTTGGACATCACGGAAGCGCCCTTCAAATAGCGGTGGTGTGTGCCGCTATCGATGGGCAATTCTTGAAATATCACAATTTTGTGATACATTGACAATATGAAAACTGCGACCCTGCGCGACCTGCGCTATGACTTTAAGAAGATCGAGGCTTGGCTGAAGTCCGGTGAAGATGTCGAAATCACCCGGCATGCCAAGCCAATCGCACAATTGTCGCCACCGAAGGTCGCGAAGAAGAAGAAGCTGGTTCACCCGGATTACACTGCACGGGCAAAAGCCATCTTTGGGGACCGCTATTTGAGTGCGGAGGAAGTCGAGGAGATGCGCGCAGCCGAAACGGGGCAACCATGATTGAATACCCCGACACAAGCTTCATCTGTGCGTCGTACCGCATTCAAGCAAACCACGATGAGGCGGTTGCATATAAACGGGCAATGAAGGAGCCGCTACACTTCACCTCCATGTTGGAATTCGAATTTCTCCAAGCGACCATCTATCAAGTTTTCGTTCATACGAGCGATTCCACAAAAGGATTTAGGCGTCAACTGGCGGAACATATTTGCGGGCAATGGCATTTTGACTGTGCGACGGGAGTAAACGTGAAAGTCGCATACGATCCTGAAGCGGTAACCAAATTGGCATTGGCCTATTCCGATCTTCATACCAGGCATGGCGGCCATCGCGCACTGGACATTCTGCATGTCGCCACGGCAGTTCATCTGGGCGCGAGGACTTTTTTGACGTTCGACGCGCGGCAAAAAGCGCTCGCGAAATCGGCAGGGTTGAAAGTGCCGTTCAAGTAATTTGAGGAGTCTTGGACATGTCCAAATGTATTGTCGTTCTTGTGGCGTGTGTTTTGTGCGCGGGCGTTGTTTTTGCAGCCGACATCGCGCCCGGCGTGAAGCAGCCGAACTTCGTGATCATCTACGGTGAGGCGCACGGTTGGGCCAATTCGTCGGTGCAGATGGACGATGCGATCCCAAAATCAAGGAACGATTTTTATCACACCCCGAACCTCGAACGCCTCGCCAAAGAAGGTATGCGCTTCGCCAATGGCTATGCCGCGTCACCGCGTTGCACGCCGTCGCGAGCGGCGTTGATGACCGGCAAAACACCTGCGCTTTTACATATGACGTACATCGGCGAAGGCAAGAAAGATATGGTAGCGGACAATGGGTTGAAGATGATCCCGCCGAAATGCGTGCTCGAACTTTCTGAAGACGAAATCACGATTCCGATGATGTTGTTGAACCAGGGTTACGCGACCGCGCACTTTGGAAAATGGCATCTTGGTCGCGTCAATCCATCCAAGCACGGCTTCACTGAAAACGACGGCCCGAACAACAACGGTGGCCCGGAAAACGTGAACAGTCCGAACCCGAAAGAAGCATTCGGCAACGCTGAAAAAGGCATGGCGTTCATGACCAAACAGGCTGCTGCCAAAAAGCCGTTCTTCCTCCAAATCTCGCAGTACGCCGCGCGCGGTCCGGAAGGGGCGCGCAAAGAGACGCTCGCTGTTTACATGAAAAAAGCTGGCTTGACCGAAGACAGCGCCGCGAATTTGAAGCATCTTTCAGTCGCAGAAGCAGCAGTGCTCGACGACATGGATGTGACCATCGGAATGCTGCTGAAGAAGATTGACGACCTCGGACTCGCCGGGACGACGTATGTGTTTTACTCAGCGGATCACGGCGGGCAGGGGCGCAACCAGAATGCGCCGCTGACCAGTGGCAAAGGCAATTTGTGGGAAGGGGGACTGCGGGTTCCGTTCTTGATGCGCGGCCCCGGCGTCAAAGCCGGAGCATGCAGTCACGCTCGCGTTGCGCACTTCGACCTGCTTCCGACGATTGCCGAACTCGCGCATCTGCCTGGTCCATTGCCGAAGGGAATCGAAGGAGGCAGCTTCGCATCAATTCTCGCGACCGGAACCGGCGACGTGAAACGCTCGCGCCCCGAGATGTATTTCCATTTCCCGCACTACGACCACGAAAACGACGGCCCGGCGACGGTCATGATTTCTGGAGATTTGAAGCTTTTCAAAGTTTACGAAACCGGCGCTGTGCGCATGTTCGATCTGTCAAAAGACTACAGCGAGAAGCACGACCTCGCCCAAGAACAAGCGTCGAAGGCCGCTGAATTGGAAAAGAAAATGGATGCGTATTTGAAAGAGATCAACGCGCAGATGGCAACGAAGAATCCAGACTACGATCCGAACAAGGCACCGGAGCCGAAGAAGGGGAAAAAGGGCGGGAAGTAGGACGCTCATTCGATCATGTCCATGGACCCATCATCCCAGCAATTCACACAATCGCTCGTCGCAGCTCAACCGCGTTTGTTTGCGTACGTCATCACGCTGATCCGAAATCCTGATCGCGCGCATGAGGTATTGCAAAAAGCCAATGTCGTCATGCTCGAAAAATTGGACGAGTTTGCCACGCAGAAAATCGACTTCATTCCGTGGGCGTTGAAGGTCTGTTATTTCGAAGTGCTCGCTGACCGGCGCGACCGTGCGCGCGATAAACATGTGTTTGATGACGCGGCAATTTCGTGTCTCTCCGAGCATACGGCTGAGCGCGGTGAAACGTTTTTGGAGCGGCAGCGCGCACTCGCGTTATGCCTGGAGAAACTGCCTGCGAATCAGCGGGAGATGCTCAAGAAACGCTACGCAAAAGGTGGCTCGGTCGACGCGCTCGCGAAGGAACTAAAACGTCCGACCGCGTCGATTTCACAGACGCTTTACCGCATCCGCGAGGCCTTGCTTGAATGCACTCAACGGCGACTTGCGGCGGGAGAACACGCATGAAAACAACTGAACGCGACTTGAATCCGAACGAAAACGAGCGACTGCTTGCCATCTTGATCGATGGTGATCCGTCCACCGAAGACGCCGCGAAGATCAACAACTTAATGACCCGCGACGACGCGTTTCGCACGGCCTATCTTGAACGCCTGGACATTCACGCGATGCTGGCGTGGCAGTTTCACGCAGCCGATGCCGCCAAAGTTCAGCGCATTTCGCGTTGGGAATTTCTGCGTCACCAAGCGCTGCGTTGGGCGGCTGTGATATTGCTCGTCGCCGGAATGGCATCGTATTTTGTCTTGCGCGGTGAGACTGCGTCGGCGGCTTGCTTGCGTTTGATTCAAGCCAACGAAACGTCTGGTGACCGGACGTACCGCATTTCTGCTGTCTACGATTCAAGCGTCCCTAAACCCTGGGACACCGGCCCGCGTGATCCGCATCGAGCGCCGTTACCTTCTATAAATGGCGCGACGCTGCATGTGGGCAGTGGCGACCGGTTTGTTTTGTTTCGAAAATACAACAACGGTGAAGCGCTGATCGCGGGCTTCGATGGGACTCATGCGTGGTCGATTCGCGGTGATGGTGCCGTCCGGCTCAGCAAAAACAAAGCGCGATTTCGCGGCGACATTCCCGGCGTCGAACGCGGCGTCCCGTTCACGGATATGCGCTCGAATTTGCAGCACATTCAGGAAGCGTACACACTCGACATTCTCGCGCCCGAAACGTTGAGTGGATCGAGCACCGAACGCAGCCACCATTTGCATGGCGTCAAACGCTCGCCTGACTTTCGAGGCCCGGCATTCATCGACATTTATTTCGACGCATCATCCGGTGTGATCCAGCGCATGACGTTCGACAACATGCCGCTGCAAAACGGCGGCCCCGTCCGCGCAACGCTCGAGTTGATCGAACAACGCAATCAGCCTTCGACGTGGTACGAACATGCCGCGCATCACGAAGCCGGACGTGAAGTGGATCGGGTGGATTAACGACTGTTTCGAGTTTCTCGTTTCGGGTTTCGAGTTAGACAACTCGAAACCCGACACGCGAAACCTATTTCTTAATCGCCGTCGCATACAGCGCGATGTTGCGTTTCAATTCGTCTTGAACGGTCGGCGGATTGAACGTCTTTTCGAAATAACTGTCTTCAATGACCGCATCGACGCGCTTGGGTTTGTGCCAGGTGTCGAGTTCGCTCTTGGTCAATTTCCCAGGCGCATTGCGCGTGCCTGCTTCGGCCAAGAATGTGCCGACTTCGAACGGCGACGAGAAGCCGCGCTCGTACACGTTCATGATGAACGGCCATTGCGAGTAGTGCGACATGTCGAGCAGTTGCTCAATGGTCGTCGCGATCGTATCAGCGCTTGTCATCGAATTTGGCGTATCGAGCAAATTCGCATAGGAATTTAATTTCGTCAGCGTGTTGCGCGCGGAGGCAAGCGGCGAATACACTTGGCGCGGGCGCAGCGCGATAACTGGCGCGGTGGCTTCCGAGATCAACAGCGCGTCGCACGCCGCTTTTGTCCACGCATAAAAACACGCGGGTGTGGCCGGATCGTTTGGCAGGAACGGTTTTCCGTCCGGGCGATACGGGCCGTCCCACACACAACCACTGCTGAGATGGATGTATGGAATGTTGCCGTTGAACGCTTCCTTCACCGCGCGATACACGCTGATCGGCGCACTGACGTTGCACCGGAAACATTCGTTCGCGTTGTCTTCGCACCAGCGCAGATCCGTTTTGCCCGCCGTGTTGATCACGACATCAGGCTGCAGGCGCTTGAGCGTCTCGACATTCAAGTCGGACATTTCGCGCGCCCAATGCAACTCGTCGGGAATCTGCCACAGGTTTTTCAAGTAGCTTCCGAGATGTCCCTTGCCGATCAAAATCACTTTTTTACTGAGCATGAATTCTCCAATTCTATTGAGATGAAACGGACTATGCGTTCCCGTATTGTTTTTCGTAGTACGCCAGGTATTCGCCGGATTTGATCGCCTCCCACCACGCGCGATTTTCGCGGAACCATGCGACGGTGTCGGCGAGGCCTTGCTCGAACGACACCTGCGGCGTCCAACCGAGTTCGCGCGTCGCTTTTGAATGATCGATCAAATACACGCGGTCGTGGCCGGGACGGTCCTGGACGTATTGAATAAAGGAGTCGTCGCGCCCAGTGAGTTTCAAAAGCTGCTTGGTGATCTCAATGTTCGGCGTCCCGTTTCCACCGCCAAGATTGTAGACCTCCCCGCTCTTCCCTTTTTCAAGCGCAGCCAAAACGCCCCGGCTGTGATCGTCGCAATGAATCCAATCGCGGATCTGCATGCCGTCGCCATAGACCGGAACCTTTTTGCCTTCGAAAAGATTCGTCGTGAACAACGGAATCAGTTTTTCCGGGAATTGGTACGGGCCGTAGTTGTTCGAGCAGCGCGTGATTAGCGCGTCCATTTTGTGCGTGTGATGGAACGCGAGCACGAACAAATCGGAGCTCGTTTTACTCGCCGCATAAGGACTCGATGGCTTCAAATAATGCTGTTCGGTGAACGGTTTTTTGTCGTCGGCTGAGCCGTAGACTTCGTCGGTTGAAACTTGCAAAAAACGGATCGGTGCACCGTATTTTTTAGCGGCATCCAATAGCACTTGCGTCCCGCCGACGTTGGTTGAGACGAACGGCGAAGCGTCCATGATCGAGCGGTCCACGTGGCTTTCCGCCGCGAAATTGACGAGCGCGTCAGGCTTGTGCGCGTGCAGCAATTCGAGCGTGAGTTTGCCGTCGCGGATGTCGCCTTTTACGAATTGAAAGCGCGGGCTGTCTTTGATCGGATTCAAATTCGCGAGGTTGCCTGCATACGTGAGCGAATCGAGTACGATCACGTCGTGCCCCTGAGCCACGCTCAGCCGCGCAAAACTTGATCCGATAAATCCTGCTGAGCCTGTTACCAATAGCTTCATAGTCATTCCATTTCTTTATCGCGAAACCCGAAACTAATCGTCTTTCCCCATGATTTCGTTTGCTTTTAAGAGCGACGAGAACGTCCCGGCGTCGGTCCAATCGCCCGGCAATTCATCCCACAGCAGAGTGCCCTGGCGGACGTAATAATTGTTGACGTCAGTGATTTCCAGCTCGCCGCGACCGCTGGGCTTCAGCGTCTTGATGCATTTGAAGACCGGCGAGTCATAAAAATACATGCCGGTTACCGCGTAGTCCGTCTTCGGATTCTTGGGCTTCTCTTCGATCCCGACGACTTTCGTTTTGTCGGCGGAAAGTTCTGCGACACCATATCGACCCGGATCGTGAACCTCTTTTAACAAGAGCATCGCACCGGCATCAACGGCCTTGAACCGATCTGCGTACGGCTTCAACGAAGCCGTGAAAATGTTGTCGCCGAGGATCACGCAGCAATGATCCGTCCCAACGAACGCTTCGCACAGTCCCAGGGCTTGGGCGATGCCGCCGGCTTCGTCCTGGACGCGGTACGTGAAATGACAGCCGAAATCTTTTCCGGAGCCGAGCAGCGTCACGATCGCGCCCATGTGTTCGGGGCCCGTGATGACCATGATTTCTTTGATGCCGGCTTCGGTCAATTTGTCGACGCAGTGCATGATCATCGGTTTGCGACCGACGGGCAGCAGATGTTTGTTGGTGACGCGCGTCAGCGGAAAGAGGCGCGAGCCCGTGCCGCCTGCCAGAATAATGCCTTTGATCGTTTTCATCGTTTCGACTCCGAATCTCGTTTCGTCCCAATTTGAGACGCACCCACGTTCCATTCGTTGCAGCGCAAATCAAAGTCCAATCAATCGCCTTACATTGTTTATCGAGCGTTTTCGGCTAGTATATCACACATCGCTCATTTTTCGAGGATCACTTGTCACCCGTCGCATCAACACCTTCTTTCACGAGCAGCATCGTCCCTCAGCGAATCGACGCAAGCGCGCTGGTTCCGTCGCCTGAAATTGTTCCCGGCGGAAATCGCGGCGAATGGGTCGCGTCGGGCGAAACACCGCATTTCGTTTTCCCGGTTTCGATGCCAGCCGGGGCCTACCAATTCCGCCTCCATATAATCAGTGCCGAATCGCGAGTGAAGCTGGCGATTCGAGCCTTCACTGATTTCCCGATGTCATTGAATGACGCCCATTCAGCGCACGTATTCAAACTAATTCCCTTCCTTGAATACGATCACGATTGCGGCGAATTGGGATCGTCCAAGCGCATCGATTTTCCAAGCAAGGTTTCTGCGATCCGAATCGACGTGCTGATGCGCGGACGGTTTTCGATTCTCGATTTCTCGATCCAGTCACTGCCGCTGCCGTACCGATTTGCGCGCGGAGCGTATCAATTTACAAATGCACTGCTGCGACCGTTTGTGCGGATGGGGCGCGTATTCTGGTCGTTTGGTGGGGCGAATGAAACTGACTTACGATCAGGCGGACAAGTCGAAAACATAAGCGGCAACGCGTGGCGCTCGTTGGGACGGGATCCGTTTTTTACAGCGGAGAAACGGCTATCGCCCGGATGGGTGCGCGTGAGAGCGCAGCTTGAAAGCGAACGCAGCGGGCTCGCCCAATTTTATTACGACACAGGCGACGGATTCACGGAGAAAGATTCAGTATTTTTGTCGGACGCGTCAGGCAAGCGTGAGACGGTCAAATATGTAAACATCAAGCAGCCCGTCCGAGCGTTGCGATTTGATCCCGCCGATGTGCCGATGGATTTCAAATTACTAAAATTCAACGCGCAGCCGATTTCGGATATCCGCATGTGGATTGAAGCGCTGCGCTGGAAGCTCGCAGACATGCGCGCGCGGCGGAACTTCTCGCGCTCCTTTAAGTATGGTGTGAAGCTGCTGCTCAGTTTCAATCTCAGCGAGTTCCGTCAGAAGCTTTTTCCGCCGGACGCGTCGATTCCGCAGAACGCGTATGAAGCATGGCGAGTGCGCAATCAGATCACACCGGAGCGACGCAATGCGATGCGCGAGACCATGGCTGGTTGGTCAAATCCGCCAACGATTTCGCTGATCATGCCGGTGTACAACGTCCCGGAAACGTATCTGCGCAAAGCCGTCGATTCGGTCTTGAATCAGATTTATCCGCGCTGGGAATTATGCATCGCCGATGACTGTTCGTCGGCTCCGCACATTCGGACTGTCTTGGACGAATACACGAAGAAAGATGCGCGAATCAAAGTCGTATACCGTCCGAAGAACGGACACATTTCGGCGGCGAGTAATTCAGCGTTGGAACTCGTGACCGGTGAATTTATCGCGACATTGGACAACGATGACGAGCTGACCGAACACGCTCTGTTTGAAGTTGCGAAGGCGCTCGTAAAAGATCCGACGCTGGATTTCATTTACAGCGATGAAGACAAGATCGATATGACCGGGCGCCATGTCGAGCCGTTCTTCAAGCCCGATTGGTCACCCGAATATTTTCTCGCCTGCATGTACACGTGCCACTTGAGCGCGTATCGCACAGCACTCGTTCGCGAGATTGGCGGGTACCGCAGTTCGATGGATACGGCACAGGATTACGATCTCGTGCTGCGCATCATCGAAAAGACGAACCGTGTTCTTCACATCCAGGACGTGTTGTACCACTGGCGAATGCTCCCGACATCGACAGCGTCCGGAAGCAGCGCGAAACCGAAGGCGCACGTCACGGCTCAGCGCGCGTTGCAGGAACATATCGAACGGCTCGGCGCGCGCGGACGCGTTGAAGACGGCCCGGCTCCGGGATTTCATCGTGTACGATTTGAGATTGTTGGGAAACCCAAGGTCAGCATCATCATTCCCAGCACGTGCAAAGCGAAGATCATTGACGGCGTCGAAGTGAATTATCTGGACCGTTGCGTCGCGAGCATTTTTGAAAAGAGCACGTGGCGCGAATTTGAAGTCATCGTCATGGACCGCAACCAAATGCCTGCTGAAATGGAAGCACGGTATTCGAAGTTGGGCGTGCGGCGCGTGACGTATGATGAGGGATTCAATTGGTCGCGCGTGAACAATCTCGGCGCGAAACACGCGACCGGATCGCATCTGTTGTTCATGAACGACGACATGGAAGTGATCACGCCGGACTGGTTGGAATCGATGCTGGAATTCTCCCAGCGCGACGGGGTCGGAGCGGTCGGAGCGAAACTGATTTTTCCGGATGGACGCTTGCAACACGCGGGAGTGGTCGTGATGCGCGGGAAGCCAGGGCATCCGTACTACTGTTTTCCCGGCGGCGATCCGGGGTACTTTTTTGGGAACGCAGTGCACAAAAATTTCATCGCCGTGACCGGCGCGTGTTTGATGACGCGCAAGGATTATTACGAATCGGTGGGCGGATTGAACGAAGAATTTCCACTGAATTACAACGACGTGGATTATTGCATGAAGCTCGTCGCGAGCGGCTTGCGCGTGGTCTATTCGCCCCACGCGCAGCTCTTCCACTTTGAATCGTTGAGCCGACCCAAAGGTGTCGAGCCACGCGAAATCGAGCGCTTCGAAAAACTCTGGCTCGGACGTTTCCCCGACGACCCCTATTTCAATCCGCAACTCACGATTGAAAACAGCGCGTTCATCGTCCGCGCGTGATGACCTCGGTCACTTCGCCGGGATCACCTGCAATTCCTGATACGTTGAATTCTCATCGTTACTGCTGATCGGAACCACCGCCCACACCAGCCAGCGGAAACTTCCGATCGGCTGGCCATTCGATCGGCGGATGCTTGTCGCAACGAAATTCTCTTTCGTCGTGACAAGCGTATCGACTTCAATGATCGGCGTGAATTGAGACGCATCGTCGAACTTGTGGCCCGGCGCAGCGGCATTGCTTCCAAACAAAATGAAATGCTGTCGTCCGCGCGTACCACCTTGAACGAAGGTGAATGAATTGACCTGCGCGATGTTTTGTGCGGCACCGAAATCCATTTTGTACTGTCCGTCCAAAGTCCCGTTCCCAAAAACAGGGCCGTAGGTTTTCGCCAGTTTTCCATCCAAAAGCGTGGCAAGCGGATCATTGCTCGTAGAGGGTTCACTCGTCAATGCTTTGACAGGAACGACGTCGCCGGGCGCAACGAGCGGTATAAGTTTGAACTCCGGCGTCGCTTGGGATTCCGTGACCGTGTAGACGTAATCGGTGATCTCAATCGCGACGGGATTTTGTTTACGGACAATCGAGAGCGCAAGTTTCTTCCCGGCAGCTTTATCGCGCAGCGCGATCCAATCGCCGACCGTTTTCACAGGCTGTTCGTTGCAGCCGATGATTACGTCATCTTTTTGAATGCCCGCTTTTGCGGCAGCACTTTCAGCTGGCACATTGATGAACAAGACACCAGATTCATCAGGCAATCCGTAAGCCGAACGGTCACCCAAACCAACGATGTCACGGGCCGATGCCTGCAACACAGAACGCGCTTGTGACGACGCCCCTGCTTTCGACTTCTTGTTTCTCCCACCGCGTTCAGCAACGGACGTTTTACCGAGTGTCGGTATGACCGGCGTCCGCGCGATGGCTTTGAGTTCCGGTTTTTGAACACCGAATTGATCCATCGGAAAATTGACGAATCCGAGCTTCAACGCGGGCGACGTGTCTTTGACGCGGAAGTCTCCTTTTTCGGGATCGATGAATTGAACATCGGTGATGATCGAGCGGGCGTCGCGCTTGGATTGTTCCGCGAGTTTTACCGCCGGTTGTGTGCCGGTTGCGCCGGAAAAGTGAACAATGTTGTCATCCATCTCTTTGCCCCAGGGCGTTGAGGGCATTCCACCCGCTGGAAGATAATGATCTGTACACATGATGTTGCGGCGGACGATATCTTCGCTGTGTTTGTACCAGACGTGAGGATGAAATCCGTTGTTGATCATGATGTTATTTTCGACGACACGGTTGAAGCCTTCGCGGTTCTTGAGACCTCCGTTCAAGCACAGATTATTTCGGATTTCATAATTCGATGAACCGTCGTCGAGATCAATGTCCCACCCATGATCGCAACGCCAGCGGTTGTTGCGGAGAATGGTCGTCTTGACCGCATCCAACATCGGGATGCCCTTATTAGCTTCCCATGTTTCATCTTTATTGAGGTCCAAACCGTTGAGGCCCCAAAACCGGTCGCGGCCCCAGGAATTAAACGAGCCGTGGTCGCCTGTTTCTTTGATTGTGTCGAAGATGTCGCAGAATTCGATCACATGCCCGCCCCAGCATCCGTCACCGATATTGATGCCCGCGCGAGGAACATCATAGAGCGAGCAATGGCGGACCGTGATGCTCTGCGCGAGTTCGATCTGCACCGGCGCGGTTTGTTTTTCAACGCGTCCGGTTTGATAAATCAAACACTCTTCGACGATGCAATCGGCGGGATAATTATTCGTCTTGGGTCCGGGCGTGCGGTCGAGCGTTGCAAACTTTTGCGAATTGTCTTTCCAATCGCGCGGCACTCGCGCGGCATCGCGGTCGCCGACGAACGCGACGCCATTTCCTCCAGCCTTCGCGATGTGACACCCGCGCACGACAAGCCTGCGATTATAGTTATTGACGAAGACAGCGTTCCCGCCGACTTGATCGACGAAACAGTTTTCGAATGCGCAATCTTCCGTCCCGGCGAAGACGACCGCTCCGCCGCGATACGTCGTCCAATCGCTGCGCACAAGCGGCTCTTTGTTCTCCATAAAGGTGCGCAGCGCGTGACGGAACGTGAGTCCTTTGAAGCTCACGAATTTCACCGGCGCTTGCTCGGTACCCCGGCATTCGATGATGTGTTTCAAGCGCACAGCATCGAAGGATGCTTTGGCGAGATCGAGGCCGGCGGTGGGATAGTAGCAGAGCGAGTGGGTCTTTGAATTCAGAAACCATTCGCCGGGCGCGTCGAGTTCTTCGAAAATGTTTTCAACGAAGCGGTGATCGCGGTGCATTCCAGCGGGGCGGTTATTCTGCCAGCCGCCTTCGTACGTGATCTTGTTGTCCGCGCTTTTTCCCGTGATCGTGTAATGCATCCCGCCCCACGCGGCATTGTGTAGTGCATGAATAAATCCGCCCGTCGGGTCGCTCCATTTCGCTGCGCGTTCCGGACTAAAGGCGTCGGCTGCGAAGCCGTTGAAGTGGCGCTCGTTGGGATCGAAATTCGGATAGCGCGCCATCGGTTGAAGTTCGCCATTAACGAAGAGTTGATCGGTCGTGAACCCGGCAGGGACTTTCGCCTGCATGATTCCGTTTTGATACGGCACCCATTTCAGGTCCGTGAGCCGCACTCCGCCGCTGATGATCGCGACTTCTTTTTGATACGCTTGATATGAGACGGGAGCGGCTTGCGTTCCGGAATCTTCAGCGGTGAGGATCATCGTTTCAGCGAGCGCGTAAGTGCCTTCGCGTAAAAAAATTGTGACGGGTTCTTTCGTCGCGGATTTGCGCGCGGCTTGTTGGGCCCGGGGCAATGTTGCGAACGTCTGGGCGAGGGTGCCGGGATTGGCGTCGTTGCCGCTGGGAGCGACGACGAATTCGACGGTCCAGACGGAGGCGCTTAATGAGATGGCGAAAGCGAGCACAAGAAGTCGATTCACGTAATAGCCTTTCGAGTCGGGGACGAAAATCTGACGAGCTAGAAGCCAGCCCTACATCGTGTACACCCAATTCGTTGGGAAAATTCGTTACGTTGTGTTGGGAATTGGTGTAATCTTCGAAACCATGATTAAAACACTCTTCACGACTCTCGCAATCGCCGCAACCTGCGCGCTGGCCGCTGATCCTGCGCCGTTTGAACTTAAAGAAAATGACCGCGTGTTGTTCCTCGGCGACGGCATCGTCGAGCGCGATATTGGCTACAATTATTTGGAGACGATGCTGTCTATCCGCTACCACGGCAAAGGCATCACATTCCGCAACGCCGGATGGAGCGGCGACACGGTCTGGGGCGAATCGCGCGCGGTCTTCGGTCAGCAAAAAGACGGTTACAACTCGCTGGTCAAGATCGTCAACGAAACGCGGCCGACGGTGGTCTTCCTCTTTTATGGGATGAACGAATCGTTCGCCGGCGCAGCGGGTCTCGCGAAATTTGAAGACGGCTACAACGCGCTGCTCGACAACGTGCTGAACCCGGCGAAGGACGCCGAACACGTCGCCGCTGCTCCCGCGCAATCCACGAACCGCCGCGATCCGAAGGATGTTGCAAAGCCTGTACCGTCGAAACCGCGCGACGTTCCGCGCTTCGTGTTGGTCTCGCCGATTGCGTTCCAAAGCGACGAAACCACACCGCTCGCCAAGAATGGAAAGCAGAACGAAAACGTGAAGCTGTATACCGGGGCCATTCAGAAAATCGCCGAAAAGCGCGGTGGCCGATTCGTGAATGCATTCGCATCGTTTGGTGCGGGAGAATCAATCATGAAGCAAGGCAAGCTCACAATTGATGGATTGCATTTGAGCGCTGAAGGCTACAAATTCTTCGCGAGTGTCATCGAGAATTCGTTGGGATTGAAAGCAACAGTCGGGAAGTTCCCGCAGGGCAGTGACTATGATTCGATCATTCCAGCCGCACCTTCTCCCGACGAAGCACCACTCGAAAAGACGCGCGCCTTGATCGCCGAAAAGAACATCCAATTCTTCAACAAATGGCGCCCGCAAAACGAGACGTATCTGTTCCTCTTCCGCAAACACGAACAAGGACGAAACGCGAAAGAAATTCCCGAGTTCGATCCGTTCATCACCGGCAAAGAAGCCGAGATCGCCAAGGCCGCTGAAGAAGCCGCGAAAGCGTTGGGGCTTTAACGGCTAACGGCTTGAGAACCGCGAATTGACGCGAATTTACGCGAAAACAGCAACGGCCAAGATAACGACAAGAAACTATTCATTTGAATTTGAAATGAGTGAGAACGTAACGATATGAAAGCTCAAATGCATTTGCTGTTTTCGCGAAAATTCGCGTCAATTCGCGGTTAAAAATCTCTTCGCTGTTCACTAAAGGTTTACGAAACATGACAATGCTCCGACTGCTCTTGACAACACTCCTTCTGTCCGTTTTCGCTGTCTCCGCTGTTCGCGCGGGCGAGGCGCCGTTGGATCCGGAGGACGAGCGCAAGTTGTTTGAAGTGCCTGAAGGGTTCGAGATTAATTTGTACGCGTCCGATCCACTGATGGCCAAACCGATCGGCATGAATTTCGATTCCAAAGGGCGCCTATGGGTGGCGTCGTCTGAGACGTATCCTCAAGTCAAGCCGGGCGAAGTGCCCAATGACAAGATCTTGATCCTCGAAGACACCACCGGCACGGGCAAGGCCGACAAAGTCACCGTCTTCGCCGATCATCTCTTCATCCCCACGACGGTCGCTCCCGGCGATGGCGGAGCGTATGTTGCGAACAGCACACAACTGCTGCATTTCAAAGACACGAACAACGACGGGAAGGCGGACTTGAAGCGCGTCGTGCTGGATGGTTTCGGCACTGAAGACACGCACCATATTTTGCACACGTTCCGCTGGGGCATGGACGGGCGCTTGTTCATGAATCAATCGATTTACATTCACAGCCACGTCGAAACGCCGTTTGGGGTGAAGCGTTTGAATGCGGGTGGAACGTGGCGTTTGAATCCGAATAGTTTGCAGCTCGAAGTGTTCACGCAGGGACTCGTGAATCATTGGGGGCATTGTTTTACGAAGTGGGGCGAATCGCTTGGGACCGATGGAGCCGGTGGCGAAGGCGTGAATTTTTTCTTCCATGGCGCGACGTTTTGCGCCGTTCCGGGAGCACAGAAAATTCTGCACGGGATGACGCCGGGCAGCCCGAAATTTGCAGGTGCTGAAATCATCAGTGGTCGCCATTTCCCGGACGATTGGCAGGGCGACGTGATCACGAATGATTTCCGCGCGAGCCGGATAGTGCGTTTCAAATTGACTGAAGAAGGTTCGGGTTTCACGGCGAAGTTGCAGCAGGATGTCGTTCATTTGAAGAACATGAAAGGCAGCGGAAACTCGCCTGACCGGTCGTTTCGCCCGATCGATGTGAAGATGGGGCCGGACGGTGCGTTGTACATCGCTGATTGGTTCAACCCGATTATTCAACACGGTGAAATCGATTTCCGCGATCCGCGTCGCGATCATACGCACGGTCGCATCTGGCGCATGACTGCGAAGGGCCGACCGCTGGTGGAGCGTCCGAAATTGGCAGGCGCAAGTGTCGCGGATTTGCTCGAACAATTTAAAGCGCCTGAAGATTACACGCGTGCACAGGCTCGACGTGTGTTGATTGAAAAGGGTGCGAAGGACGTTCTTCCGGGTCTGGCCGCGTGGGTCAAAGAGCTCGATAAAAATGACGCGAAATTCGAACACAACCGGCTCGAAGGATTGTGGCTTTATCAGGCGTTTGACTCTGTGGAAGCTGAGTTGCTTCGTGCGACGTTGGCGTCTGCGGAACCGCATGTCCGCGCGGCGTCGTTCCGTGTGTTGCGCGATTGGTATGCACAGCTTCCCGACGCGTTTGACTTGCTCGCCAAAGGCGTTCAGGATGAAAGTCCGCGCGTGCGCCTTGAAGCGATTACAGCGCTTGAAAATGTTCCGGACTCGCGCTCGCTCGAAATCGCATTGCGCGCGCTCGACAAACCGGTCGATGCGAACATTGATTTCGCGTTGTATCACGCGGTCAATGGCTTGAAGGCGCATTGGTTGTCTGCGGTCGAAAACGGGACGTACACCTTTAATGGCAACATGCGCGCGCTGTCATTTGCGTTGCAGGCGGCGGGGTCGAAGTCGGGCGTCACGACGTTGCTGCGCTTGTTAAAGGAAGGAAAGATTGCGGCTGAAAATCAGGAGAACGTGTTATCGCTTGTGGCCGGATTGGGCGGGCCTGCTGAATTGGGTGAAGTCTTCAAATGGCAAGATGCGTCCACCGATACCGTATTGCGCGCGAAGGCATTGTCGGCGCTCGAACGCGCAGCGCGTGAACGCCACGCGAAACCGGCGGGCGATTTGGCGTCGATCAAGAAACTTATTGAGAGCAACGATGCGGCGTTGACGCCGATTGCATTGCGTTTAGCGGGTGCGTTGAAGATGGAAAATTTGCGCAACGAAATCACGGCTGTGACGCATGACGCGAAGGCGTCGGATGCAAACAAACTCGCCGCGATTGACGCGCTGGTCGCGCTCGGCGGCGGTAAGAGTGTTGCGACGTTGGCTGATCTGACGAAGGCCGAGACGGGCGCGGCGATTCGCGCTCGGGCGGTTGCAGGATTTGCGGGACTGGATGCGAATGCGGCGATGGCACCTGCGGTGGCATTGCTGGGGCAGGCCATTTCGGGTGACGCAGCGGCTGAGATTTTCGCGGCGTTTGGCAAGAAAGATGGAGCGGGATTAGCGAAGGCGCTCGCGGCTGGAAAGATCGCGGTTGAGAATGCTGACGCGGGGGTGCGCTATTTCAACGCGTCGGGCCAGAATCAGCCGGAGTTGACGACGTATTTGAAATCGGTTCTTCAGGCTCAAGCTGGTGCTGCTTCGACATCGCCGAACGTTGCCGGGAAAAAGCCGAGTGAGATCGCCGCAGCAATGAATGCGGATGACAAGAAATCGATGTCGACGGACGATATGAAGGCGTTGGTTGCGGATGTTCAACAGCATGGCGACGCGGTGCGCGGTGAAGCGATTTTCCGGCGCAAGACGCTGAGCTGTTTCAGTTGCCACGCGCTGGGCGGTGCGGGTGGGCAGGTCGGCCCGGATTTATCGAATGTTGGTGCAGCGTCACCGATTGACTACGTGATTGATTCGGTGCTGTCTCCCAACAAAACGGTTAAAGAAGGGTACAACGCGTTCACGGTGATCACGAAGGACAAGGAAGTCATCACGGGCAACATTGTCCGCCAGACTGCGACGCATTTGATTCTACGTGATGGGACGCGTGAGGAGATTTTGATTCCGTTGGACCAGGTCGGCAAAAAGCGCGAAGCCGGATCGTTGATGCCCAACGGACTCGCCGATTCATTGACGCGCGGCGAATTCGCGGATTTGGCGAAGTTCCTGACGGAACTCGGAAAACCGGGCGCGTTCTCGATGGCTCAGAGCGTGGCCGTGCGCCGTTATCGTGCGCTCGATGCCATCTCCGATGCGATGGCGTCCGCATCTGTCGGCGAATTACCGAAGTTGCTTTCCAGCGGTGCGCAGCTCGCGTGGGTCCCGGCATTCGCGGAAGTGTCCGGACAATTGCCGCTCGCTGAAATTCCACACGCGAAGAGCAAACCTGTCGCGATTGTGCGTTTCGATCTCGACGTGACCACTCCAGGCAAAATCGCGTTGAAAGCGAATTCAGTAAAAGGCTTGACGCTGTGGTTGGATGGTGTGCAACTGGATGCGGCTGCTGGAATCGCGGACGTTCAAAAAGGAACGCGAACCATCACGGTGTTGATTGATCTCGCGGTGCGTGGGAACGAGAATCTGAAGATCGACACAGAAGAAGCGCCGGGGTCAGCGGCGCGGTTTCAGCGGAAGTAAATTTTTTTCGACCAGGTCATTGACTTTTCGCTCATGACTGTCATGATGTCAGTCATGAGCGAAACGACCTACACACTACGCGATCTCAACCGCACTCCGGCCAAAGTACTCAAAGCGTGTGACCTGTACGGTCATGTCACCATTCGTACGCGAACAGGGAAAACGTATCATGTTCAGGCGGAGACGTCTCCGGACAAGGTGAAACCAGAAGATATCGTGAAGATGTTTCGCGAGCATCATAAAAATATGCGAAAATTAGGCTACGTTCCGCCTGCACCAGACGAAATTGAACGTATCAACCGTATAATCGCTGGTGAAGAATGAAGCCCTACAGCGACACCAATTTTTTTACACACACATATCTTGAACTCCCGAATTTCGAGCAAGCCAAGGTACTTTTTGAGGGTTGCAATCGGCGCAACGCGGTCTTGCTTCCTGTGACGTGGTTGCATCGATTGGAATTTGCTAATTCCCTAGAACGGCTTGTATTTGAGTCTCGAAAGGGAGGTCAGCACCGGGTCACACCGGAATCGGCGGCTGCAGCACATGCTTTATTCGAGGAGAATTTGAGCTCGGGACTGTATGTCCGTGAGGTCGTGCTGCCACTCATGTCAGTCATTGAAAGTTGCCACAGGTTGATACGTCGTCGTACTGCGAAATACGGATTTCGAACGTACGATTGCATCCACGTGGCATCCGCGTTGGAACTCGGTTGCGATACATTTTGGAGTTTCGACAAGAAAGCCCTCCAACTCGCAAAGTTGGAAGGCTTGAAGACAAATTGATGAATTATAGACATCTACTGGGGATCAATCGCTTCCGTCTGAAACACCAATCCCGAAGCGTCCCGGATGTCACCTTGCCGGTTGACGCGCTGGTCGGCGAGTGATTCGCCCTGGGGCAATGGCGGGTCGGTTTTGCGGATGTAGGTGGGTACTTCAGGTGACTGAAGCAGCGCCAAAATCTCCGGCTTTCCGACGGCTGCTTCCAGCGGAGACGTCTCCAGACAATCGCCTGACGTTCCCACTTCGCGGTTCGCGCCGTGTTTCAACAATACGCGCACGCCATCGACAGAATCTCGACCGACAGCATCCATCAACATCCCCCACCACTCGCCCCACGTGTCGGTGAACATCGCTTTGTCATTGATTTTCGATGCGTCGATTTCCAACAATGAGTCGAGCAAATCCCAATTCTGATCGTTGCAGGCAGTTTTCAAATGAGCGCGGGTGACGGTGAAGGGGGGCATGTGGGAATCCTATAAAAATACAAAATTAGGGATACGGTTTCATTCTGGTTTACCGCACAAAAAACGGCACGACCGCGAGCACCACTCCGACCGCCAACGCCAGCCAGAAGGACTCCACGAAATAGCCATAGAACATCATCACCGCGCCGCTCAACATGAATGAAAACGTCTGCGTTTTTTTGCCGTACATGAAATAGCCCATGCCGATCGTCGAGACGAACAGGGAGAGGAAGAGAACGTACGTGTCCAGATTCATGGGATTACTTTAGCGAGCGGGTGGGCGCGGTTCCAGCGGATTGTGAAGGCGGCGTATTGGGGTCTGGAAAATGTTGGGATTTCGGGTAAGATAAGACGTCCCGAAATAGTGGAGCGTCGTCTCCCGTCGGAAACCGAATCGCGGCTGAGTCATGTGACGCAGGCGCAGCGGATTGTTGAAACTCTTTTTTGGATCGCTTGGACCAGCAGTGCCGGAGCCAGAGGTTGCGGCATCAACGCGGACGCCCGGCAGACAACACAACACATGGCAACAATGCTCAAAATTGAAGACGCCTACAAAAGCTACGGCTTGCAGGTGCTCTTGGATGGCGCTGAAGCGGAATTTACGGACGACCACAAAGTCGGTTTGATCGGGCGGAACGGCGCGGGCAAATCGACGCTGATGCGCATTCTCCTCGGCGAAGAAGAACTCGACAAAGGTGTCGTCACGCGGCATCCTAAATTGCGGCTGGGGTATTTGCGGCAGCACGATCCGTTTCAAGACGGCGAAACGGTTCTCGATTTTTTGATGCGCGACACCGGCCAGCCGGATTGGAAGTGCGGTCAGATGGCCGATCAATTTGAGATCAAAGGCGCGCGGCTCGAAGGCCTCGTTAAAATGCTCTCGGGCGGTTGGCAAACACGCGTGAAACTGACGGCGTTGCTGTTGCACGAACCGAATTTGCTACTGCTTGACGAACCGACCAACTTCCTTGATTTGCGCACCCAATTGTTGCTCGAAGATTTCTTGAAAGACTTCCGCAGCGGCGTCGTCGTTGTCTCACACGACCGCACGTTTTTGAATGACGTCTGCGATCACACGGTCAGTCTTTCGCGCGGCAAGCTGACGCTGTATCCGGGCAATGTGGATGCATTTTTGAATTATGAACGCGATCAGCGCGAACATGCTGAACGGTCCAACGCTGCGATTATGGTCAAGCGCCAGCAGCTCGAAACGTTCATCGCCAAGAACCGCGTCGGAGCCAACACGGCTGCGCAGGCGCGTTCGAAATCGAAGCAGCTCGACCGCTTGAATGAAGGCGTGAAGACGATTGAACGCGCGGAGAAAAATGTGCGTATGAAAGTGCCGCAGGTCGAAACGCGCTCTGGTCACGCGCTGCGCTGCGCCGATCTCAGCATCGGCTACGGCGAAAAGCTCATCGCGTCGAACATCAACGTCGAGATTCTGCACGGCACCCGCACCGCGGTCGTCGGCGACAATGGCCAGGGCAAGACGACGTTTTTGCGGACTGTCAGCGAATCGCTTCAACCGCTCGCCGGGAGTTTGAAGTGGAGTTTCGGTTGCGACGTCGGGACTTACGCGCAGCACGTCTACACAACGCTGCCCCAGCATTACACCGTGCGCGAGTACCTCAGTTCGGCTTCGACGGGCGACGCGACGATGCAGACGGTGCTCGACATGGCCGGAAGCTTTTTGTTCCGTGGCGATGATGTGGACAAAGAAATCTCGGTGCTCAGCGGCGGTGAACGCGCTCGCCTCTGCATGGCCGGATTGCTGCTCGGCAAACACACGGTTCTGATCCTCGACGAACCGGGGAATCATTTGGATGTTGAAACAGTCGAAGCGCTGGCGGACGCGTTGACGCGTTATCGCGGCACGGTGATCTTCACGAGCCACGACCGCAGTTTCATGGAGCGGATGGCGACGGCTGTGATCGAAGTCCGCGACGGCAACGTCACAAATTATGCCGGCGATTACGCAGCGTATTTATACCGCGTGATGAAGGAAGTCGAAGAGGGGCATCGCGGCGACGGCAAGACACGCTCGGCCGCGGTGGCAGTTGTTGAAGAAACCGAACAGGCCAAAGCTGAGCGCAAAGCGCGCAACCGAAAACTGTTTGATCTGAAAACGCAGATGACGTCGGTCGAGCGGCAGATGACGAAATATGGTGAGAAGAAAACGGCGCTGGACGCGCAGTTGGAATCGACGACCGATCCGAAAGCGAAGAGCAAACTGCGAGAGGAACACATTGCGTTGGTGAAGAAGCTCGAAGAGATCGAAGAGCGCTGGGTGACGGTGCAGGACGAGATGGCGGAATTGCAGGAAGCTGGAGCGAAGTAGATTGATTGACACCCCGTCCCCCAAAAAAAGGGGACGGGGCGATTCAATGATTGTGCGCGCAGGTTACTTCACGAATTCGCACGACCCGCTTTAGCGTCGGACATACTCCTTCAACGCCGCGAGCAGCGCATCAATCTCGTCATCGGTCCCGACGGTGATCCGCAAACCGTCATCCAGCAATCGCGCTGGGAAGTAGCGGATCAGAATGCCGCGCTCCTTAAGGAAGCGATACGCCCCCGCCGCAACCGTCGCATTTTCCATTCGGGCGAAGATGAAGTTCGACTGGCTCGGAACCGTTTTAAATCCGAGCGCGGTCAGGCCGGCGTTGAGGCGTGCTCGCGTCGCTTTGACGCGCGCGACGTTTTGCGCGGTCCACGCTGTGTCTCGCAATGACGCTCCTCCTGCTGCAATTGCGAGGCGGTCGAGGTTGTAGCTGTCTTTGACTTTGTTCAAGCCTTCAACGATGCGCTGGCTGCCGAACAACAGGCCCAAGCGCATCCCGGCGAGACTGTGGCTCTTTGAAAATGTGCGCATCACAACGACGTTGTCGCAATCGCGCGCGAGGTCGAGATTGTTGGATTCTGCGAATTCGGCGTAGGCTTCGTCGATCACCAGAATTCCGTTCTTCAAGCTCGCGGCGAGGTCGCGCAATTGGCCGGGCTTGTAGACAGTTCCCGATGGCGAATTCGGCGCGGCGAGCAGTGTCAATCGCGCGTGGGTTCCGAACAGGTCTTTCGGCAGATTGAAATCGCGGTCAAAATCAACGCTGAGAATCGTCGCGGCTTGGGCGTGAGCGAGCGTTTCGTACAGGACGTATGTGGGGTACGGGTAGGCGATCGTTTCGCCTTCGCCGACAAACGAGCGGAAAAGCATCGCGAGCAATTCGTCGGACCCGTTGCCGTGGAGGATGCGGTCGAGCGGAAAATTGAAGACATCCGCCGCGGCCTGCCGCAATGCGAGCGCTTTGGGATCGGAGTACAAGCGCAGGCGTTCGCCGGTATCGCCGACTTCAGCGCGGATCGCCGTGACCACATTCGGACTGGCCGGATACGGGTTTTCGTTCGTGTTCAGCTTGATGACTTTCGTACCCGCCGCTGGCTGTTCGCCAGGGATGTACGCTTCCATCGCTTCAACATTTTCTCGCAATCGAACCATCGGATGTCTGCCTTATTTAGTCTCTGGGCCACAAAACGGGCTCTCAGCCCACTCTACTTTAGTATGTTGCTCGGGCGTTGGTTTTAGCATGACGGTGGGGAAATTGCATGGCAAAACGAGCGCGTGTCGTTCTCGTGCGGCGATGAATGCTTCATCTTTTTGGACGGAATGCCGATATTGGGTACGGTTTGATTTTGTTTCAAGCAGCGGAGGTATGAGCCATGAATTGGGGCGTTTATGTGGACGGGGGCATTGTTATCTTTCTGCTGGTGCATTCATTCATGGGCTGGAGACGCGGCCTGATGTGGCAGGCAGCGGGCGGGTTAAGCGTCGGCCTCGGCATCGGGCTGGGACTGTACTTCTCCCCGATGCTCTCGCAATATGCTCTCGAACGTGTCACGAGCAATCCGCTGCATGCGCAATTGATTGGGTACCTAGCGATCTTTGGCCTCACGGGATTTGTCCTGCGGATTATTGCGGCGATAGTTGAAGTACAAGCTGAAAAAGGGTTGCCAAAACCGGAGCGGGATCGTCGCCGGGCGAAGGATCGGATTCTGGGCGGGATCTTCGCGGCACTGAAAGGCCTGGTGATCGCGTCGATCCTGATCGCGGCGGGCGTGGCATTTTTCCCGAGCGGGGCGATCTGGAAAAAGTCGATGCTGGCAGCTCCGTTCGCGACCGTCGGCTCCCGCTTGCTTCCCAACGGTGCAGTCGCTGAAATGCGCTCGTGGGCGAAGCAACACGTTGCAAGTATCAACGAACTCAAATAGAGCGAATTCCGATTCAGCTCATGTCGTGTGACGTGCGCGGTTCTGGCAAAGATCTGTGACGCGGAACGCACGTGACGTGTTGAGTTGACATGGCGTCCATCGCCGATAATCTCGAATTCCGTCAAGAAGATTGAAGGTTGAGCCGGGGCGGTGCCTCTATATGGAAGCAACCAGAAAATTCAGTTCTTGATTGTAGTAAGCGCTTTCGCCCGTAGAATCACATACAGGCGTTCAAGGTGCATGGGTTTGTTTGAGAGGGAGTCACGATGTCGCGCCATTCGAAATCACGTAACATTGCACTAATCTTCGCATTCGCGATGGCCATTGGCGGAGGCCTTGCGTTGCTGACGCCAACGGCCAAGCCTATCGCCGCAACCACGCCCGTCGCAGCGCAATCTATCGTGACGACTCCTTTAGTTCAATCAGTGACTCAACCTGCCGATCCAATTCTGATTGCGAAAGCAGCGGTGAAGCGCCTGCCAGATGGTTCAGCGAAAATGCCTGAAGCACCCACGTTTGTGGAACGCGCAGCGGGTGTCTACGAAGCCTCCGGTCCGCGCTACACGGCGTTGCTTTCGGCGGGGGAAGGTCTGCGTTATTTGCCGAAAACTGAACACGGAAAGAACAGCGAATTGCGCGTTCGATTGAGCAGTGTCATGCATGGCAGCGTAGCGGTGTTTGACCGCGCAACGGACGCATCGGCGGATTCGGAAATTGCCGTTGCGCGCGTGGGCGGCGGATTGAGCTACTGGCGGACGCCGTCGTTCGAAGAAATTTACGAACCGCGAGGCAATGGAATCGAGCAGAGTTTCGTGTTGGATACAAAACCGACCGGCGATGGCGACATTGCGTTTACGTTTGACATTAACATTAAAGACTTGGTCGCGATCCCGGCTCGTGCGAATCGCAACGGAGGGTTTTCATTCGCTGATAAATCAGGTGAAATTGCAGTGCGTTATGGCCAGATCATCGTGCGCGACGCCGAGGGTAAGAGCGTTGTGATTGAACCGAAGTTCGATGCGGTGGCGTCAGCGGCACGGTTCTCGATTCCTCAAACCTGGATCGACG
>JBAXUS010000560.1:0-1418 GCA_037129555.1 Planctomycetota bacterium
AAATAACACTTTGTTGAGTAGCACGTGCCGTGCCGAACAGGATTGCGTCTGTCCCGGAGTTGCCCTTTTTAATCAGACGAATCGAGAGGTTAATTTCAATGGACTCATTTCATGCTTCTAAACACGCTTCGCTGTCGCGGCGCGCATTTCTTGCGACGGCGGGTTTAGGTTTGGCGGGCGCGGCAACGGATAGTTGGGCTTCGACCGAATCGAGAGTGGCGGCGGCGTGGCATGTGCCGCTCGATGACGTTCCGCATGTGCGCACATGGATGGCATGGCCGTGGGACCCGGCTATTTGGGGCGATCAACTCGCCAACGTGCAAGACGCGATTGCGTTGGTTGCTCGAACGATCGCCAAATACGAACCCGTGATCTTGTTGACACCGAGTTCTGCGGACGCCGTGACGGCGCAGTCGAAATGCGGATCAACAGTCACGGTCATTCCTCAAACCGGCTACCCGCTGATCCCCAACAACGATTTTTGGATGCGCGACATTGCCCCCGTGTATCGTATCGACGGCAACGGCGGGCGGGACGCCATCGGATTGAATTTCAATGGCTGGGGGCGCAAACAAAAAAACAATTTGGACCGCCGTGTCGCCGTTCAGATTGCCAAATTCACCGGAGATTCATTTCAAAAGACGCCCTTTATTAGCGAGGGCGGAGCGATCGAGACGGACGGCGACGGGACGGTCATGGCCACGGAGAGCGCTCTGGTCAACCGCAATCGCAATCCCCGCAAAACGAAAGCGAAGATCGAAGCCGCGATTTTGGCGGCTTATGGCGCGCAAAAAATGATCTGGGTTCCCGGCATCCGCGGACAGGACATCACAGACGATCACATCGACTCGACTTCGCGCTTCGTGCGACCGGGCGTTGTCATGGTTCAAGTTCCTCCGGCATCGCGCACGGATATTTTTGCGGAAGACGAACGCCAGCAGTTTCAGATATTGTCGAACGCAACCGACGCGAAAGGGCGGCAGCTTGAGGTTATCGCCATGGCAGGCCCGGACACCGTGCGCTCCACTTCGCTGGATTTCGTCGATTCCTACGTCAACTATCACGTCGTGAACGGCGCGGTGATAGCCCCGCAGTTCGGCGACGCCGCGAAAGATGCTGCGTGCAAGGCAACGCTGCATGCCGCCTTCCCCGGACGAGTCGTGGAGCAATTGAACGTGGATGCGTTGGGCGAAGGCGGCGGGGGAATTCACTGCGCGACGATGCAGGAGCCGGGAACTCCGTGACGAGTAACGGGGACGCGCATGAAATTATTTGATGCCGTCGATGCTCATGAAGTAACGGGGACGTGCACGAATCTTTTCACTCGCGTTCCATTGGGTGGCCCACCCCAGCTTGCTGGGGTCAATGGCCCTAAGTTAAGCACAAGAGCGTAATGGAGCAAGTCTCGGAGCCTGTGG
>JBAXUS010000561.1:0-1403 GCA_037129555.1 Planctomycetota bacterium
GTCCCCGTGCTGGTAATGTCACCCTTGAAATTCACGGCACCGTTCGTCGGGCTGTTGTTGCGCAACTGCACTCCGCCTGTCGTTCCGGCTTGATTGATCACGCGATCCGTCGTTTCGCCTGGCCCTGCATAGCACAACACACCCGTCGATCCCGCTGATCCAATGTTGATCGTACCCGCCGCAGCGGACGTTGGCTGTGCGCCCAACGGGCCCGTCGGCGATCCACCCACAACCGAATTGATAAACGGAACTTGAAGAATACCACTGCTGATCGTCGTCGTGCCCGTGTAGTCATTGTTCATGTTGGTAATGATGACATTACCCGCGCCAATCGTCGTACTACCAACAATATTGACGTTCCCCGGACCAGATATCTTCCCAGACAGCGTGAACGTGCGTGGTACAGTTCCGTTCGAATTTTCAAACGTGCTGTTCGCCTGCATGATAATATCCCCCGCCCATTCACAGGCCAAAGGACTGCCATTGAAGGCGCGGAATATGCCGCCGTTCATAACGATCGGTGACGTATTGGGCGATGTTAATGCGGCCTGATAAAGATAGAAAATCGTCGCAGGTTCGACTTGAATCGAGCCGGTCGCTCCACTGGCTACAAACACATTCGCAGTCGTTTCAAGCGAGAACGTACCTTGCGCAATCAAAATCGACGGATTCTTCGTGAACGTCGTATTATTGATTGTGGTCCCAACAATGTTCATCGTGCCTGCGCCGATTTTCTTGAACGTGAATCCGTTCGTATCCAGCGTGCTCCCGGTCCCCGCTCCGCGCATGTCAATCTGGTTTGCACCACCGATGGACGTATCAGCGAGAAGCAAGATGTTCTGCATCGTCTGGTTCTGCCCGATGCCACTGTTGTTCAACACAGCTGCCGACGTGCCTCCCGGGCCTGCGCCTTTGAGTTTGAATTGCTTCGCAGTACCCGTATTGATCGCGTTCGCCGTACCGTTGCCAGCCAGCAAAATCTGAGCGCCATCTTCGACCTGAACATATCCACCCGTGATCGATCCGAACGATTCCGAAATGCTCATGCTGACTATGCCAGCGAGGATAAACGTATTGCCTGTGTACGTATGGATACCGGTCGGCGCCATGATCAGTGTGCCCAATCCGGTCTTGTAGACATCATCAGTACCAACTGAAGTCATGATGCCTGAAATCGTCAGTGTATTCGTGGCCAGCGGCGTATCAAAGGCCACACCACCGGTCCCAACGGCAATCGTGCGGTTGCTGGTCAAATCAACGTTTCCAACAAACGTGCTGCGCAGCGTCGCGCCGGAGATGCTCAGCGTATTCGTTGCCGCCGCGTTGCCTAAATTTGCGCTGTCGCTGATCGAGACCACACCACCATTAATCGCCGTCGGTCCGCTGTATGTGTTCGTTCCAAA
>JBAXUS010000562.1:0-1381 GCA_037129555.1 Planctomycetota bacterium
GGATTATGAATCTGAAAGCGAAGGAGATCATGGGGTATTGCCTGGTGATTTTTTGCGTCGCGTTTCCGTTGTTGGGGGCGATACTGCTGCTGTTTTGAGGCACAAAAGCGGCTGAATGGAAGGAGCGTTTTGCGTGGTGTCGAATGTGCGGCCAGGACGCTTTCAATTTCATTTGAGCACGGCCATTTTTATGATGATCGTGTCGGGGATTTTGATTTGGGTAAATTTGATAGAGCGAACGACGGGGATGCGGCGTAATTATGCGGCATGGGGAGACCCACAATTTTCGATTGCAAAAAATTACGGATGGCCATTTACCGGAGTTGCATCAAGGTTCGATTATTTTCTATGGTCGGCCAAAGAGCAGGACGCTCGAATAAGTACTGAAATTGATGGTCCGAATACTGAAATATTTTGGTCAAATATTGTGCTTAACGTTGTCGTAGCCGCGATTATTCTGTACATGTTAAACTCGATATGTGAGCGATCGATTCGGCGGCAGATGGAACTGGAATCAACGCGATAATGGGTTCAAACATGAACGTATATGACCCGCAATTTTTCGAGGACAATCTCGACGCCTTCAAGCGCATCCTCGCCGATTCCGTCCGCGATTCGCTCGCTCGGCGCGGCAAAGTGCTCGTCCAAAAAAGCATCGACGAGATTCTGAGCGACTTGAATTTCGACGACCTCATCGCGCACGGCAATGGCGATCTTCCGGCGCTGGCTCAGACGATTTTGGACAACAGCAACCACCTGCATCATCCGCGCTATTTCGGGCATCAAGTTGCGGTGCCGATGCTCACGTCGGTGCTCGGTGATTTGATCAATGGTGTCACGAATAACGGGATGGCTGTCTATGAAATGGGCCCGGCGGGGACGGCGATTGAGCGCGGAATCATTCGCTGGATGCTGGCCAAAGCGGGCCCGGCGTGGAGCGGTGGCGGCGGGGTGCTGACGCACGGCGGGAGTCTCGCAAATTTGAGCGGGTTGCTGGCTGCGCGGGCGAAAGTATTGCCTAATGCATGGCGGGATGGCGTCCCGAGCGGGTATGTGTTCATGGCGTCGGAAGCAGCACATTATTCGGTTGCGCGAGCGGCTGCGATTCTGGGATTCGGGTCGGCTGCGATTGTGAAAATACCGGTTGATCACAGTCTTCGCATGAAGCCGGACGGATTGCAGGCGGCGTTTGCAGACGTACAAAAGACTGGGAAAAAAGTGCTCGTGATGATCGCCAACGCAGGTGCCACGCCGACGGGTGCGTACGATCCGTTGCGTGAGATTGGCGAGTTTTGCCGAGATAACGGAATTTGGCTGCATGTAGACGGCGCTCACGGAGCGTCGGCGTTGGTCTCGGACAAGCATCGAGGGCTGCTGGACG
>JBAXUS010000563.1:0-1379 GCA_037129555.1 Planctomycetota bacterium
CCCTCTCCCCTTGAGGGAGAGTTACCATGTAAAGCAATAGAAAGAGCCAGAGCCTCGCGATACAAGTCAATGAAGTCTATCACAACCCATTGACCCCTTACCGAAAGGCCTGGCCCCAATGCAAAACGTTATCATGATCGGATGTGATCTGCACGACAAAAACATGCTGTTGAAAATTGCCGTTAATCGCGAGGCACCGATTCAGAAAATCGTCGCCAACACGGCGGAGGAGCGCAAAAAGATGATCGAGGAGTTGCAGGCTTTGGCCCAGAAGGCGCGAACGAAGGACATCCTTTTCGCCTATGAAGCCAGCGGCCTCGGCTACCACTTACATGACGAATTGCGGGCAGTCGGCATCGACTGCCGTGTGCTGGCTCCGACAAAAATGGCGCAGAGCCACAAGCAGAAAAGCAACAAGACCGACGCCAAGGATGCGGAGCATATTCTGGAGATCGTGCGTGCGTACAAGTTGGCCGGAAACAAACTCCCTGAAGTGACCGTACCCAGCGTCGAGCAGCGCGATGATCAGGAAATCGTCCGGTCGCGGCACGATCTGACCAGCAAGCAGACGAGGTTTAAAGCCCAGATCAAAGGACTTCTGAAACGCAACGGCGTTGTCGTGCCCGCCGGAATGGGCTCGAGCTGGACAAAGAAATGGCGCGCGTTTTTGAAGCAGCAATGTTCAAACAAGAAGCTTGGCCTGGGCGCGCGAATCGCGTTGAAGATGCTGCTGGTGCAGTACGACAATGTGGTCGAAGTGATCGCGTTTTGCGATGACGAAGTGCGCAAGCTGGGGCAGACGAAACGGCATCAAAAACAGGTGAAGGCGTTGACGGCGATGTCCGGCGTGGGCGTGTTCACGGCGCTGACGTTTCTGACCGAGATGGGCGACCTGAAGCGGTTCAAGAACCGGCGACAAGTGGGCAGTTATGCCGGGCTGGCCCCGACGAGCCATGAAAGCGGAAAGATCTCGGACCGCAAAGGACATATCACACGTCAGGGCCCGTCGCGGTTGCGGCGTGTGTTGTGCCAGGCGGTGTGGGCGCGAGTGCGCAGCGATCCGAATGAAGCCGCGTGTTACGAACGGATCAAAGCGAAGAATGCGGGGAAGTCGAAAATCGGAATCGTGGCGGTGATGCGGCGGCTGGTGATCAAGATGTGGCATGTGGCGATGGCGGCGTGAAGCAGCAGGAGAACGAAAACAAAAGCGAGGACGGCCCGAAAAAAGCAGAGACGAAGCAGTCGAAGATGTAGACTAAAAACGGCATGAAGAAGAAGATCAATCGGAGATCATCGGAGAAGGCGCGAACGTGTCAGCCCTGGGACACCCCGAGGGAGAGTTTGTTCCGCCATCAGCGTTCCGGAAAACGAGTCTTTTC
>JBAXUS010000564.1:0-1363 GCA_037129555.1 Planctomycetota bacterium
GGCGCACTCAACCGGTCAATGCAACACTGCTCGCTCGCATTAGAGCAAGAAAGGTGGTTTGCATGACAAAGATCGGCCGTCCCGGCATGTCGGAAGCGTCCAAGGCGGAGTTGTGGCGTCGATGGAAAAACGGAGATTCCTTGCGCGAGATTGGACGCGCGTTGGAAAAAGAAGCCGCATCAATTCGCTGCGTGCTCGCCCCACATGGAGGCATAATGCCTCGCGAGCGACATCGATCGCTGGTCGCATTGTCAATGATCGAGCGCGAAGGAATTTCGCGAGGACTGTCTAGCGGTCGATCCGTCCGCGGGATCGCCGCATCTATTTCACGATCGCCCTCGACGGTGAGTCGTGAAATAATTCGCCATGGAGGTCGCAATCTGTATCGAGCCGCGGATGCGGACCAGAACGCGCAAGAATTGGCGCGCCGCAAAAAGGTTTGCAAACTTTCGCGCGAGCCAAGGTTGCGCGCGTTTGTGGCGCGGCGGTTATCAATGAACTGGTCTCCCGAACAAATTGCGGGATGTTTAAAGCTGGAATTCCCCGATAATCCAAACATGCAAATTTCACACGAGACCATTTATCGAAGTCTGTTCATTCAAGCGCGCGGCGTGCTGAAAAAAGAGTTAATCAAGCATCTTCGATCACGTCGCACGTTGCGTCGCACTAGGCACGCAACTAATAAAGGCCAAGCACGTGGACGAATCGTGGATGCGGTATCGATCAAGGATCGTCCAGCCGAGGTGGAAGATCGCGCGGTGCCTGGGCATTGGGAAGGTGATCTTCTTTGTGGTTTAAGCAACACGCACATCGCGACATTGGTGGAACGGAAATCGCGCTACACCATGTTGGTTCGAGTCGCAGGCGGCGATACAAGGAGCGTGGTGAAGGCACTGAGTAGAAAAGTTCGTCAACTTCCGATTGAACTTCGCAAGTCATTGACATGGGACCGCGGTTTGGAAATGGCGCATCACAAACGCTTGACGGTTGCGACAAACGTGGCGGTGTATTTTTGTGATCCGCAATGTCCGTGGCAGCGCGGCACGAATGAAAACACAAACGGACTGCTGCGCCAATTTTTGCCGCGCGGCACCGATCTATCTAAACACTCGCAAAGAAAACTCAACGCCATCGCATTGTTGCTGAATCAGCGACCACGTAAGACTTTAGGCTTCGCCACTCCCGCTAACATATTGGAGAAATCGTTGCGTTGACCGGTTGAGAGCGCCTATGTAAACGTAAAAAATGGGTGACCTTGATCACGCAATCTTAATAATTTGGAAAACAGATCTTTATTCAAAATTAACCTGCTCTGAACGCGTTTAAACGGGGGTCGGCGAGGGAGCGGACGAAGATTTTTGTT
>JBAXUS010000565.1:0-1359 GCA_037129555.1 Planctomycetota bacterium
CTTGATGTCTGGGCGCGCGTTCCGCCGGGTTTGGCGATGCGCGTTGATCCGCAGACGGTTCAGGTCGAAGTTGTTGTCGAAGACCGCGACGTGAAAGAACAAGGCGTCTTGTCGAAGATTTCGCTGTATGTCGAATGGCCCAGCGTGTGGGATAAACCGAAGGACGCGGGCACTGTGCTCGGGCCGATTCCGGTTCAAATCAAAGTCTCGGCCCCGCCGCGTGTGCAGGTGCGCGGCCTCAACAACGGCCCATTGCCGACGGTCAAAGTCATGGGTGCGCTCGCAGGAGGATTACAATAGTGCCGAAATTGGGAGTCAATATTGATCACGTCGCGACGGTGCGTCAAGCCCGCCGAACCTACGAACCGGATCCCGTGTGGGCCGCCGTTGAAGCCGAGTTGGGCGGAGCGGATCAGATCACCGTTCATCTGCGCGAGGACCGGCGACATATTCAGGACCGTGATGTCGAGATTCTAGTCCGGACTGTTCAAACACGCGTGAATTTAGAGATGGCTGTCGAGAGCGAAGTCCTCGCCATCGCGCTAAAACTGAAGCCCGCATGTGTCTGTCTTGTTCCGGAAAAACGCGAAGAAGTCACGACTGAAGGCGGCTTGGATGTGGCGGGCTCGTTTACGCGCGTCCGCGAAACCGTCGCGAAACTCGCTGATGCCGGGATTGAAGTCAGCTTATTCATCGACCCCGAGCCACGCCAAATTGAGGCGTCTGCAAAGACCGGTGCGCCGTTCATTGAACTGCATACCGGCTCCTACGCCGATGCGCGAGGTGAAGCAGAAATCGCGCGGCGCTTTGAAGCCCTCCGCGAAGGTACGCTGTTCGCCACACAATCCGGTTTGCGAGTGAATGCAGGTCACGGGCTAAACTATCGCAACGTTCTCGTCGTCGCGGCGATCCCGAACATGGAGGAACTGAACATCGGTCACGCGATTGTGGCGCGATCTCTGTTTGTTGGTTTCCGCGAAGCCGTGCGCGAAATGAAAGCATTGATAAAGTAGAGCCGATTTTTAATCGGCTCGCTTCTCATTCAAGCCAGAATAAGCCAAATAAAATTCGACTCTACTTTTTGGGAACAACCATGACCGACGTTGCAGCAGAAGCCAAACGCTTCACCGATGCACTCGCACGAATCCGCGCTGAAATCGCGAAATCGATTGTCGGCCAGGAAGAGATCGTCGAGGGCGTGCTCACCGCACTTTTTGCGGGCGGACACGTGCTGCTCGAAGGCTTGCCAGGGCTGGGAAAAACACGACTAGTCCGAACACTCGCCGACGCACTCGCGCTTGATTTCGCGCGCATTCAATGCACCCCGGACATGATGCCCGCCGACATCATCGGCACCAC